>JBIKOK010000022.1:0-53176 GCA_044358025.1 Opitutaceae bacterium
TGAGCACGATCTTGCCTGACCATTCTGGATGACTGGCACCGCCGCCACCACCACCGTCCACGACCGGAGCCGAAACCGCACCGGTGGGGGCGCCTGTCATGTAGTTGCCGTAGTATTCGGTGCTGCCGACGCAAACGCCGGCGAGAAAGCTCCAAGATTGCTGGGGATCTTCCGTAAACCCGAGACTCTTCTCGGCGTAGGCCGAGCCGGGTTTCCGTGGGAGCCAAGTGGGCTCTGCGGTCACGATGGCATATCCGGGCGCAACAAACCCCATGCCGCTGCCGCGGTTCGACCCCCAGAGAATGTTGTTCCATTCGTCCCGGCCGATCGCCCGTGTGCCTTGCGCATTGACCGCGCCAATCGCGATCACGCTCCGAAAACCTGCTGGATAGGGAAGGCCGTTGCTGTAGTCGTCGTTGCCCGCCGCAACGAAGTGGAGCATCCCCGCATTCTGCGCCGAGATGACATAGGGCGTGCGCCACACACTCTTGAGAAGTTCCGATCCACGGGTGTCTTCCAATCGGTCGTCGAGACTGCCGGGAGCGAAACCCAGCCTGAAGCTGCTCACGGAAATGCGCGCACCTTCTTGTATCCCCCAATCGATGGCATCCGTGACGGCGTCGACGGTTAGGTCCAACGCCCCTTCGCTGCCCCCCATGACGCCTTTCGCGACTTTGGCCGCAAGAATCCGCACGCCCGGGGCCATGCCGATCACGGTTTTGTCGAACAGGTGACCTGAATTCAAATAGAGCCCGGCGACGGCGCCGGCCACTTTCGTGCCGTGCGCCTCGGTGAGCATCAGAACGTGCTCCGCCTCGGTCGGAGACACGGGACCGGACACGTATCTGGCGTCGGATGAAGGATACAAGTATTGCGGATATGGCAGGCCATCCTCGTTGATCGTGATTCCGTTCTCGTCGGTTTCCAAAACGAAACTTTTGTGAAACGTTCGGTTCGCCCGAGCGAGCGCGGGATGGTTTTTCTGCACACCCGTGTCCATCACCAGAACGGTGATGTCATTGGAGCCGGCATACCCCGAGTCCCACACCAGCTTGGGTTTGAGATCGAAGGTCGAGCCGTCAGCAAACGTGGTCGCGGGATTATTGATTGCCCAATGCACGGGGTCCACGCGGAGGGCGGTGGGCGATATATTGTTCGGCAGCGTCGGGTCGGCGGTCCCGATCACCGGAAACTCAGTGACGGTCAACCGACCGACATAGGTGTTATTCGCGGCGTTGGAGTCTTTGCCGAAATCAAGTCGGAACCGATACACGTCGCCCGCCTTGGTGGGCACGATGGTCAGCTCCACTGAACCCTTGGAGTTGGCCGCGTTGTCCGGTGGGTGCCGAAACATGAAGCCGTAGTAACGCGGGCGGTCCGCCGAAAGCCATGTGAGATTGCCGTTGCTCGGGTTTGCGCTCCAGTCCTTCTTCCAATACTTCGCGCCACCGGCCGGAATGCTGACCGACTCTTCAACGACGGACGGGGCGGGAATACTCGAAAGAACGGTGAACGTGCGATCCGCCGTGGCGCTGACCTCCGTAACCGTATTCGTCACCGTCAGCGTCACGGTGGGGCTGCCGCTTTGCGTGGGAGTGCCGAAAATGTAGCCGTCCCGCGCCTCGATCTCGAGGCCGGCGGGTAGGTTGCTCGCGGTGTAGGTGACGGTTTCGTTCGGTTCCCGCGGCACGGAGCTCGTCACCCAGTAACTGAACTCTGAATTCACCACTCCTGCCGGATTGCCGCTGATGATCATCGGTGTGCCGGCCGCCGCCACAGTAATCGTAAGCACGAAGGGGCTGCCAGTGCCACTCCCGTTCGTCGCCGTGAGTGAAACCGTGAAGGTTCCACTCACGGTCGCCGTGCCGCTAATGACACCGGTGTCGGTGTTGATCGACAACCCCGCTGGCAATCCCGTCGCTGAATAGCTCGTTGGCGAATTGGTCGCGGCAACTACATAGCTGAAACCGACCCCTGCTGTCGCCGTTGCGGTGGTCGTGCTGGTAATCGTCGGCGCAGCCGACGCCGCAGTGACTGTGAGGATGGCCGCGGTGCTCGTTGCCGAACCCGCACTGTTGGTGGCTACGACAGTATAGTTTCCGGCATTGCCCGACTGCACGTTGGTCATCGCCAGGGAGGCATTGGTCGCGCCGTCGATGGCGACGCCATCTTTCTTCCATTGAAACGTCGGTGCCGGTACTCCGGTTGCTGCGGCCGTAATCGTTACGCTTCCTCCGACCGTCACGGTCTGGCTCACTGGTTGCGTCGTGATCGTCGGCGCGGCCGGCGCCCCGGTGACTGTGAGGGTGGCGGCGGTGCTCGTCGCGGTGCCCACGGAGTTTGTGGCGATAACCGAATAGGTCCCGGCATCGGCCGCCTGGACATTTGCGAGCGTGAGCGTTGAGGCGCTTTGCGCGGCAAGGGGCGCGCCATTTCTCAACCACTGAATCGATGCCCGCGGTATGCCTCGGTCAATAGTGGCTGCAAACGTCGCCGAGCCTCCGACCGCGACGGTCTGACTAACTGGCCCTCCAGAGCTGCTGATCCACGGTGCGCGCGGCGGAGCGAAAGAGTGAATGGTGATCGCACAAACGTTGGACGCCTCAAATAGGTCGCTGGCAGGATAGCTGGCGTTGATCGTCGCGTCGCCGACATAACCTTCGGGGTAGTAGTTGACCCCATCGACCAGGCGCCCTTCTCCGCTCACGAGCTGCAGCCCAAGCGGCGTGTAACCCGAAATTTGTCCGGCCACCAAAACCGAAAGGAGCGACTGGTAGCCATCCGCATCGACTGTCGTTGGCGAGGTGTATGCAGCGGGAATAGACTGTGGCGCTTTAACCGTGGTGATCGAGTAAAGCACGCTCGTATAAGCATGAGTCGCACTGGCCGGAGCCTCGGCGAGCACAGTCCAGGTGTGGCTTTGGTTGGCGGTCAAGCCATACGGTGTTCCGCAGTAGGTCAGAGTTGTGCCACTTAACTCGAAAGCGTAGGGGTAGGCGCTCGTGGGCCCGAGGGAGAACTTCACCGGCGCGCCCGATGAGGCGGTCGCGGCGAGCGAGCGTGGTGCGGTGTCGCTCCACGGGAGTGTCGCGGGCGGTGCCGCAGTCCAACTGATCGTCTGCGGAGCCGTTCCGCTGGCGATGACTGAAATCGCCAGCGATTGCTCCGCCGAACCGTCCTCCACGCCGGACTGAGGTGGATTCCACGACTCCTCCTCGTCCACCCAATTGCCCTCTTCGTCATAGTAGCCGTTGCGTTGCCAGTTTCCGTCGCGCCAAAAAAATCCATTTACATAGGCGACGAGCGTGTAGGCGCCGGGCGGCATCGGCGCCGTATAGCCAAATCCAAAGCCCGCCAGGCTCTGGGCAACGCCGCCACCGGAGCCGGGCACCAACGTCGCCTGCAACCCGTAGTTCGTAAAGCTGGGAACCCACGTGAAGGCATAGGCCGAGACACTATGAATCCCATTCCGACCCCACGTGAAATAATTACCGTGGTTGTCGTAGTCGCCCTCCGTATAGTTGAAAGTCGCATCGGTGCTACCGCTGACCGTCAGGTTGATCGTGCTCCCTTGGTAGTGCGGCGCCGAGGTATCCGTCACGGTAAAAGCCGCGCTCAGATGGGCGTAACCGAGCAGAAGTGCACCCAGGTAAAAGTGAAACCTGAATGACCGGAAAGCAGAAGTGTGCGAATGAGAAATTGGCATCATGGTATCGTCCTCCAGTTAGCGATTGACCGAGGCCAGCAAGGTCGGGAGGTCCATGGGGCGACCGTAGCCGGCCAGATTGCCCTTGCCCTCGACCACGTAGACAAACGGCAGGCGGCGCACCTTGAGAGCTTTTACCAGCTCGGCCCTCTGCGTCTGATTCAGCACGCAATGCGTGCTCTTCGCCGGTGCTTTTCCCGACACTTGCGCCAACTCTGCCGCAGTCGTATCGAGGGCGACACACACCCACTCCGTATTGGGCGGGGCTGCCTGTTTGGTGCGGGCGAGTGCCGCCCAATCGGCGGCGCTGTGCTGTGCACTCCAAACATAGAGGACGGTGACTTTCCCGGCCTGACGCAGGTCGAGAGCTTTCCCGTCGGCACTCTTTAAGGTGAGCGAAAGCGGCTTCCCCACCAGTGCGTGTCGATCGATGGCCACCTGCGCCTGCTTTTTCTGCGCGGCTGAGGCAGGGGCACTCGCAACCCTGCGGGCTACGCGATTGCTCGTTTCGGCATCGGCCGCGTCGGCGATTCTCAGGTAGTAGTCGAAGCTCTGGGGAGTGGCGCCAAACTCGGCAAAGAGCCTGTCGGCCGCCTTTTCGTGCGCCACGGGATCGTCGGAAAGCGCCCGTCCGTTACGCTGAATCTTGAACTGTTGGGCCGCGAGTAGAGCCGATACCTCGAAGCGGTCTTTCGGAGGATTTGTCGTGTCGTTGGCATAGACTACAGCCGTCTGAAACGCAGCTTTCCCGCGGTCGGCCGGTGTCGGCCACGTGCTCAGGAGGAGGCTGGTGGCCTCCAGTTTTTTCGCCTGCGGCACGCGCGCATCGGCGGGAAACGTCACGTAAAAATCTCTGGCGCTTTGCGCGATGGACTTTTGCTGCGCGGCGAATTGCTGCGCCGCCGCCTGAACGTCGGCGGCCGTCTTCTGGACAGTCGTCTTGCTTGCCGAGGATGCCGGTGTCGCCACCGCGGTGACGGCGAGCCACGCGGTATCGGCGGAACTCGGCTTCACTGTTTTCTGAGAGAATGCCCCGACAGGAGTGAGGCAAAGCACCCAAGCGGAGGCGAAGAGGTGACGGCGTATTTTCATATGACAAACAACGGATTGCTGAACCCACGAAATCACCATGCAGCAGGACGGAGTGCGCCGTCTGTGTCGCTCTCATTCCCGCCGTTCGCACACGATAGCGCCGATCATAATAGACCAAAGAAGCGAGTTCTCCCATCGGATTCATGATATAGCTCCCGCTAGGACGTAAGTGCACCTCTCCTCAAATCTCGCTCGACGCGCCGTGCCAGACCACGTAACGCGATGACACTGTGAAGAGCCGAAATGGTCATTTTGAGGATCTGCCAATATCCGATTTCGAACGACCGCGTGACTACTGGGCCGGAGCCTTTGGTGCACTTTCGGGCCGCCCGAAAAAGGCGTTCGCGCACTTCGGACGCGAGACACTGCGGAGTATCGTTCAATATATCCGAGACCGCCGAATGGTTGCGCCCATCGAGCCGCAGAACGAATGGGAGTGGCGCCAATACCGCGGAATGGACGATGGCGCCATCGCATTTCTCAGGAAATTTGGCTGGGTTTGTTCCGGGAAATTTCCCGGTTTGGATCGGCGCTGCAGCCGGCTGTTGGTTGTGGCTGGCTTTCAAACACCGCAGGACGTCCTCGGGGCGGTCACCCGAGGTGACTTTGCCAGCGACACGCATATTCGGAAGGGCGGCGAATTGCACAAGATCCACGGATACGGAGTGGGCTCCTGCCAAAATATTGTCACTTGGGTCAGTCACATTCAATCGGAGCAAGAGCCGCACTGAACTGATGCGATCCCGCTAGAGCCAAGAAAGGCACAGGCGACGACTCCACGATCACCTTGCCGATGACCCTGGTGACCGAGGAGCACGCTTGCAGGCGGTGGTATAATGTATGCGCAAGATCAACCACTCGCACCACTCACCTTGAAACCGCGTCCCGCCCAACCCTGCTGGCCTGAAGTGCTCACCGATTGGTGTGCCATTCGGGCGTTGGAACATGCAGGGGCGTCGTTCATCTTGCAAAATTCCGGTGAAGTGCAGACCGCGTTTGTCGCCGAAGTGAGTGCCTATCTCCGCTTCCGGGCGTTGCACCTACCGGAAGCCCACGCCGAAGCTTGCTTGGACGCAGCGACGGAAGCGGCCTGCGCCGGCGAAGGCGGACCGGCCTATTGCGCTGTGCGAGGGGCGTTCGAGGCGACCCAAGAGGCCTACCTGAAGTCCTTGGTTCGTCCCCATCGCGAATCGTGCAGCGCCGTCAACCATACTGCAGGCACCGATGGCTCTGTGCGGCTGCGCACGAAATTGCAGGAATGCGAACGGCAACTCGACGCTCATCGTCGTCGCGCGGAACCTGCGGCGCGTCTGGCCCGCCGCCGCGTGGCACAAGCCTATTGGGCCGCTGTCGTCCAGTGCCGGGTCCCCGAGGATTTTTTCGGCGATGCTCCGCGCACCAGCATCCTGGCGGAGATGCCGTTTCATTGCGCAACGTGGTGGGGATTGTATGTCCGCTGGCTCGGCCGCGTGGTGGCGCGCAGCAACCCGGCGTATAGCCGCCTCCTGCAAGCGCTGCCGCAGCTCCAGGCGGAAGCGACCCGGCCGGGTCAAATCCTGACGCTGGCCGGACTCGTTCAGGAATGGCGCGAGACGAACGCCGAACGTTTCGGTCTCTTACAGGACATCCACTTTCCCGTGCTAGAACAGCGTGCGTTCGCCAAACACGCTTTCGTCACCGCGTGGTTCGAAACCCGCGCACCCGGCTACAAAACCGATCCCGCCGTGCGCGAGGCGGCAGCCCGACGACTTTATCTCCGTCTGGAGCGTGGCCCACGCGAGCAGTTCCAGCAGTATTGGAACAACTGATTTCCTCCGCCGGTTTCCGACGACAAACGCAACGACTCCCGCTCTTTAACACTGATCGAAAGCAGTGTTAAATGCCGTATCTTGGTCGCAGACCGCAGCACGCCCATGCTGCGGTCATGTTCACGATGGCGAAACTCCGCGACGGCTCGACCTACCTCGCGAATCATCTCTCCGCGAACGACTACTATGCGGAAAAGGAGACGGTCACGGGAGTCTGGGTGGGGCAGGCGGCAGAGCGCCTCGGCCTCGCCGGCCGAGCCATCGGCGCACACGACGAAGCGTTCGAGCGCTTGCGCAGCAACCGCCACCCACTGACCGGTCGCAAACTGACGGCGCGCACAGGCGGCGGACGTATCGCCTTCGTCGATTTCCAGTGTTCCGCACCGAAAAGCGTTTCGCTGCTTGCCGTTGCGGGAGGCCGGGCTGCCGGTCGGGGCTAGCGTGGAAGTGGTGGCCGTAGCGCGGGGCGCACTGCGGATTCGCGACGAGCAGGGACAGGAAACGGACGTTTCACCGCGGCGTCACGCGACGGCGTGGACGGCCGCGGCACCGCGCGTGATTGAACTGGCACCGGGCGACCGCGTCCTCGTCCGTCAGAACCAGCGGGTCGCGGGTCTCGTCAACGGCGACGTGCTCACGCTCGCAGCGCGAAAATCCGACGGCGCGTGGTGCGCCCGCGATGCGACCGGGCGCGAAAAAACGATTCCCGCGGATTTTCGGGCATTGGCTCACGGCTATGCGGTCACGTCTCACAAAGCGCAGGGGCGCACGTGCGACGAAGTGATTGTGTGCGCCGCTCGTCTCGACGCCAAGGCGGCCTACGTGGCGTTTTCTCGCGCCCGCCAGCAAGCGACCGGTTACACTCCCGACAAAGCGGCGCTCTTCGACGCGCTTCCCACGAGCAACCGGCCGCGACCCGCCGCACTTGACCGCTGGACACCGGCACGCAGCCAGCGGCTGCGTTGGGTGCGGCAAGTCGTGTCGCGGATCCAAGCGATGCTCGTGCCGATCATCCGGGTTCCCGAATTCGTCGCGCCGCCGCCGGCCACGTCTTCGCGTTCGTCAAGGTGCGTTCGCGGCGACGCTCCGTCGTCACGTTGCTCGCGCCGGTGACCGCGGGCGCCGCTGCCGCGCCGGCTGATCGGCGCACGCCCGTGCCACCCGCCCGACCGGCGGTCAAAGCCTCAAGTGCCACCGGCTGGCTCTTCTACGATCCCACCAAGCCACTTGAAAAAATCTCTCCATGACTATGACCCAACCCTCAAAATTGATCGTTTTTTCGTGCGGCGGAAAAGGCGGCGTCGGCAAGACCACGGTCGCCGCTGCGATCGCTGATTACTATGCGTCGCGCGGTATTCCCGCGACGCTGTTTGACTGCGACACCGAGAACAAGCAGCGCGGCTCCCTGAGTCATTTCTTTCCCGGGGCGACGAAACTCGACATTCGCGTCGAGCGCGGCCTCGACCGATTCGTCGACACCATGCTCACCGCCGAAACACCGGTAGCGCTCGCGGACCTCGCGGCGGGTTCCGGTCGCGATACCTTCGAATGGATCGACACCATGTTCGACGGTCTCGCCGCTGAAGGTTTTCGATTCACGGCCGTCGCCACAATCACGAGCGCAGCGAGCAGCGTGGAAACTCTGTTCACGTGGTCGGCTGCACTCCGCGACCGGGTGCGCTATCTCGTCGTGAAAAACCGGGTCGCGGGAGACGACTTCGGATATTTCGAGGACACTGAGCCCGGTCGCGCTTTCATGACCGCCGCGAAACCGGCGGTAATCGGGCTCCGCGCCCGCGCCCGCGAAATCCAGACCGAACTCGACAACCGCGGCCTGACTCCCGCGCAAATGATGGCGGCCGACGTCGACCGGCGCGGACCGCTCCTCAACGGCGGCACCGCCCGTATCCGCAGCGGCTTCGGCGGCGCGGATTCGGGTAAGCTTATTTTGCAGCAGGATACTTCCAGAAAGTCCGGTGGTGAGCTGGGCCTTAATCTCAGCCCTCGCGCCGGCTTGGACAATGTGCCAGTGGATTTTGCAGTTGTTCGCCCGCAGCATCCGAGCGTGGCGGTTGAACTTCTCGCGGAGGTCGCACCGGGTGCGGAGATCCTGAGCCAAAAAGGCAAGGGTGGGGAAGCGGGCGCCGCAGTCCTCACGGTAATTCCCGAGGTTGCGGATGTAGTCGCTCGCGAGCTTTTGCGCGGTGGCGTCATGAGCCGATTTCGAGGCTGGGGTGAGGTTGGTGAAGGAGTGGTTCATTTGGCACCTCCGTATCCGGTGCCGAGGCTGGCGACCGCGGCGACTGCGCCGTAGCTGCCCACCGCCCAGATCAGCCCTTTGACCGGCGGGAGGAGGAAGCTCCCGGCGGCTTCGGCCGCGACCTCGTTGAAGGCTTCGTTGTAGTAGTAGCGGGCGTTGGTGCCGAGCGGGGCGCCGGCCGGAACCCGCGTGACCGCTTTGAGGTTGTCGAGGCCCATGCCGACGGTGCCCTCGGCTTTGGCGTTTTTGATGGCCGTCTTTATCGCGGCGATGGGAGCCGCCTTGAAGGGGCTTTTTTCAGTTTTGTTGTTCATGGCGCCCGCCCGCTACGAATGAGGGCGCCAACCGACAAGGTGCTATCTGGAACTATTTTCGCGACTGCATCCAAAGCACGAGCGCCGCGGGATGGCCCAAGGCCTCGACGATGACCGGCCGGTCGCGGTCGGGCACCTGGCGAAGCGCGGCCGTCGCAGCGGTGACGAGTTTGTCGAACTCGCGGTCGTTCTTCTTCCGCGCGCGGGTCATGCTCGGCGCCACCCGGGCATGCGCGAGGGTGCCGGCCTGCTCGGTTGACCAATAGGCGAAGGCCTCAAGGTAAGCGTTATCGCGCTCGTCGAGGCCGATGGCGTGGAGGATCTGCGCGAGAGTCGCCGCACGCACGGGCCGGCCGTTCTCGATTTTCCAGACTGTGACGGCGTCGAGTTCGGGTTTACACTTTTTTCCGACGGCACGAAGCGACAATCCTGCCTTGGAACGGAGACCGATGAAGAAGCGGGCGAGGGTCATGGTGTTGGTTTTGTGTCAACGCTGTGACGTAATTGACAACACGCAAGCCGCAACCCGTTTTATTGACTCATTGGAAGCCTCATTGGAAGCGGCGGGTTTTGAGGCATAAAAAAACCCCTCTCTACGAGGGGGATTTTGATTTGGCGGACGAGACGCGATTTCAACGCGAACCAAAGTGGCGCTAATAGGTGATTTTAATAGGGGAATTCCTGCTGAAATTCGTCGATATCGATCCCTCTCAAGGAGGAAACTGTTCAGCGACCAGCGAGCTTTGGATATCGGATATAGGTGGATTCGCGCCATTTCGGCCAACGTCGTTGAATAATCAGTGTCGGCGATTCGATCATCAGGAGCCTGCGCACACGCGGGCGACATCTGTGGATCGCGGGACCTGGCATGGGGAGGGGCATCCCTACCAATTTGTTCAAACGTTCTTGGGTTCCACGCTCCGCGCCCAGCTCTCATGGAGGGCCGTGAGTTCGCGGACGATTTCGGGTTTTGCTTCGGCATGATCGTTTACCTCAGGCTTCGGTTCGGCAAGATAGTGCAGAGAAACGCGCGTCGTGCTGGTGCGGGGATTGATGACGCTGATCAGTTTCCAGTCGCCGCGGCGGACCGCCCAGTTTCGCCCCCACGCGAAGTGGAGGACTTCATGGGCGCTGGCCGCCTTCGGGTCGGCGATGACGCGGGCCATGCTGTGGCCGTCGAGCTTGGGGGCGCTGGCCTGCGGCGTGACGCCGCAGAGATCGAGGACGGTCGGGAACCAGTCCATGATCGTCACGATTTGGTCGCGCACCTGACCCGCAGGAATCTTGGCGGGATAGCGGATGATCGCCGGCACGCGGATGCCGCCCTCGAAGAACGTGCCCTTGTTGCCGATCCATTGGCCGGTGTTTCCGCCGCCGCCATTCGCGAGATAGTAGTGTCCGCGCGGGTAGCCGCTCGTGTGATCATCGACCGAGACGCCTGCGTTGTTCTCGGTGGAGTGGCCGTTGTCGCTCATGAAAATGACGACGGTCCGGTCGCTCAGGCCGGTGGCGTCGAGTTTGTCGAGCACGCGGCCGATGTGATCGTCCACGGAGGAAATCATCCGCGCATACGCCTGGCGCGGCATAGGCAAGTCCGCGTAGGCGTCCTTGAACTTCGCGGTCGGCTGCATCGGATAGTGGGGCAGGTTAAAGGCGACCGTCATGAAGAACGGCGCGGCCTTGTTGGCCTCGATGAACCGCACCGCGCGATCAATCATCATATCGGGATAGTATTCGTCGCGCCGGAAGATCTCCGTGTTGCCGTCGTAGAGATCGTGATAGCCGCGGCCGTGCAGAAAAAAGTGGCGGTAGTTGTCGATGAAGCCGCTGAGGTGCCCGAAGTGTTCGTCGAAGCCCTGATCCAGCGGACCGTGGCCGACCTGCGCGCCGAGGTGCCATTTGCCGAACAACGCGGTGCGGTAGCCGGCGGACTTCAATGCTTCGGCCAAGGTGACTTCCTCGGGCGCCATGAACAGATTCTGGCGGTCCGAACCGTGACGGTCGCCTTGGGTCCAGTTCCGCACGCCGCCGCGCTGGGGATGACGGCCGGTGAAAAGTGCCGCCCGCGATGGGCAGCAGACCGTGTGTCCGTAAGCTTGGGTAAAGCGCACGCCGCCGGCTGCGAGCCGGTCGATGTTCGGCGTCTTCAGATCCGTCGAGCCGTAGCAGTTCGCGTCGAGCGTGCCTTGATCGTCGGTGAGTAGAATGACCACGTTGGGCCGGGACGCGGGCGCTGCCGCGGCGCGGAGCGCAGCTGGCGCAACGAGCAGGCCGAGGGAGAGAATGAACAAGGGGATTGATGGGCGCATGGCTGGAAATTCGGAAGTAGTTGTTGCGGTTGCTTCACTTCTTCGCTGCTGGGTCCGCTGGCGGCAGAACCAGCGGCGCCATCGCCGATGGGGCCAGCGCGCGCATCTCGGCGAGCTTGGCGGCGTGACCGGGCTGGGCGGCGAGGTTGGTCCACTCGTGCGGATCGGTTTCGATGTCGTAGAGTTCCTCCTCGCCGCCGAGGTAATGCAGGTAGCGCCAGCGCTGCGTGCTGATCGCGTAGTCGGCGGGTTGGTTGAGGTGCGTGAGCGCAGCGTGGGGCCAGGCGGCCTGCGGATCGCGCAGGAGCGGGGCGAGGCTGCGGCTGGCGATGTCCGCCTTTGCCGGCAGCCCGCAGAGATCGGTGAGCGTGCCGAAAAGATCCACGAGGCTCACGGGCCGATCGCACACGCCGCCGGCCGCCGTGCCGGCGGGCAGGCCGGGCGCACCCTTCGGCACGCGGATCATGAGCGGCACGCGGGTGCCGATGCGCCAGCCGGTGAATTTTTGCCAATGCTCCTTCTCGCCGAGGTGCCAGCCGTGATCGCTCCAGAGCACGACGATGGTGTTGTCGCGGTGCGGCGAGCGCTCGAGCGCATCGAGCACGCGGCCGAGCATCGCGTCGGCGAAATAGATGGAGGCGAGGTAGGCCTGGATGCCCTGCTTCCACTGCTTGTGCTCCTGGATGTGCGCGAAGTAGCGGTTGCGGGCGATCCGCTGGCCGGCGGGCGGCACGTCGTCGAGGTCGCCTTCCTTCACGCCGGGTCCGGGCTGGATGCTCTCGAGGGGAAAGGGCTCGAAATATTTTTGCGGCACGAACCACGGCTCGTGCGGCCGGTAGATGCCGCAGGCGAGGAAGAACGGCTTCTCGTGCTGCCGCTGGAGTTGTTCGCCGATCCACTTTGCCACGAGCCAGTCGCCGCCGAACTGCTCGTCGGTCACGTCGAGCGCGGCCCAGTCGGTCTCGACGTATTGCCACGGACCGCCGCGGGGCAGGCTCACCGGGCGTTGCGCGGGGTGAAACGTGCGGGGGAAGGGATTGTCCGTCGCCTTGTCCGGGAAGTAGTCGCCCCACGACTGCGGATCGATGACGTAGTGGAGCATCTTGCCCGAGCCGGTGGCCGAGTAGCCGTGACGCGAGAAGTAGCGCGGCAGCAGCTCCGCCTGCGGCAGGACCTCGCGCATTTTTTGGGTGTTGCGATAAAGCCCCGAGCGGTGCGGCGGCAGGCCGCTGAAGACGGCGGTGCGCGACGGATTGCACGAGGCTCCGGCGCAGTAGGCGTTGCGGAACAGCACGCCGCTCGCGGCGAGCCGATCGAGATTTGGCGTCTTCGTCTGCGGATGCCCGCCGAGGCAGCCGATCCAGTCATTGAGATCGTCGAGCGCGATGAAGAGCACGTTGGGCCTTTTCTCCGCGGCGGTGGCGACACTGCCCAGGAGCGCGAAGACCGCGACGAGCACGCGGAGAGAGGGAAAAATATTCACGGCGAAGGTGGAGTCAGCGCGCGGCCTTGGTTTTGCCGGGTGCGGGGCGCGGGGCGAAGGGCTGGATCGGCACGTCGTTTTTCTGCGCGGCGCCGGGGGTGCTGCGGCCGGCGGTTTTGTATTTTTCGAGGAGGGCTTTCAACTCGGCCGCGAGCTGCGGCTGCTCGGCGTAGCGGTTGTGACGCTGCGCGAGGTCCTCGCGGAGGTTGAAGAGTTCGCCGGGTTGATTGTGCGCGACGTAGCCTCGCTCGGTTTTGAGCCACTGGGGTTCGCCGCGGGGGCCGTTGTCGTCGCCGGTGGGAGCATCAATAAAAACCCAGTCGCCTCTGCGGAGGGCGAATTTGCCCTGGGCGCTGTGATGCACGGTGGCTTCGCGCGCGGGGGCGGTGCGTTTTTCGCCGAGCAGGACGGGCAGGACGTTCACGCTGTCCTCGGCGGCGTGATCTGGGAGTTTCGCGCCGAGGAGGGCGGCGACGGTGGCCATGAAATCCACATGGCACATCGTCTCGTCACTCACGGCGCCGGCTTTGATCCGGCCGGGCCAGCGCGCGATGAACGGCACCCGGTGGCCGCCTTCCCAGGCGTCGCGTTTGGCGCCGCGCAGTGCGCCGGAGCTGCGATGGCCGGACTGCGTGACGCGATCATAGGCGCCGGGATTCACCTCGCCTGTGATCTCAGGGCCGTTGTCGCTGGTGACGATGACGAGCGTGTTGTCCGCCACGCCGCTGCGCTGCAACGCGGCCAGCACCTGGCCGATGGTCCAGTCGGTCTGCTCAACGAAGTCGCCGTAACGACCGGCTTTGGATTTCCCGACGAACTCCGGCGACGGCACCACCGGATAGTGCGGCGAAGTGAGCGAGAAATAGAGGAAGAAGGGCTTGGGTTTCTTCGCGGAGTCCTCGATCCATTGCACGGCGTGGCGCGTGAGTCCGGGCAGAATGTCCGCCAGTTTCCAACCGGGCACGCGCGGGCCGGGAGCGTCGGGTTCATCCGCCGCTGCGGTGACGCCCCACATCGGCGTGCCGACCGTGCGGTCGTCGTTGACGAAACAAAAGGGCGGATGGTTCGGCACGTTGGTGCCGAAGTAGTGATCGAAACCGCGCGTGATCGGGCCGTCGGCGATGGGCCGGGTGAAATCGAGGTTGCCCGGCGCTGTCCTGGTTCCAAGCGAAGGTGGCTGGCGGTCGGTCGTCGCGTAGGTGAGGCCTAGGTGCCACTTGCCGACGCAGGCGGTCGCGTAGCCGTGCTGCTGGAGGAGCCGGCCCACCGTGAGGCGCTCCGACGCGATCAGCGGGCGTTCCCAGGGCCCGAGGACATTGCGCTGCAAACGCGTGCGCCAAGAGTAGCGGCCGGTGAGGAGCGCGTAGCGCGTCGGCGAGCAAACTGAAGTCGCTGCATGAGCATCGGTGAAACGCGTGCCCTCCCGTGCGAGTCGATCCAGATGCGGCGTGGAAATCTTCGAGTCGGCGTTGTAGCAGCCGAGGTCGCCGTAGCCGAGGTCATCGGCGAGGATGTAGACGATGTTGGGGCGCACCGGCTGGGCGGCGTGCGCGGGGAGCGCAGCAAGCGCGGCAAGCGCGGCAAGCGCGAGCGCGAGAAGGACGAAACGGGACGGTTTCATGGTGGTTTTCGCAATCGACACGGAGCCGGCGATGCGAGTCGCGGCATGGCCGGACTAGAACGTGCCTTTCACGCCAATCGTCCAGAGAGAACCGTAGCGTTCCTGAAGGCGCTGCGTGGCGTGCTCGGGGGTGCTGGGGCCGCGGGTGGTGCCGGAGGCGGGGACGTCGCCGATGTTGCGGAGATTGGCGAAGAGCGCTAAGCGTCGCCAGATCATGAATTCGCCGAGGACGTCGATCTTGGTGTAGCCGGGTGTGTAGTTGAAGGTGCCTGGCTCGATGCCCACGCCCGTGACGATGCCCTGCACTTCGTCGGTGCGCCACGTCCAGTTCACGCGGAGGTTGTAGCGCGGGCGGGTGAAGCTGATGCCCCACGCGGCGTTGCGGGGGATCTCGCTGAAGTCCACGCCGGCGAGTTCGCCCTTCGCGGCGTTGCTCTTTTTGATGCTGCCGTTGGCGAACACCTGGAGGCCGCGCGCCCAGTGTGGCAGAAACGTAAGCGCCTGCCGGTAGCTGAGGTCCATGCCCTCGGTGCGGATCGTCTCGGTGAGGTTGCGCTGGGTGCTGACCTCGTAGGCGCCGAGTTCGTCGGGATCGAGGCCGTAGAGCGAAAGAAACTCGGGCGTGGCGGGAAAGACCGTGGCGCCGAAGAAATTCTGGAAATGCCGGCGATACGCGCCGAGCGAGATCTGGCCGACGCCGGCGAAGTAATACTCGACACGCACCTTCACGGTGTTGGCGGTCCAAGGCTTGATGGCGGCGTTGTTGACGACGATGCGGTTGTTGGAGGCGGGTGGGCTGTCGGTGTTGGGGAGCGTGAGGCCGCCGGCGTATTGGTTGAAGTCGGGCGGGCCGATGCTCGTCGATACGGCGGCGCGCAGGAGGAGATTTTCGCGAAGGTGGTAGGTCGCGTTGAGCGAGGGGAAAAAGCGGAGGTATTGTTTCTCGCTGTGCGCGCCGCGATCGAGGTAGGTGAGGCGCGAGGCGGCGAGGGCGTTGGTCGTGATGGGAAGGATGGCGCCGGTGGCGGGGTTGCGGAGCGGGCGACCTTGGGCGTCGCGCTGGACGTTGCGCGAGAGATCGGTGAGCGGGCCCTGGGCCGCGACGTCGGTCTGCTCCGCGCGCACGCCGCCGACGAGGAGCAGGCGGCGGTCGAGGAGGGCGACGTCGCCGCGGAGGTAGGTGGCGGAGACGGACTCCTTGGCGTATTTGGAGCCGGTGACGTCGGAGCGGTAGAGGTTGTTCTCGTCGAGGGTGAATTCGTTCGGGTGCGCGCGCCAGTAGGTGTAGGCCTCGATCGCGTCGGTGTGCTGGATTTTCGGGAAGCCGAAGGGGGCGATGCGGTCGGAGAACACCGCGTCGAGGATCGGGAGCGCGGAGCCGTTGACGTTGTTCTGGCGGCCATCGCGGCCGACGTAGGTGTAGACGGCGGACCAGGCACGGATGTCGCGCTGCGTCTGACGGAAGTCGACGCCGGTGCGGAGCGTGACGGGCACGCGCCAGAGGAAATCGCGGCGGGCGTTGGCGGTGGCGGTGACGTTGAGATCGGAGGCGTATTGCGGCGAGGTGCTGACGGTGTTGAGCGCGTAGCTTTCCAGGCGGTAGGGATCGACCGGGCGGCCGGTGGCGGCGTCGGTGACGGTGATGATGCCAGGGCGGACGAAGCCGGTGTCCGCGAAACCGATGGTGACGCCGGTGCGGCGGGCTTGAACGGCGAAGAAGCGATCCTTGTCGGTGTCGCGGATGGCGTTGGTGCCGTTGGCGCGGCCGACGGCGAAATCGAATTTCCAGAGCGGGCCGTCGTGGCGCCAGGTCAAGGTGGGCATGAAGGTGCGGTTTTCGCGGACGCGGTTGCCCTGATTGCTGAGCGTGAGCTGGCCGGCGCCGGCCACACCCTGCACGGAGTGGGGCGAGATCGAGGCGGCGACGATTTGGGTGGGGAGGAAGCCGATGAAGCGGTTCGAATACCAGCCGTCGAAAGAGGAATACTGATACGAGAGCGCGATGCGGTCATGGGCGGTGAGCCGGTAGTCGAGCGTGATGCCGAGGGAGTCGCGCTCGGTCTCCTTGGGCGAGTCCTGGATGTTGAACTGGGAGAGGTAGGGGCGGTCGGGCGTGGTGTGGGGGAAGGCGACGCCGTTGGTAACGGCGGAGTTGCCGCGCCAGGTGTTGGTGGCGCGGTCGCCGCTGGAGAACTGTCGCGAGAACCCGGCGGCAACGGAGAAGCCGAAGCGCTTGTTCACCGGCACAACCCAGGAGAAATCGGCGCCGGGCCAGACCTTGCGGCGCGGGTCGCGGTAGAGCGTGGCGCTCTGGCCGAGGCTGCGGTAGTCGTCGCGCATCATCAGATACACACTGCCGATGAAGATCGGGCGGGCGCGCTCGAAGGAGGAGCGAGGCACGAGATTGATGGAGCCGGCGAGGGACTTGCCCGGCGAGTCGGGCGTGGGCGAGTGGGAGACCTCGACGCGGGAGACGTTGTTGAGATTGAAGAACCCGATCTCGATCGTGCGGCTGGTGCTGTTGTTGCCGGGCGAGGGCAGGCCGATGCCGCCGAAGGTGATGGGGGTGTTGGCGGTGGGCGCGCCTTCGATGGAGATCCAGCGGCCGTCGCCGCCGCCCTGCTCGACGGTGAGGCCGGGCAGGTATTTGAGGAACTCGGTGACGTTGCCCTCGGACACGGCGCCGAACTCGTCGGTGGAGACGACGTTCTTGATGTTGGCGGCGAAGCGCTGCTCGTTGATCGCGATGGCGGCGCCCTCCATCTCGCGCGACTCGCCGACGGTGAATTTGTCGAGCTTCACAACCTCGCCGGCGGCGCGGGCGATGCGGCCGAGTGTGGCGAGCGTGATGTCCTGAGAGGCGGTCTGGCCGGCGGCGACTCGGATGGTGGTGACGCTCGGCGCCGCACCGGTGTAAACGACGCGCACGCGCACCTCGCCCGAGGGAACGCCCGCGAGACGATAACGCCCGTCGGGATCGGTGAACGTCTCGAGCGCGGTGCCCTCGACGGTCACGCGCGCGCCCTCGAGGTAGGTGTCGCTCGCGGCGTTGAGGACGCGGCCTTCGATGAGACCGGTGGCGGCGCCCGCAGGTTGGGCGCGCAGTGTCGCGGCGAACAGGAACAATAGCAGGAGGGCAAGGAGCGGGTCGCGGCGGATCATTGGGGTGTAGTGAGAGAGATGAGATTGGCCTTCCCGAGCACGCGTCGGGTTCAAGCGGAAGGCAGGAGCGTGGTGCGAAGCTTACCACCGTGGTGCCGGACCGTCTTGACCGCGAAGCATGGTCGCGGCGGCGATTTCGGCACAGTCGAGGGCCAGCTCCGGGGTAGTTCGGTTATCCACCGCGTGCCGAGATTTCGTTTCCGGTGGCTACGTTGACAGCGGATTCGTCGCGCTTCAGTTTCGGAAAAAAGCGCTCGTGAACCTGACCCCCGACACCGTCGCCCCAGTTTCCGCCCTTGCCTCCGCTGCGGAGGCCGGGATCGACCGGTCGTTGTTGGAAGAGCTGTTCGATCACACGCCCGACATCGCGTTTTTTATCAAGGACGCCGCCGGCCGTTACACGACGGTCAACCATTCTTTGGTGGAACGTCACGGGCTGCCCGGTAAAGCGCAGATGCTCGGGCGGCGGCCCTGCGAGGTTTGCGCCGGAAGCTTCGGTCGCATCCCGACCGAGCAGGATGCCTTCGTGTTGCGCACGGGGCGTCCCATCGTCGAGCGACTCGAACTTCACTGGTTGTTGCCGCACCGCCCGGTTTGGTGTCTCACGACCAAGCTTCCGCTGCGCGATGCGGAGGGAAAGGTCTGCGGTGTGATCGGTGTTTCCAAGGATGTGCGTACGCCAATTCCTTCGCGTGAAATCCAGCCGGAAATTGCCGCCGCCTTGCTCCACCTGGAGACGAGCTATGCGGAGCCGCTCTCTCCCTCCCGCCTGGCCCGCATCGCGAAGATGCCGGCCGCGAGATTTGTGCGGATCATCAAGCGAATCTTCGGTCTTACCCCCGTTCAGTTGATCACCAAGACGCGCATCGCCGCCGGATCGCGGTCTCTGCGCAATACCGACCGCACGGTAGCGGCCATCGCGCAAGAGTGCGGATTCTCCGATCATAGCGCTTTCACGCGGGCGTTTCGGGCGGCGACCGGAGTCACGCCGACCGAGTTTCGGAAAACCCACCGGCAGATCCCGGGCGATCCCGTTGCCCCTGCGCCGCACTAAAGCACCAGGCGGACGCGCCGCGGTTGTGCCGAAAATGCCGTCCAAGCGTGCATCTTGATCAAGACGAACGGGCGCTGACAAGGTAGGCTTCGCGTCACATGAAAATCACCCGCATCCTCGCCTATCGTGTCGAACTCCCGCTGCACGAAACCACCTACAAGTGGAGCGGCGGCAAGTCCGTGACGGTGTTCGACAGCACAATCGTGGGCGTCGAGACCGACACCGGGCTCGTGGGCTACGGCGAGGTTTGCCCGCTCGGGCCGTTCTATCTGCCCGCTTATGCGGAGGGCGTGCGCGCCGGCCTGCGAGAACTCGGCCCTCACCTGATCGGCGAAGATCCGCGGCAGCTCGCGAAGCTCAACCGCACGATGGATGCCGCGCTCAAGGGCCATCCCTACGTGAAGAGCGGCATCGACATCGCGTGCTGGGACATTCTCGGCCAGGCGGCGGGTCTGCCCGTGTGCGAATTGCTCGGCGGTCGTTACGGCGAAGACGTGCATCTTTACCGCGCCATCTCGCAGGAGTCGCCGGAACAGATGGCCGCGAAGGTCGCCGGTTATCGCGCCGAAGGTTATCGCCGTTTCCAGCTCAAGGTCGGCGGCGACCCGGATGTGGACATCGCGCGCATCTTCGCCGTGGCCGCGAAACTCCAGCCCGGCGACCGCCTCGTGGCCGACGCGAACACCGGCTGGGTGCAGCACGAAGCCGTGCGCGTCGCGAAGGCGGTGCGCGAGGTGGATGTCTACATCGAGCAACCCTGCCTTACCTACGAGGAGTGTCTCGCGGTGCGCCGTCAGATTCCGCATCCGTTGGTGCTTGATGAGAACATCGACGACCTCGGCATCCTCCTGCGCGCAAAGGCCGATCTCGCGATGGACGTCGTGAACTTGAAAATCAGCAAGCTCGGCGGCCTCACCAAGATCAAGCAGGCGCGCGACCTTTGCGTGAGCATGGGCATCGCAATGACGCTGGAGGACTCCTGGGGCGGCGACATCGCCACCGCCGCCATTGCGCACCTCGCGCAAAGCACGCCGCCGGAATATTTGTTCAGCACGACCGACTTCAACAGCTACGTGACCGTCAGCATCGCCGACGGCGCGCCGCAACGCGTGAATGGGCGCATGGCCGCCTCAAACGAACCCGGCCTCGGCATTCATCCGAAGAGCGACGTCCTGGGGAAACCCAAGGTGGAGATCTCGTGAAGCACACGGACGGGCAAAACCAAACGTTCGAGAAACTCCCAACCTGAACCCAAATGAAACCCCACTGGAGCGGCGTCTTTCCCGCCTGCACGACCCAGCTCAAAAAGGACCAAACGCTCGATCTGCCCGCCACCGCGCGGCATCTCGAAGCGCTGATCGAGAGCGGCGTCAACGGCCTCATCATGTGTGGATCGCTGGGCGAGAACCAGACGCTCGATCCGGATGAAAAACGCGCCGTGGTGCGCTGCGCCGTCGAGACCGCGCACGGACGCGTGCCGGTGTTGAGCGGCGTGGCGGAGTCGAGCACCGCGGCGGCGATCCGCTACGTGCGCGACGTGGAGAAACTCGGCGCGAGTGGCGTGATGCTGATGCCGCCGATGAGTTACAAGGGCGACCCGCGCGAGGCGGTGACGTATTTCCGCGCCGTGGCGAGCGGCGGCGGGTTGCCGATCATGATTTACAACAACCCCCTCAGCTACGCGAACGACATCACGCCCGCGCTCTTCGCCGAGCTCGCCGACGAGAAAAAATTCGTCGCGCTCAAGGAAAGCTCCGGCGACCCGCGCCGCATCACCGAGCTGCACAATGCCGTCGTCGGTCGTTACGCGATCTTCACCGGCGTGGACGATCTGCTGCTCGAGGCGAGCATCCTCGGCATCGACGGCTGGGTCGCTGGCACGGGCATCGCGTTCCCGCGCGAGAACCAGCATCTCTGGGCACTCACGCGGCAGGGCCGGTGGGACGAGGCGCGCGCGCTGTATCGCTGGTTCCAGCCATTGCTGAAACTCGATACGCACGGGCACTTCGTCCAATACATCAAGCTCTGCGAGCAGGAGACGGGCCTCGGCGCCGAGTGGGTCCGCGCCCCTCGCCTTCCCATCGCCGGCGACGAGCGCAGACGCGTGCTGAAGATCATCCGTGACGGGATTCGGACGCGCCCGACGCTGCCGCGGCGCTGAAGTGTCACGCGTTCTGCAACCTGCTTTTCGTCATGCGTCACGAACCGATCCCGTCCACTCTGTTCATCGAGAATCGCGCGCGCCTGAAGGCCCGCCTGCCCGCCGGTTCGCTCGCGGTCGTCAACGCCAACGACATCCCGCCGACAAACGCGGATGGCACGCGCCTCCCGACGCCCAACTCGGATCTGTTTTACCTGAGCGGCATCGAGCAGGAAGAAACGATCCTGGTGATCGCGCCGGACGCGTTGGACGAGAAGATGCGCGAGGTGCTGTTCGTCCGCGAACCCAACGCGCACTTGAAAACATGGGAGGGCCACAAGCACCCGAAGGGAGAGGCACAGGCCATCTCCGGTATCCGGGAGATCAAGTGGCTCACGGATTTTCCCGTGATTTTCCACAAACTGATGTGCGAGATGGAGCACGTCTATTTGAACACCAACGAGCACAACCGCGCCGTCATCGAGGTCGAGACACGCGACGCTCGTTTCGTGCAACAAGTGCGGGCGAAGTATCCCCTGCACGATTATCGCCGGCTTGCGCGGCTGATGCACGAGCTGCGGGTGGTGAAGTCCGAGGCAGAGCTCACGCTCATCCGGCGGGCCTGCGGAATCACGGGGCAGGGCTTTCGACGCCTGCTGTGCACGGTGCGGCCGGGCGTGATGGAGTATCAGGTCGAGGCCGAGCTGGCGCATGAGTTCATCGGCCACCGCGCTCAGTTCGCCTACAACCCGATCATCGCGTCGGGCGCCAACGCCTGCACGCTCCATTACAATCAAAACGATCAGCCGTGCCGCGCCGGCGACTTGCTGCTACTAGACGTGGCCGCGTGCTACGCCAACTACCAGTCCGATCTCACACGCACGATTCCGGTCTCCGGCCGGTTCACGAAGCGCCAACGCCTCGTCTACGACGCCGTGCTGCGCAGCCTGCGGGCCGCGACGAAAGCGGCCGTGCCAGGCAAACTGCACAAAGACTGGCAGAAAGAGGCCGAGAAAATCGTGGAGGAGGAATTGCTGCGGCTGGGGCTGCTCAAGCCGCGCGACATCAAGCGGCAGGACCCCGACACGCCGGCGGTGAAGAAATATTTCATGCACGGGATCGGACATCCCATCGGGCTCGACGTGCATGACGTCGGCTTGCTCAGGCAGCCCTTCGCTCCCGGCTGGGTGCTGACGGTCGAACCCGGCATCTACATTCCGGAGGAAGGATTCGCGGTGCGGCTGGAAAATACCGTCGTGCTCACGGAGGGCGCGCCCGTCGACCTCATGGCGGAAATTCCCATCGAAGCCGAGGAGGTCGAGGCGCTCATGAATCACGGGGCAAAAAAATCTCCGCCTCGCCGATGAGACCCACGGCTTCGTCGCTCTCCCTTCTTGGCGTGCTGTCCGCGCTCGCGAGCGTGCCGGCCCGCCCGCAGCAACCGCCGCCCTCGGGGCCGATAGTCGCCGAATCCGTCTTGCTCACGGTCGACCGGATTTTCGGTTCGGAGGAATTTCAGCCGGAGAAAACCGCGCCGCTCGTGTGGAGCAAGCGCAGCGCGACCTACTTCACGCTTGAGTCCCCGGCGCAAGACGCCGGGGCGGACGCACCGCTAGATCTGGTGCGCCACTACCTCGTGGGTGGCGGCAGCGAGGTCGTGGTGTCGGCGAGCGCCTTCATCCCCCCGGGAAGGGAAAAGCCGCTCAAGGTGGAGGCCTTTCAGTTTTCGAACGATGAATCGCGGTTGTTGATTTTCACCAACAGCCAGCGCGTCTGGCGGCAAAACACCCGCGGCGATTATTGGGTGCTGGACGTGGCGACGCGCGAACTGAAGCAGCTGGGCGGGGACGCCGAGCCTGCGACGCTAATGTTTGCCAAGTTCTCTCCCGACGGCTCCCGGGTAGCCTACGTCCGAGCCAACAATCTTTATGTCCAGGAATTGTCCGCGCTGCGGATCACAGCGCTGACGACCGACGGATCGGCGACGCTGATCAACGGCACGTCGGATTGGGTCAACGAGGAGGAACTCGGCATCCGCGACGGGTTCCGCTGGAGTCCCGACGGCGCGGCCGTCGCGTTCTGGCAGTTCAATACGAGCGGAGTGGCCCAGTTTCACCTCATCGACAACACCTCGGCTCTCTACCCGAAGATCACGTCGTTCGCCTATCCGAAAGTCGGCGAAAAAAATTCAGCCACGCGCCTGGGGGTGATCGCCGCCACGGGCGGCGCCGCGCGCTGGCTCGATGTGCCCGGCGATCCGCGCGAGCACTATCTCCCTCGCCAAGAGTGGTCGCCCGATGGATCTCAGCTCCTGATCCAGCAGTTGAATCGCCTGCAAAACACGCATCGCGTGATGCTCGCCGATCCGAAGACGGGCGGGACGCGGACCATCCTCACCGAGACCGATGCCGCGTGGGTGGACAACCACAACCCCGTCCACTGGCTGAACGGCGGCAAGGATTTTCTCTGGCTGAGCGAACGCGACGGCTGGCGCCACGCCTACGTGGCGGGCGCGGATGGAAAAGGTTTCACCCGGGTTACCCGGGGCGCCGCGGATGTCATCCACGCTGAAGCCATCGATGCCAAGGGTGGCTGGCTCTACTACGCCGCGTCGCCGACGAATGCCACGCAGCGCTACCTTTTCCGGGCGCGCCTCGACGGCGGGACGTCCGAACGGATTTCGCCCGTCGATCAGCCGGGCTGGCACACGTATGATTTTTCGCCAGATGCGCAGTGGGCCGTTCACACCTATTCCAGCTTCACCACCCCGCCAGTCGTGGCGCTCGTCCACCTGCCCGATCATCGGGTCGTGCGCGTGCTGCGGGACAACCGGAAGCTCCGCGAGAAAGTTGCCGCGCTGAAGCAGTCCGCGGCGGAATTTCTGCGGGTCGATATCGGGGGCGGGATCGAACTCGACGCGTGGAGCCTGAGCCCGTCGGCGTCCGAGACGCCGCGTCCGCATCCGCTGCTGTTTCACGTGTATGGCGAACCCGCGAGCCAGTCGGTGCGGGACGCCTGGGGCGGGAAGCGCGGGCTGTGGCACTGGATGCTGGCCCAGCAGGGCTACCGGGTGGTCAGCGTGGACAATCGCGGGACGGCGGCGCCGCGCGGGCGCGAGTGGCGCAAGATGATTTACCGGCAGATCGGTATTCTCGCGGCGCAGGAACAGGCCGCGGCGGCCAAGGTCCTGCTCGCGCGCTGGCCGTCGGTCGATCCTGCGCGGGTGGGAATCTGGGGCTGGAGTGGCGGCGGCAGCATGAGCCTGAACGCGATTTTCCGGTATCCCGAGCTGTATCGCACCGCGATGGCCGTGGCGCCGAATGCCAGCCAGCTCCTCTACGACACGATTTACCAAGAGCGTTACATGGGCCTGCCGGCGGACAACGCTGACGGCTATCGCGAAGGCTCACCCCTCACCCATGCCGCGCGCCTGCAAGGCAACCTCCTTCTTGTTCACGGCACCGGTGACGACAACGGCCACTATCAAGGCACCGAGCGGCTCATGAACGCACTCATCGCGCATAACAAGCGCTTCACCGTCCTGCCTTATCCAGGGCGTTCTCACGCGATCAACGAAGGGAAGAACACCGAGCGGCATTTCTACTCGGTGCTGACCGAATACCTGCACCGGAATCTTCCGCCGTCGAACTGAAACCCGGGCAGCGTATTGAGGTTCAGCCCCGCGTTAACGCGCTCCCGGCGGAAGATTTTCGAGGAGGTATCTGACGATCAGCATCCGGACGTGCACCAACGTCCCGCTGCCTTCGCGCAAACCGTGGTCACGATGGGGATAGACCATGTAATCAAACGGCTTGCCGAGTTCTATCAGGCGATCGACCAGCCCTTCAATAATCTGAATGTGCGTATTCGTTTCGCCCGACCCGGTGATCATCAAGAGCCGGCCCGTGAGGCCATCGGCATAGTTGATCGCCGCAGCTGTTTTGTATCCGTCGGGATTCACTTCGCGCGTTCGCATGAAGATTTCCTGAAACCAGGCGTTGTATAAATGCGGCTGTGGCTTGGGCACCACCGCGATGCCCACATGATAGGCATCGGGCTTGCGAAACAGGGCATTCAACGTGTTCGAACCGCCGCCGCTCCAGCCCCAGATTCCCACCCGAGACAGATCCACATACGGACGCATTCTGCCCAACTCCTTCAGCCCCGCCTCCTGTTCCTCGGTCGAAAGCGGTCCGAGACTGCCAAAGATCGCGCGCCGCCAGGCCGCTCCCTTTGGCGCGGGCGTGCCCCGGTTGTCGATCGACACCACCAGATAGCCCAGATCGGCGACCACCCGGTGAAAGTCGCTCTGGGCGGCGCCCCATTCATCCAACACGGTCTGCGCGTGCGGTTCTCCGTAAACGTAAATGAAGACGGGATACTTTTTGGACCGATCGAAATCCCTCGGCTTCATCATCCACGCGTCCATCGAGACATCGTTGCCAATATTGAGCTGAAAGAACTCCGTCGGATGCGAGACTACGGTCTTCATTTTGTCGCGGAGCTTGCGGTTGTCTTCCAGCACTCGAACCACCCGGTGTCCGGACAGTTCCACCAACTCGACGCGCGGCGGCGAATCCATGGTGGAAAACGTATGAAATGCCCACTTGGCATCGGGCGAGAAATCGTAGCTGTGCGTGCCGGGCTGGTTCTCCGGGGAGATCCGCTCCAACCGGCCGGAACCGTCGAGCGGCACGCGATGGAGATGCTTCTGCGTGCCATTTTTCGGGGACGCGTAGAAGTAATACCACCCGCCATCTTCATCAATTGCCGCGCGATCGATGATGTCGTAGTTGCCGGGGGTTAACAATGCGAGTTCCCGACCTTCGCGTGACACCAGGAAAGCATGCCGCCATCCGTCCTTCTCGCTGACGACGACGAACGCCTTGCCGTTTTGAACCCACGTCAGTCCGGAATTCTTTCCCTGGCTCGACTCCGCCCAGGCATCGTTGGATTCGTGATAAATCCGTTTCACGCTGCCGTCCGTTTTCGCGAGCAGGAATTCGCGCTGATCGCGGAAGCGGCTGAATTTTTCCACCAGCACCTCTTCCGAATTCCCGGCCCATCCAACCTGCCCCAAATAGAATCCTGCCGGCGGCGCGTCGATGGACAGCCATTGCACGGCTTTCCCCTCGGAGTCCACCACCCCGACCCGGAGCTTTGGAAGTTCTTCGCCCACTCGTGCAAACCGGTTATGCCGAACCCCGGGATACGACGGATCATCTGGTGTAAGAACCGCCCGCTGACGCACGTTGGTTGAATCGGACTCAACAAATACGATGCGTTTCCCGTCGGGACTCCAAACCGGATTGCGATACGCGATGTCCCGGTCGGCGCTGCGCTTCATAAGCTGCGTGCGCCGACCGCCCGCCCGATCACGCACGAAGATGTTGCGATCTTCAAACTCCAGCACGCTCCTTCCGTCTGGCGAAAACAACGGTCCGCGCCCGGATGGCTTGCCCTCCCCAACGCTCGCTTCGGTGCGTGTGCCGGTGCGAACGTCGTAGCTGCTCCTGATCGTCTTGTCGGCAGTCGGGCTCTGTTCCTCGATCGTGTATCCTGAACTGTCTGACAGCCATTCCGGCAGAAATTTTTGAGGACGAAATTCTCCGTGAGTGTAAATCGCCTGCAGCCGGGTTTCTGCTTCTTTTTGCCACGAGGAGTCGCGCGATGCCTGCGCCTGCACGCGGCAAAGTCCCATCGTCAGGGAAACCGCGACCGAAATGCCCGCGTATACTTTTTTGAGATGTTGGTTCATGCTGTTTTTTTTGAAACAAAACTGAGATACCGGATCGCCCCGCTGGCTATCGCGTCAGCGGTGAGAAAATGGACTCCCCGACCGGCGCGAAGTTGTTCGGAGAGCGTCAGAATAAGCACCGCACTCTCCGCCGTTCCTGAGATAGTAACATTCGCGTTCGGGTCGACCTGATTGTCGTATCGTGCGGCGAATACTTGTTCACCGGCCAAGTGCAGGGCGCTGTCCCAAGGATCCTATTATACGTGTTGATAGCGCAATGTGGCCGTCGGATATCCCCTGGCCCGCATGCCCGTCGGTGAAAACCTTGAGATTATCGGCGGAACCCTGGTGTCGATTTGGTCGTTGGTCATACCGATCGTTTTGCGGTGAGTTTCTCAGTTCTGGAACAAGTAGTAGACGCGAATGATCAAAAATGGGGCGCGCCGTCAGTCGTGTTGCAGCTCGGCCGAAAGCCCCGGCTTTGTGCCGATTTTGCTGCTTTGACGCGTTTCCTCGTCAAGACGCTGCGACCGGAATGCGGTATAGTTTCGCGTCGCGGTCCTTCCGTCCCATTCAAAGCCGATGAAATCGAAGAACTGATAAAACCGTCACTCGCGCGCGCTCGCGGCTATACCGACCAAGCGGAAGCAAGCGTCGAGTGACCGAACTGAAAGGAAATGAATTTCATGAGATCATCGGCCCTGGGAACTTATCTTGCCATGTGCGCAACGCTGCTCGCGCAGCCGGCGCCCGTCCTGCCGCCCGGTGAACCGTTGCTCCCGGAATCGGCGTTGCCGGCCTACGAAAAGGACATCGATCACGCGGGTCTGATTCGCGGCTGGAACAGGGCGGCGCTGGCCCGCGGCCGGGAGACCTACCAGCAAGTCTGCCAAAATTGCCACGGGGATCTCCACCTGCCGGGGTCGATGCCGACCTCCCTGCGTTTCGGCCAGGGAGTCTTCCAACACGGCAAGGATCCGTATGCGATGTATCAAACGCTGACGCGCGGCTGGCGGATGATGGCGCCGCAGGTGCAGTTGGTCCCGCGCGAAAAATACGACGTCATCCATTATATCCGGGAAACATTTCTGCGGGAGCACAACCGCGGGCAATGGACTGAGGTCGACAGCGCCTATTTGGCCAGCCTGCCCAAAGGATCGGGCCACGGACCGGCGCCGGTGAAACGCGAGCCGTGGAAGGAAATGAATTACGGCGATCTCCTGATCGGCACATTCGAAATCATGTCACCGGAACGCCGGCAGGTGAGGCCGCCGGCGGGCAGCCCGCCGGACTATATCGCCCCCGGCGCCAATCTCGCTTACAAGGCGATCGCATTGCGGCTCGACCGCGGCGAGGGCGGCGTAGCCGGCGGGCATGCATGGGCCGCCTTCGAGCACGACACGCTGCGCCTGGCCGGCGCTTGGACCGGCGATGGGTTCATTGATTGGCGCGGGATCAATTTCGACGGCCTGCACGCGGTGCGGCCGCGGACGATCGGCGATCTCACCGTGGAAACCGCGGACGTGCCGGGATGGGCGAATCCGGAGACGGGCGACTTTGTCGACCGCCGGATTCGCGGGCTCGACGGACGGCCCTACGGACCGTTGCCGCGTTCCTGGGGCCAATATCGCGGGCTCTATCGGCACGGCGCCCGCACCGTGATTTCATATCGCGTGGGGGATGCCGCGGTCCTGGAGAGCTACGATCCCGCGCTGCAGAAACCGTCGGCGTTCGTGCGCACGTTGAACATCGGGAAGTCGACCCGCGACCTGGCCTTGCGAGTCGCGAACGCGGGTGCGGTGTTCGCCGTCGTCGGGGCCGAGGGCGTGAAACATGCAACGGAAGCTGGATTCGAAGTGGTGCGGATTCCGGCGACGGCGACACCGCTGAATTTGGCGGTCGTCTATGGCGTGGCCGCTGCGGCCGGAAAAAACACCGTGGAGAAACCCCTCGATCTCCGGGCGTTCACCCGCGGCGGGCCGGCACAATGGCCCGCGGTGCTCGAGACGCCCGTGATCCGCGGCACGCAGGACGGCGCGTTTGCGGTCGACAGCTTTGCGTTGCCGCAGCGAGTGGCGAATCCGTGGAAAAGCTGGATGCGCACCAGTGGACTCGACTTTGTGCCTGGCGCCAATGCGGCGGTGGTTTGCACCTGGGACGGCGAGGTGTGGCGCGTCGACGGAATTCGCGGCGACGCGACCGCGGTCAAATGGACGCGGATCGCGTCGGGGCTCTTTCAGCCCGCGGGCGTCAAGATCGTCAACGGCGCCGTCTTGGTGTGCTGTCGTGATCAGATCGTGCGATTGCAGGACCTGAACGGCGACGGCGAGGCGGATTTCTACGAGAGCTTCAACAGCGACCATCAGGTGACCGATCACTTCCACGAATTTGCGATGGGGCTGCAGGCGGATACGGCCGGGAATCTCTATTACGCCAAGAGCGCGCGCCATGCCCGCACCGCCCTCGTGCCCCACAACGGCGCGCTCTACTGCGTGACCAGTTACATGCCGCCGTCAGGTAAATTGCCGGAGATCAACCCGAAGGTGTTGGTCAAGAAGTCGGTATCGAGTGGTTGGGAAGTGGACTTGGAGGCGGGCAGCGACTTCATGCGGCTGAGCTTCATGAAGTCCGTCAGCTTCACCACCGATAGCCGCGGCAACAAACTGCCGAAGTCTGTTTCCGTCCTCGTTACCGGCACCGGCACCTGGCGCTCGCAAAAGGACAGCGGTGTGGTCGTGTTCTCCCGCAACGACTCGTCCGGCAAATGGACAAGGTCGGTTCTCTCGCCGAACCGTTGGAACCGCGAGAAGACGAACCACTCGACTGATGTCCGCTGCATCTGGGATCATGTGGACCGCGTGACCGGTGTGCATTACGTCTTTGCCGGCTCGGCAAGCGGACGGATTTTCCGGGGCGTTTATGATCCGTCGCAGCCAGGGCTGATCGCGTGGGACGCGAAGCCGGAACTCGATGATCTGGTCGGCCATTTCCTCTGCGCCGCCGAAGCCAACGGCGTGCAGTATGTCGGCGTCGCCTACGGGCCGACCAAGGAGGACGTGCGTCAGTTCAAGGATCGTCCTGTGAAAGACCACGGCTTGTTCCGGCGCGTGGATGGCCCGAACGCCCGCTGGGAGTGGGTGCCGATCAAGGAATGGGAAGACCCGGCGAACCCCGGTCGCTCGCTGCGCACTGCCCAACTGCGTGGCCTGACCGCCGTGCCCGCGCCCGACGGCCAAGGCGAGGTGCTTGTGGTCGCGTGGGACTCGCGCGACGCCGTCATCGAGCGAATTGACCCGCGCAACAGTTTCAAGGCCACGGTCGAGTTGAACGTGCGCGACACCTTCGCCAAGCAATGGGGCCGGCCGGTGGGCATCGGCACCTTCGCTTACAACGACATGCTGCCCGTCACGCATCCCGTCACCGGTGAGGTGGCGCACCTCATCGGCTTGTGGCTCGTGGACCCGAAGGGCGAAGGCAGCGAGATCGGCAAGAGCTCGTGGTATCTCGTCCGCTACGCTGACGGCACTTACCGCTACCAACGCATCTGGGACGAGAAGAATCCGCTCACCGACTCCCCCTACGGCCTGCGCGGCTGCCGCAGCATCCGTCCTTCGCCCTTCGCGGAAGAAGCCGGCCGCGTCTTCTACTTCTGCGGTTTCGATCAGACCGGTGTGCGCGGCTCCGGCGCCACCGGCCCGGCGGCGTGGATTTACAAAGGCACCCTAAAGGAGAAGCCGTGAAACCGGTCGGCACCCTCATCGGTCTTCCAGCGATTCTCGTTTGCTTCGCTACCTTGGCACAGGCGCAACAACGCGGCTCTGCTACCGGCCTGGCCGACCGGTTCAAGCAACTCGACCGCAACGGCGATGGAAAGGTCAGCCGGGAGGAGGGAGGTTCGCTGCCGTTTTTTGCGGCGGCGGACAAAGACAATGACGGTTTTCTCACTTTCGCCGAGGCGGAGGCGCACGCGCGGCTCGGCGCCGCCCCGGCCCGCAACCGCACCGCCGGTATGGAAGGCGACGGCGCGGGGCCCATGACGTCACGGGTGAGGCCCGTAGAGATTCCGGAGACGGAGAGCCCTATCCGGACCCTCGAAACCGAAGCCTCCGACGGCCGCGCCGTGCGGGCTTTCTGGCGCAAACCCAAAGGCGACGGGCCATTTCCCGCCATCGTCTTCATCCACGGCGGCCTGACGCAGTCCCCGGAGGAGGTGTTGCGCCGCCAGTTGCCGGTGAATCCGGTCATCACGCGGATGCTGGCGGGCGGCTATGCCGTTGCGCAGGCAACCTTCCGCACCTACGAGCAGGACGTGCAGTCGCGCGGCCCCATCGAGGACGTCCGCGCGGTGGTGCAGGCGCTGGCGAAGTCACCCGGCATTGATCCCAGGCGCATCGCACTTTTCGGCGGCAGCGGCGGCGGCAGCATCGCATTGGAACTCGGCGGCGACCCGGCGGTGCGCGCCGTCGTCGCGGGCGAACCGGCCACGGTGCTTTACACCGGCATGCTCACCACCGGCGACTACGGCCCGCGCCTCGAAATCATGGCCGCGCCGGAAAAACACCTCACGCCGGCCTTGCGCGCGCGCACGCTGGAAAAGCTGAAAACCCTGCGTGCGCCCGTCCTCATCCTGCATGGCGACCGCCACGACCTCCACAAGTTGAACAAGCCGCTGTTTCTGCCGCTGATGCAGGAGGCGGGGGTGCAGGTGGAATATCGTGAGTATCCCGGCTACGGCCACGGCTTTTACTTCGGCGGCGGCGACGACCGTTGGGGCAAGGGCGCGGACGAAGCGGTGGTGCAGGCCGTGGTCCGCGATGTGCGCGCGTTTCTGGAAACATCAATGCCCGCCGCCGCGACACCGCGCGCCTCGGCCGATGCTCCAGCCTGGGTGACGCGGGCGGTAACCGCCCCGCGCGTGCAGTTCCGCACCTTCGACAGCCCGGCGGCGAAAACGAAGGTCAGCTATCATCTCTACACTCCGTCGATCTACGACGAGGAACCGGCGCGGCGCTTCCCCGTGCTCTACTGGCTGCACGGCACGGGCGGCGGGCTCGCGGGCATCGCGCCGCTGTCGGTATTCTTCGATCGCGCGATTCGCGAGGGAAAGATTCCGCCGATGCTCATCGTGTTCCCCAACGGGCTCGCCGCGAGCATGTGGTGCGACTCCCGGGACGGCTCGGTTCCCATGGAGACGATCGTGGTCCAGGAACTCCTGCCGCACATCGACGCCACGTTCCGCACGGTGGCAAGGCGCGAAGCGCGGATCCTCGAAGGTTTCAGCATGGGCGGCTACGGCGCGGCCCGGCTCGGATTCAAACATCCCGACTTGTTTGCCGCGGTGTCCATCCTGGCGGGTGGACCGCTGGATTTGGAATTCCAAGGGCCGCGTGCCACCGGCAATCCCGCCGAGCGCGAGCGCATTTTGCAGAGTGTGTATGGCGGCGACTTGGGGGTTTTCCGAGCGCAAAGCCCCTGGGTGCTCGCCGAACAGCACGCGAATCGGGCCCGCGGGAAGACACGGTTGCGGCTGGTCGTCGGGGAACGCGATTTCGCCGCGTCACTGAACGGCGCCTTCCACGATCACCTGACCAAGCTCGGCATCGCGCACGAGTTCATCATGCCCGCCGGGATCGGTCATGCCACCCTGCGCCTCCTCGAAGCTCTCGGGGAATCGAACTGGGAATTCTACCGCTCGGCGTGGACCGCGGAGTCGCCTGCTCCAAAGCCATGAAGAACCTGCCGCCGCCGTTCAGCAGGAAGATGGATCTCTTCGCCGCCGGCGGATTGGTCCCACCTATTTTCCCCAGCGGCCTTCGATGAAGATGCACCCGCCTCCACGCCGTTCCCAACGCGGTGCGATCCACACGCGATAGTCCGTCTTTCAGTGTAACCTCCGGACGGCCTCGCGCGCCACGTAAGTATGTGCATCGTCTTCGTCGCAACCCATGCCGGAGGCTGAATCGATCTCCAGCGACTGGCTCGAGCGCGTCCGCGCGCACGACGAGGCGGCCAGCCGGGAGCTGGTCGAGCGGCTCCATCCGCTCGTACTCCGTATCGTCCGCGCCCACCGGCCGCAGCGCATGGCGGAAGAGGATCTCTGCCAGGAGGTGTTCATGAGCCTCTTCGCCAGTCTGGCACAGTATCGCGGCTCCGTGCCATTTGACCACTGGGTCTCCCGCGTCGCGGTCAACACCTGCATCGACCACTTGCGCCGCCACCGCAGCCGGCCGGAACTGCGTTGGGCCGATTTGGCTCCCGATGAGGCCCGGGCCCTGGAGTCGCTCCACGACGGCCACCCTGCGACCTCCACGGGCGACGCCGTGGCCACGAACGACCTGCTCGAAAAGATCCTGGCCACCCTGCCCCCGGAGGACCGGCTCGTCATCCAGCTCATGGCCCTCGATCAACGATCAGTGAAGGAGGTGTGCGCGCTGACCGGCTGGAGTGCGCCTCTGGTGAAAGTGCGCGCGTTTCGCGCGCGCCGGAAGATGCGCCGGTCCCTGGAGTTACTGCTGAAAAGCGAAAAATCATGAAAACGAGCGAATACATCCTGGAACGCCTCCTTGAGGTGGGCCGGCGCCCGCCTCCGCCGGAGCCCTCCGCCGCGCCCCCCCTGGGCTTCTCGACCCGCGTGGCTGCCCGCTGGGCGGCCGACCGTCCCGCGGTTTCCGCGTTGCCCCTCTGGGAGGACCTGAGTCGGCACGCCGCCCGCCTCTTGGCGGTCGGCGCAATCGTCGCGGGTCTCACTGCCTGGGCCGGTTGGCAGCCCGCACCGGCCGAAGTGGACGCCATCCTCGAAACCGAACTGCTCTCGATGCTCCCGCTCCCATGAAAACGATTCAGTACTGGAAGGTCATCGCCTGGATTGCCGCCGTGGTTCTCTGCAGCGGCACGATCGGCGCGGCGGTGGCGCTGCGCGTGCAAAACCAGCGGATGGCCCGGACCGCCGCCAGCAGCGGCATCGCCGACGCGCGCCTCGATCGCCTCGTGGAGGTTTTGCAGCTCAACGAGCAACAACAAGCCGACCTTCGCCTCATTCTCGAACGCGGCCAGGGCGAGATCCGCGCCATCGCCGCCGGGGCGACCGCGCAGGCCGCCCAGGTTTCGCGCCGGGTCGATGAGGAGATCCGCCCCTTGCTCGACGCCGACCAGTTGCGGCGCTTCGAACGCCTGGGCGAGGTTCGTCAGCGGGTGCGCGAACGCTGGAAGACGGGCGAGCGGCTTTCCCCCGAGCAGCGCGAATGGCTGCGCGACCGCATCGAGCAACGTTACGGCCCGCGGCCCAATGCGGAGACTAAACCGTAGCCCAGATTTCCCTGTAACCTCCGCCGGCCCGGTTGCGCCACTCGCCTGTGAAGGGCCTCCCCGGTACACGGATTCATCCGCGACGGGAGGGCACCCGTCTCAAACCACCACTACTCGCACCACCCATCATGAAATCCACCTCCACCCTCCTTGCGACTTTGGTTGCCGGCCTTTTCCTGCTGCCTCCGCTTGTGCGTGCCGCCGCCACCGAGTCCCGATCGGACCGATCCGCGGCCGGCGAACGCGGCGCGGCCGCTCGCGAGCGCCTGCAGGCAAATCTCGCGGAACTGAAACTCACGTCCGAACAAAGGGACAAGCTCACGCCCGTCATCCGCGCCGAGATGGAGAAAATGGCCGCACTGCGCAGCGAACAGGGGCTCTCTCCCCGCGAGAAGCTCCAGCAGTTGAGGGCGATTCAGGAAGAAACGGTACCCCAAGTGAAGGCGATCCTCGCGCCCGAGCAGTTTGCCAAATGGGAGAAGAATCGCGCCGAGGCTCGCGAGCAACTGCAGGAGCGCGCCCGCCAACGCAACCGTTGAGAGGGGCTTCCCGCTGAAAGCCGATGAGTGCCGCCGCTCCCTCTGAGCGGGAGTCCAGCGTGCTCGATTACCCATCGATCGACGGTCGGAAAATCCCCGCGGTCCTCTCGATGCCGCGGGGCGCCGGACCGTTTCCCGTCGTCGTCACGATTCACGGGGGCGAGGGCGACCGGGAAATCAACTACCTGCGCACGCTCGCGGTGGCCAACGACGCCACGCCCACGGTCGTCACGCTCAACGCCCTGCCGTGGGCGGCGCTGCAGAAGCATCGAGGCTGAGAAAGGAAGAACCATGAAAGCACAGACGCCCTCCATCTCTCATCGGGCCGGGGCAGCGATGCTGCTATGCGTGATTGCGGTCGCCCGACCCGCCACCGGCCAGGTCGGCCCTCCTCCCACCGCCTACCTCGATATGGCGCAGGAGTACACCTTCGCGAAGCGCGGCCAAAGCATGGTCGTTCTGTTCGACGGCAGCGTGGTGCGGGAAGCCTATGCCAACGGCGGCGGTCCGGATCGGCTCCAGTTTCTGGCAAGCGCCACCAAGGGGTTTACCGGGATGATCGGGGCCATGGCGGCCAACGACGGGATCATCGGCCTGGACGACAGTCTGGCGGACGTGCTGCCCGAATGGCGGACGGGCGATCCCAACCTCTCCCTTATCCGCTACCGGCACGCCCTGACGATGACGAGCGGGCTGAAGGAAATCAAAGGCGCATCCGGATGGGTGGACTACGTCAACCAAGCCACCATCATCCATCCCGCGGGGACCGTCTTCAACTACAGCGGAGATCCCAATGTCTTTGGGGCGGCCCTCCAGCGCGCGCTGAAGAGCGAGACCGTGGAGGCCTACATGCAACGGCGCCTGTTCCAGCCCTTGGGAATCCGGGTGACCTGGCAAGATTTCACGGACGGGAATCCACAGTTGAGCGGGGGTGCCTTCGTTCGTCCGGCCGAGTGGGCCCGGTTCGGCGAATTCGTCCGACTGGGCGGAGTGTGGCAGGGACAGCGCCTTCTCTCCGCTCAGTATTTAGACCAAGTGTTCAAACCCATAGCACCGAATCCGGTTTATGGATTCTACTGGTGGCTCAAGGAGCCAATAACCGAGCAGGAGGCCGGGCAATTCCTGGAGGAGGGCCATTTTCGTCGCGTCTTCCCCCTCACGCTGGCCACGTATGTACCAGACGACTTGGTCATGGCGGCGGGCGCCTATGAGCAGGCCCTATATGTCATGCCCTCTCTCAAGTTGGTGGTGCTGCGCAACGGTCCGCAGTACACCCAGTCCGATCGTGGACTTCTCTATGACGACATCGAATTCCTCAGCCGCCTCCTGCGGGGGCGACCGGCAGCCGCTGCGCCGGCCATCACCAGTTCGCCCGTCACCAACGCAGTGGTCGGTGAGCCCTATGCCTATGTCGTCTCCAAGACGGGCTGGCCCTTGCCGACGGTCACGGCAACCGGCCTGCCCGGGTGGCTGACCCTGACCGGTACCACGCTGACCGGAACGCCTGCCAGTGCCGGCACTTTTGGCCCCATCACCCTCACCGCGTCCAACGGTGTGCCCCCCAACGCTACCCGTACATTCTCCATCGAAGTCTTCGCTGCGGACGCCGCGTCAGGTAGTCGCGCCCGGCTGGCCAACCTCTCCCTGCGGAGCGCGGCCGGGGCGGGCGACCAGGCGCTTATCCTCGGTTTCGTCGTCGCCGGCGGGAGTAAGAACCTGTTGATCCGCGGTGTCGGGCCGGCGCTCACGCAATTCGGCGTGAGCGGCGTCCTGGCCAATCCGCAGCTCGGCGTCTACTCAGGTGGCACTGTCCTCTTGACCAACGACAACTGGGAGAGCGCGCAGGCGGCGGAGAAGGCCTCCGCCGCGGTCGGGGTGGGCGCCTTTGCCCTTCCCGCCGGCGGCCGCGATGCCGACGTGCTCCCGACTCTCGGCACCGGCGCGTACACGGCGCAAGTCTCCGGCGTCGGCGGCGCCACGGGGATCGCGCTCCTGGAACTCTACGACGCGGCGGGCGCGAGCACGGCGCGGCTCGTCAACGCCTCGGCCCGCACGCAGGTGGGCACCGGCGCCAACGTGCTCATCGCCGGCTTCACGATTGCGGGCCCGGCGGCGAAGACGGTGCTCATTCGCGCCGTTGGGCCGACCCTGGCGAGCTTCGGCGTGGCGGGGGCGCTGGCGGACCCGACGCTCACCGTGCTCTCGAGCCGCGGCCCACTCGCGACCAACGACAACTGGTCCACCGGCTCGGGCGCGGCCGTGGGGCAGGCGGCGGGCGCGGTCGGCGCCTTCGCGCTCCCCAGCGGCAGCCTTGATGCTGCGCTGCTGCTCTCGCTCGCCCCCGGCTCCTACACCGCCCAGGTCGGCGGCGTGCGCGACACCACCGGCGTGGCCTTGGTGGAAGTTTATGACGTGCCCTGAGCGCCGACCCTGTGGAAGTCGCCGCGCGAAAAACGGTCACGATCGTGGTGCACGTGGCAGGCCTTGGTGAACGCAGTTCTCATTTCGGCCGTGCGGCCAGCAGGCGCAAGCCCCTCAGCCAAGGGGGGGCCTGGGATCTTTTTTGTAACCACGGCGACCAGCGCTGCGCCACCTCAATGGGGGTCGTCTTCCGCCTCGCGGCTCCGCCGGCGGCGACGACCAATGTCAGTCTCACCTCCTGCCAATCTTCTCTCTTATGAACACTCAATGCGTCACACGATCCTCCACATCTCGAGCTTTCGAGCTGCCACCTTGCTTCCGTTTGTTCTTGGCCGCCTCCGCCTGGCTCGCCCTTGGGATCGTTGCCAACTCGCCACTCCGTGCCGCGGCTCCCCCCGAGCGTGATTCCAGCGTGCTCGAGTACCTGTCGATCGACGGTCGCAAAATCCCCGCGGTGCTCTCGATGCCGCGGGGAGCCGGCCCGTTTCCCGTCGTCGTCACGATTCATGGCGGCGAAGGCGACCGGGAAATCAGCTACCTGCGCACGCTGGCGGTCGCCAACGACGCCACCCCCACGGTCGTCACGCTCAACGCCCAGCCGTGGGCGGTGCTGGCCATCGATTTCCGTAGCGGACTGTTCGGGCCCGAGGAGGAGGATGTCGTCGCTGGCATCCGCTTCGCCAAGACGCTGCCCCGCGTGGACGCCGCGCGCGTGGGCGTGCTCGGCGGCAGCCGGGGCGGCCATCTCGCGCTGCGCGCGGCTCAGATCATGGGCCGGGAATTCCGCTGCGTGGCGGTGGGCTCGCCGTGGATGACGGACCCGTTCGTCTACATGCTGGGCCAGGCCGATCAACCGCCGCTGTCGCTGATCTCCGCCTCCTCGCGCCAGATCATCATGGACAACGGACGGCAGTTGTACACCGCGCTCGTGCGCCGCACCGGCTCCGACGCCGAGGCGCGGCGGTTGATGCTCGAGTTCTCTATCGAGGCCCATGCGGAGAAGATCGTCCTGCCCTCGCTCTTCCTCACCAGTCTCTCGGACGAGCAGGCGCCCCACCTCTTAATCAAGCCGACGTTCGACAAGCTGCGCGCGGCGGGCCGCGACGTCACCGTCTTCACCGTCGAGCAGAGCCGACACGGATTCTATTGGGGCCGCGACGAGGGAGGATCCCGGCAGGGTCTCGGGCCCAAGACCGCGGTTGAACTGGCCGAGGAGCAGGCGACCCGCGACCAGATCGTGGCGTTTTTCACGAAACACTTTGCCGCGGCGGCCCAGCCGGAGCCGGCCGCCCGATTCGTCAATCTCTCGGTCCGCGCCCGCGTAGGCACCGGCGACAACATCCTCATTTCCGGGTTCGTGGTCGGAGATGGCCTGGCGCGAACCGTGCTCGTGCGCGCGGTGGGGCCGACGATCGGTGCCGCACCGTTCGGCGTCAGCGACACCCTGGCCCGCCCCGTGCTCTCCCTGTTCCGCGGCAGCCTGCGGCTGGCCAGCAACACCGGTTGGGGCACCGCGGCCAATCCTGCGGACATCCGCGTTGCGGCGGCGAAGGTGGGCGCTTTCGCGCTGCCGGAGGGCAGCCTCGATAGCGCCCTGCTCGGCACCCTGTCGCCCGGTCCCTACACGCTGCAGGTGGCGGGCGCCAACAACACGTCCGGCGTCGCCCTCGTGGAGGTCTACGAAGTGCCGTGAGCGCCGCTTTCGTGGAAATCGCCCGGCGAACCACGTTGATGATCGGACAGCTCCGATTCGACGCGGTGACCGGAGTACTTTCACACCCCAACCCGCTGCAGGAGGATTCCCCCCTTGAAGGTCGCTCACGCTCCTTCTCTCCCGGCCCGGGCCCCGATCTACATACTCTCGAAAACCTCCGCGCGACGGCCAACAGGCATCACCGTCCGCGAAATGGATAGCTAACAAATGTGAAAGCCTCAGTCCTGCTCGCCCTTCTGCCTGCCGCCCTTGCCTGCGGACAGGCGGCCCGACATGAAGACGCGCGGCCTGCTGCGATCGCACGCGCAGTGTCGCCCGGCGATCACCACTTCACCTTGGTCCAAGGCGAGGTGGTTCGGCGGTACACGGTGCACGTGCCGCCGGGCTACGATGGCGGGAGGCCGGTGCCCGTCGTCGTGATGCTCCACGGTGGCGGTGGCACCAGCCAGGCTGCGGCTTCGGAAACGGGCTGGGGCGCCAAGGCGGATGCCGCCGGCTTCCTCGCGGTTTTCCCCAACGCCCTGCCGGAGGACGCGTCGAAACCGTCCAGCTTCGGACGCAATCCCCAGCTCTGGAACGACGGCTCGGATCGTTTTCGCCCCGGCCAGAAACCGGTCGATGACGTCGGCTTCCTCAATGCCATGCTCGACCAAGTGCAGGCGACCTTCGCCGTGGACGCGCGACGTGTCTATTTCACGGGCTTCTCGAACGGCGCGTCGATGACCTTCCGCGTCGGCGCGGAATTTTCGCGGCGTATCGCCGCCCTCGCCCCGGTGGCCGGCGCGTGCTGGCTCGAAACCGTCACGTTGTCGCGGCCGGTTCCGATGTTGTACCTCACCGGCACGGCCGATCCGCTCAACCTGATCGCAGGCGGCGTGCCGAAGCTCGCGACTGGCGCCAGCGACAAGATCCGCGCGAAACCGAAACCGCCCGTGCGCGACTCGATCCAGAAGTGGGTCGGAGCCGTCGGCGCTCCCGTGACGCCGCGCACCACGACGGACGCGAACGGCGTCCGCACCGAAACCTACGGCCCCGGTCGGGACGGCGCGGAAGTGATCTACGTGAGCGTCGAGGGCCTCGGCCACACCTGGGCCGGCGGCAAGAGCCTGCTGCCGGCGTTCTTGGTCGGCCCGCGCTCCGATAAACTCAGGGCCACGGATCTCATCTGGGATTTCTTCCAGGCCCGTCCCCTGACTGCCGCCGAGCCGGCCTCATCGCCGTCGCTCCCGCCGCCCCCAGTCGTTCCGGCACAGCAGGCCGAGCTCTACCAGGGGTTGGAGCGCATCCTCGATGCCGAACTGGCCCGGCCTTCGCGCGGCCCAGAGGGCGCTACGACGAGGCCGGTGATTTCGCTGGATCTACTCGTGGCCAACTCCAATCGGGGACCTGCCCTTCTGCTGCCGGAGTCGATCGAGGCGGTGCGGCTGTCGCTCGACCGCTTCAAGGAACTCGGCGTCGGCAGCGTGAAGTTCGCGCTACACTATCCGCTCTTGCGCCCCGACTTCCCGCGCCAGCCTGAGTACCTGGCCTTCTACAGGCAGGTCGTGGCGGAGGCACGGTTGCGCGCGCTCAAGGTGATGCCCCACGTCACCGTGATGTTTTCCGACACACCGTTTAGCGTGTTCAAGGGGCTCTATCGTGGACTTGACCTTGCTCGATTCAAACGGGAGTACCGCGCCATGGTGCACCTCATCGTGAGCGAGTTGCAGCCGGACTATCTTGGACTCTTGAGTGAGCCCGACACCCACGCGCGTCTGACGGGGCTCCGGCAACTCAACACTCCGGCGACGATGGTCGACGTGATCAACTTCACCTTGGCGGGGCTGGAGCGCGGGGGCACGAAGATCGGCGCGGGCAGCGGGTCGTGGAGTCCGTCCGCCTTTGCGCAGGCTCTGGCCGAAAAGACCGAGGTGGATTTCATCGGCATCCACGTTTATCCGATCACCGGCCCGATGCTGGGCAACGCGCGCCAGATGGCGCGGATCGCCCACGACCACGGCAAACAGGCCGTGATCGACGAAGCCTGGCTCTACAAGGAACTCCGGCCCGGCGGCGGCGACAATGTGGCGGCCACGGCGGAGATTTTCCGGCGCGATGTCATGTCGTTCTGGCAACCGCTGGATCGCAAGTTCATCACCCTGATGCTGCGCCTGGCGGCGGAGGAGCGCGTCAGTCTCGTATCCTTTTTCTGGAGCAGCCTGTGTTTCAGCTACCTCGAAACCACCCCGGAGCTCGACCGGTTGCCCTACGCGGAACTCACCCGGCGCCACAACCGTGCCGTGTACGCCGCCATGCAGGACGGCCGACTGAGCGAGGTGGGGCGGCACTTGCAGCGTGCCAATCGAGCCCTCGTTACGGAAAGATAAAGGGCTGGTAGCAGAGGATCGGCCCAAGGCGGAGCGACCGCAGCGCACATACAATTGCGCCGATGTTCGCTTTCCCTCAGGTGGCCGCAGTCGAACGGTTTTCAGGGATCCAAATTGGCCAAACAGTTCCACACGTGATCCTGCATCGAGATTCGAACTCCCTCCCCAATGAGGTACCTGAAGAGGTCGAAGCAGCCTCGTCCATCTCCACTCAGATTAATTGGTCTGCCCTGATGTCCGGTACCTTCCGAGTGCCGACAAGTCTGGTGACCGAGTCTGAAGCCCCCCAAAGAAATCGGCCAGGACGTCCAAGTTCAGAACTCAATCTGTCGTGCACCTTTTCTACCCACTCGGAGCAACAGGTGTCATACGAAACGAGCGGCAAAAGCCGCATCGCCCACCTATACAAGTCGGAACACGCCACCCCTAGCGTCCGCTACTACAAAGTCGTGACGTCGCTACTCCACCACTACCACTCGACCACTACTCACCACCACGCCACCACTACGGAATTTGGCGGGATCAGTTCCGCCCGTTCGCATCGCCGGCCTCCGGCTCAGAATTGGTGGATTTTCGCCACGGATCCCGAGGCCTCAATTCGGCCACCAGTCGCGAACAAAGCGAATCGCGCAGGCCTTCATCCGCGAGATAGCCCGGGGCAGTGTGGTCGTACCAAGCGGCAAGCGCATCGGCTTTGGCGACCGCGCGGTCGGCAAGCATGCGATAGTGACCGGGACCGTCCCAGCCCCATCGATCAGACATGGCTTTCGACCATTCGGCGATTTCCGCCGACAGTTTCTTGGCGCTGACCTGAGCGCGGATTGCGGGCAGATGGTCCAGGAAGACTCCATCAGCGGCATGGAACCGCTGGCACCGGCGTTGCAGGCGAAGAAAAAACTCCCGCCACTACCAAGCCGGATTCACGCGGCTCAGCAGGGCCGGAATCGAATCCACCCCACAGTCGGAAAAGAAGTCGTCGCCCAGTCCTCGCCCAGACTTATTGGACCAATAGCGACGGAGCGCGGCGTTCTGCGACTCTCCGACCTGCGGAGCGTGGCGGTGGCGGATCGCAAAGAACTCGGCTTGTAGCCGCTCCATTTCTGACCGGGAGACGATGGCGTCCGGTGAGCTAATGTCTGTTGGCCAAATGGAAACGTACCGTTCCTGGGATTGCTCCATCGCATGGCGCACAGCGACGTAATCCGGTCCACCGACTTCATCGTATGTCGGTTCAACGACACGTTCGCGCACCAAGGCGGTTTGGATGCTCTGGCGATCAACCTGCTGGACGCGGATGGCGCGACCGATTTCCGCCACAAGGGGTGCAGCGAGTTCGGGGTGCAATGCCAGCGAGGCCGGCAGCTTCGATTTCGCCAATGCGCCGCACACATGCCAGTCGGTGAGGACTTGGGACCAGGATGCGAAGCAGTTGGGCAGGACGGGATGCAATGGTCGCAATTGTACCACAAGCGACGATACGCCGAAAGGACGGACTCCGTGGATCGGCAAAAAGAACACCCTTCCACCGGACTCCGCAGGCTGCGTCCGACGGAAGAGTGTTCCGGGCCGGGGTGGAGCCGGAACGGCCGCAAAAGGTCGGGCGCGGACCGCTGCGCTCGCTTCGGCCCGGGGCCTCAGCGTCCGACCCGACCCTTCGCGGCTCGTCCGGCAGTGCTGAACCAAGCCGGTTTCCACCCGGTAGCCACCCGCTGGTCAACCAGCGGTAGATCGACGGTATTTCGGCGGCCAACCGGTGGCAGGCCGGCGATCGATTTGATTCCGACTCTCAACTCACAGAAGGGACGACGGATACAGGTCTACATGCATCGGTCGGTGCTCTCTTGGCGTACGTGGCTGGATGGATGTCCGGTCCCGTTCGGATTGCTGAGAAGGGGCGCGTCCTTTCGGTAGGCGCGGCTTGGTGGGAGTCGCCGGAGCTCCACGCGTCGACCCCTGCGACGCTTTGCCACGCCCCGTCCCGCGTCGGGCGCAGGCGGGGCTATCTGGGCTGACGGCGCCCCAGCCCCCGCGGTGCGACGAAAGCGAACATTCGTCGAGCGCGATGTGCGCAACGGGCTCTGTCTTCTTCAGCCGCGATCGACGATACTGAAGGCATGCAAATGAAGGCTAGATTTTGCCGAGGAGACGAAGCGCTGTCTCGCCATGGGCGCAGCGCAGTGGCCTTGGCCGATCCAAGGAAGAATCTGGGGTCTATCCGACACCAGCAGCACGAGGCCGACCACCGGCTGATTCTCTTCGGATTTGAATTTCCGACATGACCATGACGACTGGTGCAACCCATGGCCTTTCGCCGGACCAGTACACGTCATTCGACCCACGGCAGTTCGACCGTCTGAGCGAAGAACAGGTCATCCGCCGGATTGGCGCGCTTCTCGCGAAGGCGCTGCTGCGCGGCCGTCACTTGAGCGTGGCCCTGGCATCGTCAGGACAACCGGCCACCGCACCGGCAACGCCGGTAAATCCTCTGGAGCTGCTCCGCGACGACACGGAACGTAAGATTGTGAGTTTCCTGCAGTGCGCCGGACCCACGAGTCCGATGGTGATCGGCCGGACGCTGGACATCCCGCAAAGGGTGATAACCCGCCGCCTGACGCGACTGCGGGCGAACGGTGTCTGTGAGGTCGAGGGAAGGACCCGCGCAGTGCGTTACCAGGTGCGGGACGATTTCAGCGGCAATTAGGTCGGCGGAACGGTTGATTTCGGGTCTGGTCGGATTGCCGTTCGATGTTTCCACTACCGTCTCGCTGACTGGCAAAGGACTCACTGCGTCCGATTCCGATGTTCGATTCCTATCACAACCACATTGATGCCCGCTTGCTGCGCCTGACCGAAGCAGTAGTTCAGGAAATCGACACGCAGCCCAATCTCCACGCTCGCATGCGGGAAAATGTCGGGCGCTGGTCGAACGCGCGGATGCAAACGAAGTGGGCGATGCTGCTGGACTTGCCTTGGCCGCAACTGCGCGGTCGATTGCTGGAAAAGACCGAGGCCGGTGCCGCGTTGCGGCAGGAGGCCCCGTTGGGCGGGATCTTGGCCACGGCCGAGCGCGCGCGAATCATGCGGGAGTTCAATCGTGACGCGCGGACAACTTCACGTGCTGGCGAGCGCAGCCGTGCGACCAAAGACCGACCGGCTGGCATCAACGAGCGGCGAACTGCCGCCGTTGCTCCGCGCCCGGCAGGTCCGCGAGGGCCTTCATGCGGTTGAGGCTGTAGCGGCGGACCTCCGCGGCCGTGGTCAATTCCAAGAGCTTCGTTTGGATCTGATCATCGAGATCGAGCAGCTTGAGGTAATGGGTGACGGAGCCCGGGGCGATGCCTTCCTCCTTGGCGAGCGTCACGCGGTTGAGGCCTCGCTCTGAGTCCAAACGGCGCTGCCAGGCGCGGGCACGGTGGATCGGGTGCAACACCGGCTCTTGCGACGGCTTTGCGGCCGGCCGACGCCGCGTCACGCCCAGGTCGCAGCGGAACGGCGCCAGCAGGGTCACCGGTTTCGCCGACGTGCAGATGGGCGCCAGCGCTACTTTCAGGTTCATCGTGAGCGGGCGGGTCGTTGCCGCAGCGACGGTGCCGCACTCCTCGATCACGAGTTTTTCCGCCATACCTTCGATCAAACGTTCGACGCGGAACTTGAGGCGCAGTTCCAGGAGGCGAGAACCCGGCGCCAATCCAGGCTGCGAGGCCGAGGGGCGGACTTCGACGCGTTGCAGGAACAACATGATCAACTCCCGCTGCTCGCCGGGAGACAGCGTCACGAGCATGTCGCCGAGTTTCACGAGGGAATCGCGCACCCGCTCAGCATTGAGGTCGCCCTGATCGCAAAGCGACAACTCGTGCTGAATCTGTTCCCTCTCGACCAGCAGTGGCTGTTTTTCGGCATGACGGGAATCGGCTTCTTCGCGCAGCGCATCGGTGAGCGAGGAAATGTGTCCCAGGGCAATTGCCTTCGCGCAATTGTGCAACTGGGTCTCGATGTCTTCAAGGCGCCGGTCGAGTTCGGTCATCCGGGCACGCAGGGGAGTGCGGTCCGTCTGGCGGCGTTCGCGCGCTTCCGCGACGGTGGCGGCAACGATGTCCTGATGCTGACTGCAGGCGCCCAGGAACCCGACGACGGCGGTTTCCAACGCCGAGGCTGATACGTGCCGCACCGGGCAATTAGCGTCGGAGCGCTCTTTGTGCGCGTAGCCGCAGGTATAGTAGCGGTACGGCTTGCCGTCCGGATCGAGTTTGCCGGAGGCGTTGGGAATCATCGCCCGTCCACAACTGCCGCAATGCGCGATGCCTTTGAGCAGGTGAAAGTGTTTGTCCCGGTCTCGGAATCGCCGTGGCGCTGGCAACGCCGCCGGCCGAATCGCGGCATTCGCGCGCTCCCACAGGTCATCCGATACGAGGGCCGCGTGCTGGCCGGGAAATTCCTTGCCGTTCATGCGCACGCGGCCGGCGTAGAGCGGACGTGTGATTAGCCGGCGCACGATGTCGGAGCGGAAGCGTTTTTCGCCGACGTTTTGCTTGGCGCCGCTGCGGCGGTTGAAAATACGGGCGCGGGTGCGGAGGCCTTCGTCATTGAGGGTGTTCGCGATCTCGGTGAGCGAGGTGAGACTCGCGGCCAGGTCGAAGATGCGGCGCAGGGTGGCGGCTTCGATGGGGTGCGGGCTCAGGCCTTGGAGCGTTTCATCGTAGACGTAGCCGAAGGGCACTTGCCCGCCGGTCCAGAAACCGCGCTTAGCCTGCTCGTTGAGTTTGATGCGGATCTTCTCGGCGGTGTTGAGCCGCTCATATTCCGCCACACTCATCATGAGGTTGTTTTTCAGGCGACCGGACGGAGTTTCGTCGGAGAGGTCCTCGGTGGGACTGACGAGCCGGCAGCCGTGTTGCTGGAGGAAGGAGCGAAAAGGTCCCCATTCGTCGGTGCTGCGCAGCACGCGTTCGAGTTTGAAGATCAGGACGATCTTGATTTCGCCGGCTTCGATTTGGCGCATGAGCGCGCGGACGCCGGGACGGTTCATCGAACCGCCTGAGTAGGCCGGGTCGGAGAAGCAGGCGATTTCAAACCAGCCGTCGTGGGCGTGTTGCGCGATGAAATCGCGACAGACGGCGGCTTGGCTTTCGCAGGAGTCGAAGCGGCCTCCGACCTGGTTGGCGGTGGAGACGCGGGAGTAGATGGCCACGGGCACCGTGCAGGCGCGGGGCCGCGAAGAATTCGATGGAATCGCAGGCATGAAAAATCCTTGGTTAAGGTTGACCAGGGGAGTCCCAACAAGGCCTCTACCCCGAGGTGTTTCTGATCTGCGGACATTATCGCAGATTCAGAGGAAAACTCACGCACCGAAATTTAACGGCACTACGAACGGAGGGCTTTTGGAGGTCGTTTTGACCTTTCGTCGGACCAGCAAAACAAGAACTTATTTCGAAGGCGTTAAATCGCCCGTTTTGCTTCTCGCTCCCGCGCAGGTATCTGCAAAAAATTAATCCCTTACCAAGAGGTTCTTGATAAGGGAAAGATGGCGGAGGAGGAGGGATTCGAACCCCCGGTGAGGTTGCCCCCACGTCTGATTTCAAGTCAGGTGCCTTAAACCAACTCAGCCACTCCTCCGGTGAAGTGCTCGCCGGTCGTCCAACGTGTGGCCCCGGTTCCGCAGGTCAATCGCGGAAGCGCCACGAGGCCTCCCGTTGTGGAATTCGGTGGGGCGTCGGCGCGGACCTACCGGCCGCGCGTGCGGGAAATGAGCTCGTGCGTTTTTGCCACAATCTTCTCTTCGAGGCCGGGCGTCCAAGGGCCCGGGCGGCCGTAGGGAATCATGGACGTGGCCCCTTCGTATCGACCTTCCTTCAGCACCCGTTCGCTCGGAATATAAGCCATCACGTCCGTCGAGTAACCAAACACCCAAAGGTTGCCTTTGTCTTCGGCGCGCAGGCGCAGTCCGTAGTCGACGACCACTTCGCCGCCGAGTGCGGCCCAGGAGAGGTTGCCGACTTTCCACGCCTGAACCGGATAGGCATAGCGGAGGATGGAGTCGCCCATGGTCCGAAGTTGCTCGGTGACGGCGGCGGACCAGGCCTGATGCATGGCTTTGTTCGGTTGGTCCTTTTCCGCGGCCTCACGCAGTTCGGCGGCGGAGGGTTTGGTCGCGAAGGTGAGGTCCACGTCTTCGAGCGCAGACGCAAATCCACCAACGACGGTGGTCAGCGGCCGAGCGAGGGCGCGGTCCGCGGCGTCGGCCAAGGCCCGGCCGTGTTGCTCTGCCAGTTCAACGGTGCCGCGCGGGTTGGGATTGATGTCGGCGCCGCAGCCGAGGGTGAAGAGCACGGTGGCGCCGGGGTGGCGCCGCTCCAGCTCGGCCTGGGCACAGCCGGCGTAGTCGCCGTGCCATTGGTAGAACGACAGCGTGGTGTTGTGACAGGCGTAGGAAAACAGGAGTCCGCGGAGCGCACCGGTGGCGGCGTCGCGGATAGCGAGCACGGGGACGCGCGGATCGGCCGGGCCGCGGAGGGTGCCGGCGGCGCGGCGGGCGGGAACGTCCTTCTCGGGATTCTCGCGCCGGTTGATGCCGAAGTCCGCCGTGTCTTCGCCCCAAGCCAGCGACGCGGGGGCGAGGGAATCGAGCGCGGCGGCCGCGGCGGCGATCATTTTTTTCTGCAGCTGGATGCGATAGGCGGCGGCTTTTTTCACCCCGTCCGGCGGAAAGATGCGCAGGCCCATGATACTCCCCTCGAGCCACGGGGAACAGTGCGTGTGCGAGACATTGGTCATCACGGCGCTGCGGGGCAGGCCGTAACGGCGCATCAGTTCCGTGGCCACAAAGTCGGAGATCTCGCGGGTAACCCCGCACAGATCGAGGGTGAGCAACACGCCGCGGTGACCGGCGGGATCGCTGACGGCGAGGGCTTTGACCCAGAGTTCCTGCGTGGTGCCTTCGGCGGGATGGTCGCGGGTCGCATAGCCGGTCATCCATAGCGCGTCGGTCGGCGTGATTTTTTCGCGGCCGGTGCCGGCCTGCCAGGGGGAGGTCGGGGGGGGAGCGGCGTCCATGGGGTGGCCGGACGCAAGACAGAGTGCGACGAGGAAGGGGAGGATCGACCGGGGGCGGAGGGCGGGGAGGGAGGGGAACACGGCTGCACGTGTAACCGGAGGGTTACGTGCGCGGCAACGCGATTTGAGGACGAGGGTTGATCTTTCCCGGGTGGACTTGAGCGGACCCGTTCTCCGGGTGGCTGGGCAACCGGATGAGACCCATTCTGCGCCGGTTCCCCGGCGGTATTTCGCTGGGCCGATTGGTCGCCCAGACAGAGAGTTTTCCGGGCTTGCCGGCGATTCAGCGCGTGCCGGCGCAAAGCGGAACCGGCCGGGCCGCGGCGGTGCGGGTCGCGGACAGTGGACTGGTTTTCTCCGGACAGGTGGTGGCGCCCGGATTGGGCGGTGACGCACGGCCAGGGGCGGAAGCCTCACGGCATGCGCTCGGGTCGGGGTTGGCGCGGCACGCGAGCGGGAGGGAGCGCGTGGTGCGGCGGAGGGTGTAGGTGGCGGACGACGCGGCGGTGAAGGCGGTCGAGTTGGCGCTGGCGGCGTGCTTCGCGGCGGGGCGAGTGGGGTTCACGATGGTGCGGACGAAGCTGGCTGAGCCCGGAGCGCGGGTGGCCTTTCAGGCGGCGACCCGGTCTTCGAGGAAGGCTGTGTTGTCGAGGTCGGATGCGCGGCTGCGGTGCTGCCGGCGGAGGGGAAATTTTTTATCCCGGGCCAGGCGGAGTAGGGCCGCGGTCTGGGGCGATGCTGCGGTTCACGATGGCGGGATAGCAGCGCAGCCTTGTCCCCTCGGGTTCGGCCTGGCGGAGGTGGTGCAGGTGAAGGCGATCAGCCGGCCGTCGGCCGAACATGCGGCGGATGCGCGTGAGTTGGCCGCGAGTTTCGGCTGCGGGTCGCTGCCGCCGGTGGTGGTCGTGGAGGGGCCGAGCGAGTTGTTGGCGGCGATTGAGCAGGTGGTTTCCGCGCGGTCTCGTCCGGAACGGACGGGTGAGCGGGTGGCCGACGAATGGCTGGCATTTGGGGAAAGCGAGTTGCCATCTGGGCGACGCCTCCGCGCGGGCGCGCGTTGGGCGAGAATCGCGGCGAGTAGTTCGATCTGGAGCGGCCGCCGGCGGCGGCGCCGGGGGGGCGGTGTTGCTTAACCGGGGCGGGTGGCCGTGCTCGACCTGATCGCGGTGCCGGCGAAATGAGCGGCCGGAGCGGACGCCGGGTTTGGGCTGGTACTGCGGGGAACGGAAACCGCAGGGATACTCCCGCACCCGGCAGGGCATCCACCGACTGCACCGATTTCGCCGTTCGCTCTCGGGCGATGGACCCACTTCCCCGCGGGCTGTGCACGGATCGGATTCCCCCGACGGGGGGTGGAACGTGGCCGCGAACATGGGTTCAGGAAACGGACGGCGAAAGAGCGCCTTCACCGTGAACCGAAACCGGTGCGAGTTTCTGAAATACGCGGGGGCGGGATTGGGCGTGTTGGGTTTGTCCACACGGGCGCCGGGTGAAGCGGGACCTGCGGCGACGGGCCGTGACCAAGGGCGGTCTCCCGGCGGGCTGGCGGGCAATGAAAAAATTCGACGCGCACAACCACGTGTTGGCGCCGGTGCAGCGGCCGGAGGCGGACTGGGGTGAGGTAGAGGCGATGATCGCGGCCGCAGAGGTGCTCGGCATCGAGCGTTTGCTTGGTTCGAAGCCGAGCACGGTGGGGGGCGCTCGCGGGGAACGATACGGTCCGCGAGGCCAACGACGCGGTGCTGGCGGCCATGAAATACTATCCCGGCTGCATCGGCGGGTATTGCTTTGTGCAGCCGGGCAACGGGGCGGCAGCGCTGGACGAAATCGTATCATGTCTCGAGACGGGCATGATCGGGGTTAAGCTCTACCATCAGTTCAAACACGACGATCCCGCGGTGTTCGCGTCGGCGGAGAAGTGCATTTAGCGGCGGGGGCTGTTTCTAGGCCACCCGGGGCAGCCGACGGATGCGCGCACGCAGGTGGCGCAGCCGCGGATCTCGGACTCGCGCGACTTCTACGCGCTGTCGCGGCGATATCCTAAGTTGCTCCTCCTCCTCGATCACCGCCAAGGCGGCGGTGACAGGGAATGGGCAATCAAAGGCCGGCGCGACTGTCCGAACGTGTGTGTCGACACGAGCGGCAGCGTGTTGGAGGACGATGCGATTGAGCGGGCGGTGCGGACGCTGGGGCCCCGGCGCCTGCTTTTCGCGACGGATATAACGATGGAGGGCGGAGCGGGTGAAATTTTTTCGGCCGAACGCACGGCGGAGGAACGCGAAGATATTTTCTGGCGCAACCTGCACGGGTTGCTGGGCGAGGCGCGCATGATCATCGATAGCCATGCCCACCTCGGGCACCATCCGTTTCGGGCGCTGCGCCGCACGACGGCGGCGGCGATGATCGGGCGGATGGATCGCAATGGCATCGGGAAGGCCGTGGTGCCGTCATGGCCGACGGTGTTTTAGCGGGATGCGCACCGCGGCAACGAGGAGTGGTTCGAGGCGCGCTGACGCATCGCGGCCGGTTGATTCCGGTGGCGACCGTCAACCCGACCTATGCCGGGTGGGAGCGCGATCTCACGGAGACGGTCGGGCGGTGGAAGTTGAAAGCCGTGACGCTCGTGCCGGAGCGCCATGGCTACAGCCTGACGGACAACCGCGGGCGCGCCGCTCTGGCCCGAATTGCGGAACACGGCGTGCCGGTGGTGTTGATCCAACAGTGGGAGGAGCGACAGCAGCGTCACGCGTGGGATCGGACGGAAGACCCGACCATGAACGCGCGGTTGGCGGCGGCGAAAGCGCATCCGGGACTGAGGTTCGCGTTGAACAACTGGGCTGCCCTCGGCGGTCACCAACGGCGGGAGGCCGGCTTGAAGGGGCGGGGGGATCGACTTTGCGCGGACGCAGAGGGTGCTGCGCAGGAGGTGTCAGGGCCGAGCGAGGCGCTCGGGGTCGAAGCGGTCGCGTTTGGTTTGCACGCGCCGTTCGACGACGCCGTTCCGGCGCTCGTGCAATTGGCGAACCTGGAGCGGTTGCGGGCGGCCGATTTCGAGCGGACTGCGTGGCGGGATGCCCTGGCTTTTTCGGGATCGAGGCGTGAGGGATCGACGGGCCGTTTTCCGCGGGCGGCGCCACGGTGTCCAGTTCCCGGTTACGCCAAGGTTTCAGCCGGATTCCGGAAGGAACGTCGGAAAAGCGAGGCCCCGGGCGGGAGGCACGGGGCCGAGGGCTTGGGCGGCGTGGAGTTCGACATTGCGCGCGCCCCACGAGTAACACGTGCGGACGAGCGTAGCGGCGGCGCAGGGTACGAGAAACACCGGACAACGGCCGCGCAGGGCGTCGAGGGCGCGCCAGAGTAGGGCGGCCGCGGCGGTCTCGTCGCGGGCGACGCCGGGGCCGAGCATGACGCACGACGGGTGGTGGCTGGCCACGAGGAAGCCCTCGAGGGCGCCGGCGGCATTTTCGAGCACCCAGACCCGCCACGCGCCCACGGTGTTGCGGAGAAAAAAGTCGTAGTCCGGTTCGCGGTGGATGCCCTGCCACTCGAGTTCGAAGGCGGCGAGGCGGCCGGCTTCTCCAGGGTCGGTCACAGGGCGGACGCGGTCGGCGCCGGGCGGGGGCGGGGTGGCGAGGCCGCGGGCGGGCACGGCAAGTGCGAGGTCCTGGTAGAGCGTGTGCGGCACAAATCCGAGCCGGGAATACAGGGAGAACGAATCGAGGTTGAGCAGGCTGGATACGAGGCGGACCGGAAGTTGGTCGCGGCGGGCTTGCGCGAGGACCGGGGTGAGGAGGGCGCGGGCGAGTCCGCGGCCCTGGGCTTCGGGGGCGGTGGCGACGATGCCGACCGCGACGTGAGTCTGGCGCGGATGCACGAAACACACGCCGATCAGTTCGCCGGAGGCGTTGTCGTGCGCCGCGACCGCCTCGCCGGGGTCGAGCGCGGCGTAGACTTCCGGGAAGAGGCGGAACGGTTCGGGACTGTCGCCGAAACGTGCACCCTGTCCGAGGCGGCTCTGATACCACTGCACCAGCGAGCGATGGAGCAGGCGCGCGGCGGCCTCATGATCGGCGGCGACAAGCGGGCGAAGAGCGAAGGAGGTAGACATGGAATCGACGTTGGGCGCCGTGGGTGGTGACGCGGTTCAGGACCGGGCGAGTTCGCCTGCCCGTTTTTGGATGCCGGCGATGGCGGCGGCGATTTTTTCCATGTCGGTGCGGTGGCCGAGGAGTTTGGTTTGTCCGAACCAGACGGCTTCCTCGACGAGGCGGTCGTTCACCGGGCACTGGTTGCGTTCCATCCAGCGGGCCATGGTGTCCTTGCCGTAGAGGCGTTGGTAGTGGGGATTCGCGGCGAGGGCTTTGACGTGCGACGACGTGTTGAGGCTGGTGTAGCCGGCGCTCGCGGCGACGCCGGCTTGGGCGAGGGCGGCGAGGAATTTGGCGCGGGTGAGGCCGGCAAATTTTGTGGCGTCGTAGCGAAACATGTAGAGATGCCAGGCGCCGCGCGTGGCTCCCGCGGGCAGGGTGGCCGGGGTGGTGCCGGGAATCTGGCGGAGGAGTTGGCTGAGGTAGGCGGCGTTGGCATCGCGGGTTTTGGCCTGCGCCTCGAAGCGCGTGAGTTGCGCCAAGAGGAGGGCGGCCTGAAATTCCGTGAGGCGGTAGTTGGCGCCGCGGCCGGAGCTGGCGCTTTTTTTCGTGCCGCCCGGCGTGTGGAAATCGTAGCAGAGGTGGGCGAACGCCTCGTCGTTGGTGACGATCGCCCCGCCTTCGCCGCTCGTCAGATTTTTGCTTGCCTGAAAACTGAAGCAGCCGCCGATGCCGGCAGTGCCGACCGGCCGGCCGTGCCACTCGGCGAGCGGAGCCTGGCAGGCGTCTTCGAGCAGGGTGAGGCCGCGCGATTGCGCGAGGGCGGTGAGGGCGTCGAGGTCGGCCGGGGTGCCGGCGATATGGACGGGCAGCAGGAGTTTGGTGGCGGGCGTGATCGCGGCCGCCATGCGGGCGGGATCGATTTGAAACGACGCAGCATCGGTGTCGGCGAAGACCGGCAGAGCGAAGCTGGCGGTGATGGTATTGAACGTCGCGACGAAGGTGTA
>JBIKOK010000347.1:0-5186 GCA_044358025.1 Opitutaceae bacterium
CCGCCGCCGTCAGGCGCGGCACCTGCGGATTGGCCTGCGGTTGCGCGGGCGCCAGCGGCGGCTGCCCGTGAGCCGGAGCCGGCCCGGACCGCAGCGTCACCGCCGCCGGCGAAAACCGCGGGGCCAGGTCACGCTGGTTCAGCCGCAGCGCCAGCAGTCCGCCAAAAACGGAGCCGGCGATAAACACGCCGACAAACGCCACGATGACTTTCCAGGGCTTCTCCATGCCGTTCACACGTCGAGCAACACCGCGACCGGATCATCCTCGGTCAATTCTTCGTCGGAAAACGCGGGCGCCGGACGGAACACCGAGTAGTTCACCGCCGCACTCAGCAGCGCCAGCAGGCAGGCCGTGCCGAGGGCCCGAAACGCGAACCGCTCGAACAGCGACGCGACCTTGCGCTCCTGGGCCATCGCCAGCGCGGCCACCCGGGTGGCAAAACCATAGGGGGCGGCGGCCTCGCGCCCGTCGGCGACCGTGCGGGCGGCGGCCGTGAGCCGGCTCCACGGGGTGTGGGGTGAGTTCGAGTTCATGTGCGTTCCGTTCGTTGTAGGTCCTGAAAAAGCTTCTGCAACTTCCGTCGCGCGCGAAACGCGCGGACTTTGATCAGCGACTGGTTCCAGCCGGTGATCTGGCTGATCTCGGCGATCGTCTTCTGCTCCAAATCGAGCAACCGCACGACCAACTGGTCCGCCGGTTTGAGCTGACCGAGAAGCTTGTGCACCAGTTCGTGCGCCGCCAGCGCATCGTTCGCGGGCACGTCGTTCTGATTCGTCATCACATTGTCGAGCACCTCCGCCTCGGTCTCGGACAGATCCGCCCAGCGAAATTCCGGCCGCCGTTTCTGCGCGCGCAGATGATCGATGCAGGTCGTCACCGCGATGCGCGACACCCAGTGCGAAAAGGGGACCGCGCCCTGATATTGTGCGAGTCGCGTGAACATCTTCAAAAAGATTTCCTGGGACAGATCTTCCTCGGCCACGCGCCGGGGCAAATGGGAGCGCACGATCCGGCTGACCAGCGGGTGAAGATGTTCGACCAGTTCGCGCGCAGCCGCCTGATCGCGCCGGCGCACTCGGTCGAGGCAGCCGGCCAGATCGAACGGCGGATCGTCGTCAGGCATGCGCGCATGGAGGCAAGGTCGGACACAACACGCAAGACGCGCATTGCACTTTGCGGTTACAGCCCGAAAAAGCCGATTCTCCCTCTGAAAAACCGCGTCTCCCTCGCGTCGCCCGCCGCCCTTTTTCGACCGGACCGCTCCTTGACTTTTGCCGGGGTGGGCCGATACCTGACCCAAGCAATGCGAGCCTTGTTTCAGGACCTTCGACTTACCACCGCGCACGACCTCTAACCCGAGGCCGCCCAGCGGCCGGTCGTGCGTCAGTCCGAAGCTTCCTGCCGCCCCGCTCGGGGTGTGACGATAGTTTAGCTGGTTATACCCAGCCTCCTTCCTTCAAGATTCGGTTCAACGCTCCGTCCATGCAACCTGCTCCCGTCCGCAAATACCGCCCGTTCCCTCCTGTCGACCTGCCCAACCGCCAGTGGCCCAACCGCACCCTCGACCGCGCCCCACTGTGGTGCAGCGTCGACCTCCGCGACGGCAACCAGGCCCTCGCCCAGCCCATGAGCGTCGCGGAGAAACTCGAATACTTCGAACTGCTCGTCAAAATCGGCTTCACGGAAATCGAGGTCGGCTTCCCGTCCGCTTCGCAGATCGAATTCGATTTCTGCCGGCGCCTCATCACCGAGCACCGCATCCCCGACGGCGTCGCCATCCAGGTCCTGTGCCAATGCCGCGAAGACCTGATCGTGCGCAGCCTCGCCGCCCTCGCGGGCGCGAAACACGCCATCTTCCACCTCTACAACTCCACCTCGCCCGCCCAGCGCAAACACGTCTTCCACGCCACGCCCGCCGAAATCGTCGCCATCGCCGTGCAGGGCACCACCTGGGTGAAGCAGCACGCCGCCCCGCTCGTCGCCGCCGGCACCCACCTGCGCTTCGAATATTCGCCCGAGAGCTTCACCAGCACGGAACTCGCTTTCGCCCTCGAAATCTGTGAGGCCGTCACCGACGCCTGGCAGCCGACCGTGGCGAACAAGATCATCCTCAACCTCCCGGCCACGGTCGAATACGCCACGCCCAACATCCACGCCGACCAGATCGAGTGGATGTCCACCCACCTCACCCGCCGCGACCGCACCCTCATTTCCCTCCATACCCACAACGACCGCGGCACCGGCATCGCGGCCACCGAACTGGCCCTCCTCGCCGGCGCCGACCGCGTCGAGGGCACGCTCTTCGGCAACGGCGAGCGCACCGGCAACCTCGATCTCGTCACCGTCGCCCTGAACCTCTACACCCACGGCATCCACCCGGGCCTCGACTTCTCCGACATCAACCACATCCGCGAGGTCTACGAGCGCTGCACGCGGCTCGAAGTCCCGCCACGCCAGCCCTACGCCGGCGAACTGGTCTTCACCGCTTTCAGCGGCTCCCACCAGGACGCCATCAAAAAATCCTGGGCCGCCCAAAAGCCCGGCGAACCGTGGGACGTCATCTACATTCCGATCGATCCCGCCGACCTCGGGCGCAGCTACAAGGCCATCATCCGCATCAACAGCCAGTCCGGCAAGGGCGGCGTCGCCTACGTGCTCGAGAACGAGTTCGGTTACTCGCTCCCGAAGCTCATGCACAAGGAGATGGGCAAACTCATCAACGACTACGCCGACACCAAGGGCACCGAACTCACGCCGCAGGAAATCCACGACGTGTTCCACCGCGAATACCTCGCGCGCACCTCGCCCGTCACACTCCAACACTTCAAGACCACCGAGCGCGACAGCGTCGTCACCTGCGAAGCCGAGATCGGCGTCGACAAAAAACTCCACACCCTCACCGCCACGGGCAACGGCCCGATCGACGCTTTCGTGCGCGCCCTCGCCGCCACCAATCTCCCGAAGTTCGACGTCCTGTCCTACGCGGAGCACTCGCTCGGCCAGGGCGCGGAGGCGCGCGCCGTGAGTTACATCCAGATCAAGACCGAGCGCGGCCACACACTCTACGGCGCCGGGATCGATACCAACATCGAGCTCGCCTCCATCAAGGCCATCGTCAGCGCGCTCAACCGCACGCTCACCCGCCAATAGTCCGCTCTCCGAGTCCGATTTCGCTGGGCGCGCCGACCTTGTTCGGCGCGCCTTTTTGTTTGTCCCGCCCGCCGCCCCGCGCTGTTCTCCGGTCACCATGAACAGCCGTCTCCCCCTGCTGGTCTGTTTGGCCGCGGCGCTCGCCTGCATTCCGGTCCGCGCGGCCGCCGATTCGCCCGCCGCCACGCGCGCTGCGTTTCTCCAGCTCATCGCGCGCCCCCCCGTCCCCCTCGCGCCCGCCCTCCAGCCGCCCGCGGAGAAAGACGGTCTCGTCCACCTCGCCTTCTCCTATGCCGCCGACGCCGACCAACGCGTCCCGGCCGTTCTCGTCCAGTCCGCCGTCCCCGCCGCCCCGGGCCGCCGTCCCGTCGTCATCTCCCTCCACGGCACCGGCGGCCACAAAGAGGGCCAGATCAAACTCCTCACGCAATTCGCCGCCGCCGGTTTCATCGGCGTCTCCCTCGACGGCCGCTACCACGGCGCCCGCGCGAAAACGCCCAAGGGCACCGGCGATTACACCGCCGCCATTCTGCGCGCCTACCGCGCCGACGAACCCCACGAACACCCGTTCTACTACGACACCGTCCGCGACGTCATGCGGCTCATCGACTACCTCGTGACCCGCGACGACGTCGACCCGGCCCGCATCGGGATCATCGGCTTCTCGAAGGGCGGCACCGAGGCCTACCTCGCCGCCGCCGCCGACCCGCGCGTCGCCGCCACCGTCGCCTGCATCGGCCTCCAAAGTTTCCGCTGGGCCCTCGACCACGACGCGTGGCAGTCCCGCATCGGCACCATTCAGGCCGCCGTCGACGCCGCTGCCCAAGACGCCGGCGTCACGACCGTCGACGCCGCGTTTATCCGTCGTTTCTACGCCCGCACCAACCCCGGCCTCATCGACCGCTTCGACGGCCCGGCCATGCTCCCGCTCATCGCTCCGCGCCCGTTCCTCGCGATCAACGGCGACACCGATCCCCGCACTCCCGTCCCCGGGCTCGAGCTCTGCGCCACCGCCGCCCGCACCGCCTACCGTGCGGCCGGTGCCGAGGAAAACTTTACGCTGACGATTCAGCCGAACACCGGCCACAAAGTGAACCCCGACTCCTTGCTCGCCGCCCGCGAATGGCTCGTGCGCCGGCTGCAGCCGTGAACCGCGGCGAGGTCGGCCCGTCGCGCCCGTCAAACCCTCGAGCGCCCCATTCCCGCGCCATCGCCTCTCGCCCCCGGGGTCCGCTCCTCTGCCTGCGGTTGGGTCCTCGGCGATAATTTCCTGTTCGCGGCTGACCCCGCGTCACCGACCAAATCTTCCCTCCCTTCGCTGCCCGCGCCGCCCGGCGTCCCCCCAAAGCCGGCCCGGACGCCGACGCCCCCTCCGCGCCGCAACCGATTCCCCCCCGGTGGTGGCGCCGGCAGTGGACCACGCGGACGTCCCAACGCAGCGGCCCCCGCGACGCCGGCGACGACGAAACGATCCCTGCCGGCGTTCATCGATTTCGCCCGGGCGCGCGCCCACCCCGGCCACGGCCGCAGTGCGCCCCCCAAAGCCCGCCCCGGTTTTGCTCCCCCCCCGGCGCCATCGCCGAGGTCGCCGGCGTGGTCTGACGGCGCTTCCGCCGCCACGACGTCCTCGAATCGTCCCCGAAGCTTCCGGCCAGCTTCCCGGAAGGATCCGGCCAGCTTCCCCGAAGGATCCGGCCACCGTTCCCACCGGTCGCGCTCGCCCAGCGCAAGGCTCCGCGCCATCGCCGGGGCCGCCGGCGTGGTCTGACCGCGCTTCCGCCGCCAAAACGCCCTCGAATCGTCCTCGAATCGTTCTCGAACCGTCCCCGAAGGTTCCGGCCAGCTTCCCGGAAGGATCTGGCCAGGCCCCCCCCCGGTCGCGCTCGCCCAGCGCACGGCTCCGCGCCATCGCCGGGGCCGCCGGCCTGGTCCGCCGGCGCTTCCGCCGCCACGACGTCCTCGAATCGTTCTCGAATCGTCCCCGAAGGTTCCGGCCAGGATCCCCGAAGGATTCGGCCAGGCCCCCCCCGGTCGC
>JBIKOK010000016.1:0-57762 GCA_044358025.1 Opitutaceae bacterium
TGCCGGCGTGCTCGTCTTCGTGGCGGGCGTGACCCTGCTCGGCTGGTGGTTGCATTTGGATGAGCTGTTGGTGCCTTTTCCCAGCTCGCCGCCGATGGCGCCGATGAAGGCCAATTCGGCGCTCGGCTTCTTCGTACTTGGGTGCGTGCTCCTCTCCGTCGAGTTCGGCCGCCGCCGGCTCGCCGCCTTCGCTTTCGGCCCGGTACTCGTCGGCCTGGTCACCCTTGTCGAGGATCTCACCCATCGCAATTTCCACATCGACGAGGTGCTCGTCCGCGATCACCTCCTCATCGGCACCGTCCAGCCCGGCCGCATGTCCGGCATGGTGGCGACCTGTCTCGTCCTCGCCGGCCTCGCACTCGCTTGGCGCGCCTTCGATCGCGCCGCCGCTGCACGCCTCTTCGCGGAAGCCGTCACCGGCTCCATCCTGTTCGCCGCGGGCTTTTCCACTCTGCTCGGCTACCTCGCCGAACTGCCCGCCGTCTACAACTGGGGCAGCGAAACCGCCACCGCGCCCGCCTCCTCCCTCTGCCTCCTCGGCCTCGGCCTCGCCCTCATTCTCCTCGCCTGGCGCGAGAGCATCCGCGCCGAGGGCGGCCCGCCCTCGTGGGCCCCCATGCCGGCCGTCATCGGCTGCCTCACCCTCACCGTGATTCTCTGGGTCGGCCTCCGCGACCGCGAACATCTGGTCCTCAGCCAACGCACCCAGCAGTCAATCACCCAACTCGGCCTCCAAATCAGCGGCAGCCTCGACCAGCAGGCCGTGCAAATCGAACGCTTCGCCCGCACCTCCACTTGGAACGAACGCGCCGACCAGGCCAACGACGCCATCTGGGACGCCGACGCCGCCCGCCAGCTGGCCGTCTCCCGCGATTTCGGCTGCATCAAAATCGCCTTCATTGCCCCCACGCTGCGCACCAAGTGGATCCACCCGCTCATCGGCAACGAGGCCTCGATCGGTTTCGAAAACATCAGTGTGCCCGAACGCCGCGACGCCTTGGCTGAAGCCCGTAAACTCAACTCCGGCGCCCCGGTCATCTCCGCCACCACCAAAATCATCAACCCGGACCGCAACACCCTGTCCGACGGCGTCATCATCTATGCCCCGGTGATCCGCAACAACCGGTTCGTCGGCTACATCGGCGCCGAATACGTCTACAGCCTGATGTTCGAGAATATGGTGAAGTCGCTCCCCTATAACCTCGGCATCGACTACAACATCTCCGTCGCAATCAACAACCAGGTCGTCTACAGCCGCCTCGCCCCCGACGGCACCCGCCGCGACGAACTCACCGTCGACAAAACCGTCGTCATTGCCGGCCGCCGCGTCCGCCTCAGCCTCGCCCCATCCAACACCGCCGTCGCCCAGGACCGCCGCCTCCTCCCCGAACTCGCCCTCCTCGCCGGCTTCGGCATCACGATCCTCCTCGGCATCACCTTTCACCTCGCGCGCAGCGCCCGCGCCGGCCAGCGCGCCGCCGAACTCTCCAATAAAAAACTTTTCGCCGAAAACGAGGAACGCCGCCGCGTCGAAGCCCGCCTCAAGGTCTCCGACGAACGCCTTCGCCTCGCCCTCGATTCCACCCAGATCGGCATCTTCGAATGGTCCGTCGCCGCCGGCCACGTCTACTACAGCCCCGGCCTCTGGGCCATGCTCGGCTACGAACACGGCCGCATGCCGTCCACCGTCGAAGCCTGGCAGTCGCTCATTCACCCCGACGACCTCCTCCTCTACCGCCGCCGCACCGGGTCCCAGCTCACCGGCATCGCCTCCTTCATCGAACCCGAATATCGCGTCCGCGCCCGCAGCGACGACTGGCGCTGGGTCTACACCCGCTCCAAATCCGTCTCCACCGGCCCCGACGGCCGCCCCACCCGCATCATCGGCACCGTCCAGGACATCACCGCCCGCCGCGAAGCCGAACTTGCCCTCCGCGAATCCCAGGCCGAAGCCCGCAAACTCTCCCTCGTCGCCTCCAAAACCGACAACCCCGTCCTCATCGGCGCCCCCGACGGCCGCATCGAGTGGGCCAACGAGGCGTTCTGCCGCGTCATGGAATATTCCCTCGACGAAGTCGTCGGCAAAAATCCCGCCCATTTCATGGTCGGACCCGAGACCAGCACCCGCACCGTCGGCCGCATCCGCAGCGCCATGACGCGCGGCCAGGGCATCAGCACCGACGTCGTCAACTACTCCAAGTCCGGCCGCAAATACCACCTCCACCTCGAAATCCAGCCCGTCCACGGCGCCACCGGCGAAGTCGAAAACTTCATCGCCGTCGAGACCGACATCACCGCCCGCGTCGAAACCGAGACCCAGCTCCGCCGCGCCAAGGCCGAGGCCGACGAGGCCTCCCGCGCCAAGAGCGAGTTCCTCGCCTCGATGTCCCACGAAATCCGCACCCCCATGAACGGCGTCATCGGCATGACCAGCCTCCTCATGGAGACCACGCTGTCCGGCGAACAACGCGACTTCGTCAACACCATCCGCACCTCCGGCGAAGCCCTCCTCACCATCATCAACGACATCCTCGATTTCTCCAAAATCGAGTCCGGCAAGATGGAACTCGAACGGACCCCGTTCGAACTCGCCCTCTGCCTCGAAGAGGCCCTCGACCTCTTCGCCCTCCAGGCCTCCTCGAAAAAACTCGAGATCACCTATCACATCGCCTCCGACGTCCCCGCCTGGATCATCGGCGATGTCACCCGCCTCCGCCAGGTCGTCGTCAACCTCGTCAACAACGCCGTCAAGTTCACCCCCGGCGGCAGCATCTCCGTCGAAGTCCGCCGCGCCTTCCGCGAACCCGCCCCCCTCGGCTTCGTCGACGGTCTCCCCGACGATCCTTCCCGTCTCATCCTGGAGTTCACCATCCACGACACCGGCATCGGCATCCCCGCCGACCGCCTCGACCGCCTCTTCAAAGCCTTCTCGCAGGTCGACTCCTCCACCACCCGCAAATTCGGCGGCACCGGCCTCGGCCTCGTCATCTGCCGGCGCCTCGTCGAACTCATGGGCGGCGACATCCGCGTCGAAAGCACCGCCGGCCAGGGCTCCTCGTTTATTTTCACCCTCCAGAGCGAGCCCGCGCCCGGCACCAACGATGCCGGCCTGCCTGCCCTCCCGCCGCCCCTCCGCGACGGTACCATCCTCTGCGTCGAGGATCACCCCGTCACCCGGGCCCGCCTCCGCACCCTCTTCGAAAAATGGGGCGCCCCCGTTATCATCGTGGCCGATGCCGCCGAGGCCCTCGCCGCCGCCGCCACCCTCGGCCGCCCCCCGTCCCTCCTGCTCGTCGACGGCGGCGCCGCCGAGGGGCCGACCCCGTTCGAAAAACTCGGCGCGCTCAAGTGCCCTCGCCTCGTCATGTATCCGTTTGGCCAGACCTCGCCCGCCTCCCCCGGCGACGGCCAGCTGTTCGCCAGCACGTCGAAACCTCTCCGCACCGCCTCCCTCGTCCATGCCATCGGTTCCCTCTTCAATCCCACCCTGACCGCCGCCGTCTTCGGCCTGAAACCGGCCGAACGGCCCGTCGGCGAGGAACTCCCGCTCGACATCCTTCTCGCCGAGGACAACGCGGTCAACCAGAAGGTCGCCCTCCGCTTCCTCGAGCGCCTCGGCTACCACGCCGACGCCGTCGCCAACGGCCTCGAAGTCCTCACCACCCTCGAACGCCGCCCCTACGATCTCGTGCTCATGGATCTCCAGATGCCCGAGATGGACGGACTCGAAGCCAGCCGCCAGATCCGCGCCCGCTTCCCCGTCGACCGCCAGCCCAAGATCATCGCGCTCACCGCGAATGCGATGCAGGGCGACCGTGAACTTTGCCTCGCCGCCGGCATGGACGACTACATTTCGAAGCCCGTGAAGATGCACGAAATCTCCGCGGCTATCCGCCGCCAGTTCGGCAAGGCCGGCCCCGTGCCCACCGCACCGCAGGTCATCGGATAAGCGCTCGCGCCCGGCCCGCCGGCCGCCGCCGTTCGCCCCACGCCGCTTTGTCTCGGCCTGCGACCCGCTCACGGCCCCGCCCATGAACCTGCGCCGGTCCCGCTTCGGCCTGCTCCGTTCGTCCCGGCTCCGCATCGCCCTCCTGGCCCCGACCGCGCTCCTCGCCGGCGCCTCGCCCCGGCCGGATACGAGATCATCTCCACCGCCGGCCTATCCGTGCTCCCCGGCCCGTGGATTGCAGTCCACCCCCTGCTGCTCGGCCCGTCCGACCGCACCCCCTGGGCCACGACCGTCCCGGGCCGTTTCGCGATCAAAATCACACCGGCCGCCGCCCAACATCGCCTCCTCGCCGGCCTCACCCGCGCCCGCGAATCCGGCGCGCCGCTCGCCGACCCGCGGCATCTCGAAGCCCCGCCTGGCAGGCCGGCGTCCCCCTCCACATCGGGGCCGATATCCAACGCTCGCGGGCCCATCCCGGCTGGCTCGCCTACGACCAGATCACCCCGCTCCGCACCCGCACCAGCGCCGCAAAATCCGCCCCACTCCAGCCGGCCCGCCTCGTCCTGCCCATCGGCACCGCCAGCGGCATCCCGCTGAAATCCCCCGCCCCGTCCACCTCGCGCGCACGCGCGATCTGGGTCAACCACCTTGGCGTCGACCCGATGAGCGCCCTCCGCGCCGCCACCTGCTGGCCCAGGCCTGCGATGAAGGTCGATCAGGACGTCGGCCCCCACCATGAGGGCAAATGGGCCGATATCATCCCCGTGCAGGGCGACGGGCTCCGCGATATCGACGTCTCCGCCGTATCGATCGCTTGCAACGCGGCGATCTGGTATTTAAAAAACGCGCACACGCAAAATAAGCGCTCCCGCCTCGGTTTTCCTCCGCCCCCCCTCGGACTCCGCTCCAAGTCTTCCCCCCCTTCGCCCCACCGCGCACCGCATGATCATCGACTGGCTCAAGTTCGCCCCCGCCCTTTTCCTTCTGCTCCTCCCGATCGGGGTGTTTCATGGGAAGAAAGTCCGCTTCCGCCCCATCTCGCGCGACTGGACGGACCATTGGTCGCAAATCCTCAACCTCAGTCTGCACTGGATCGATCTCGGCCGCGCCGCCTTCGGCGGCTGGCTGCTCGTCGAGTCACTCGCCCTCAGCCCGGGTGCTGCCGGTTTCATGCGCTATAGTGTTCTGGTCACCTTGGGCGCCGTCATGATCGTCGCCGTGACACTCCAGACCTTCGTCTGCAAGCAGCTGGATTCGGCCAACGCACCGTTTATGTTCGTCACCGGGCTGCTCCTCGGCGTCTACCCGCCCACGATCGTCGGTTTCCCCATCGCTCTGGCGCTGACCGCGGCCGCCGGTTCGCGCGTCCCCGCCGCCTATTTCCCGCTTCTCGCCCTGACCCTCGTGGGCAGCGGTTTCCTCTTCGACGGAAGAAATACTCTGATCAAACTCGCCCTCGGCTTTTCCGCCGTGATCTTGCCGTGGCTCTTCTCGATCATGTTCTCGCGCGAACTCGTGCTGACCTATCGGGCCAAACGCCGGGACAACCCGGGGGCCGCCCCCCTGCCCCCGCCTCGCTAAACGGGCCCCACGCGCGCGCGCCACGCCGCGATCTCCCCTTGCCGCGCCGGATCACCGGCAATGTTGTTCATTTCCAGCGGGTCCGCCTCCAGGTCGAAAAACAACCACGGCGTCCCGTCGGCGTTGAGCACCAGCTTGCGCTCCCGTGTCCGCACTCCCCGCCACGCCCGGTCGCACTGGTGCGGCAACGCCACCACCGAGGGCATCGAGATCGCCGCCTCGGGCCGGGCCGGGTCCGGCGGCGCACCATCCGACCACGCCTTCGTCCTCCCCGCCAAATCGACGAGCGACACGGCCCCGTCATCCCTCATCGCCGCTACTCCCGGCCTGCGCACCAAGAGCGGCACCCGCACCGATTCCTCGTGCGGCCAGCCTTTGCGAAACAAACCGTGCGCCCCGTGCATGTCGCCATGGACGCTCGTGAACACCACGATCCAGTCCTTGCCCGCGACCGCCTCCAGCTTGCCGATCGCCCGGTCCGTCGCCTCGATATGCGCATAATAACCCGCGAGTTCCCGTCGCGCCTTTGCCTCCGCTGCACCCCCGCGCGGCACATTCGCCGGCAGCTCAACCTCCCCCGGCGCCCACGGCCCCACGCCGGCCGCGGGCGCATCATAGGGCGGATGCGGCGCCTCCAGACTCACGACCGCAAACGTCGGCCCGGATTCTCCCCGCCGCCTCATCCAGCCCCGGAACCGCTCCGCCACCACGTCGCTCTGGTATCCGCGCACCGGCGTCGGTCGCGCCAAATCCGCGGCCGTCCCGTGCAACCACGGATCGTTCAGCAAAAATCCGCCCTCAAACCCCTCCCACCCTTCAAAGCCCCCGCGCTCCCCCTCCGCCACGATCACCTTCGCCGCCGCCTCCCCCACCACCGGCACCCGCGGATCGCGCCGCCCCACGCCCCATTTCCCAAAAAACGCCGTCGCATACCCGCGCTCCCGCATCGCGTGCGCGATCGTCCGCGCCCCCGCCGGCAACGCGTCAAAATATTCGCTCACCCCATTTCCCGGCGACGCCACGCCCGTCAACAACGCCGCCCGCGCCATCGGTCCGAACGGATGCGGGGTCACCGCCTGCGCATAATTCACACTCGCCGCCGCCAGCGCGTCGAGGTGCGGGGTCCGCGCATTCGGATCTCCCGCATAACCGCACGCCTGCGCCCGCCACTGCGTCGTGACGATCCACAGGATATTCGGACGTGTTTTCATGAGTCGGAAAAAAATGCTGACGGCGACCCTCCCACCGTGCGCGCCCAATTACGATTTGCCAGACCGGGTTTGCCAGCTTGGATCGCCCCGAACGCCCGCGCCTCCGCGCCCGCACCGTCACCCTCGGTTCCTTCCGCCCCCATGAAACTCCGCCCCACCCTCCTCGCTCTCGGCTCCGCGTCGCTGGCCGCCTCGCTCGGCGTCGCCGCCCCGTCCACCGGCTCGCCCTTCTACGGCGACGCCCCCGACGCCCACCACCCGTGGGCCATCCACGACCAAAACCGCCCGCAACCCCCGCGGGTCGAGCCCGGCACCTTCAGCACCGCCTCCCAGCCCGGCCAGCCGCCGTCCGACGCCATCGTCCTCTTCGACGGCACCGCCGCCTCCCTCGCCCAATGGGAGTCCGACCCCAAGCCCGGCGAAGCCGCCACGCCCACCAAATGGATCGTCCGCGACGGGGCCCTCGAGTGCGTTCCGAAATCCGGATACATCCGCACCAAGGAGCAGTTCGGCGACTGCCAGCTCCACATCGAATGGGCCGCGCCGAAAGCCGTCCAGGGCGCCAGCCAGGGCCGCGGCAACAGCGGCATCTTCCTCATGGGCCGCGCCGAAGTGCAGGTCCTCGACAACTACAACAATCCCACCTACGCCGACGGCTTTGCCGGCTCCGTCTATGGCATCAACCCGCCCATGGCCAACGCCCTCCGCGCGCCCGGTGAGTTCCAAGTCTACGACATCGTCTTCCGCCGCCCCATTCTCCAAGACGGTAAAGTCATCGACCCCGGCCACCTGACCGTCTTCTGCAACGGCGTCCTCCTCCAAGACGCCACGCCCCTCGAGGGCCCCGGCGGTCACCTGCGGCGCTCGCTCCCTGTCGCCTTCCCCGAAAAAGGCCCGCTCAAGCTCCAGGACCACGGCAATCCCGTTCGCTTCCGCAACATCTGGTATCGCCCGCTTCCCCCTCGCTCCAGCGAAGGCGGCACCGACGGCGTCCTCACCGCCGAAGCCACCGCCGCCAAGCGCCGGGCCATCGCCGCCACTCTCCGCGCCGACGCCGCGAAACTCGCCGGCACCGCCCAGATGCTCCGCCTCGCCGAATCCCTCGTCTATGAAGACGAAGCCGCCACGCACGCCCAAGTCGAAGCCCGCGCCACGACCTACGCCGCGTCGATCAAAGCCCTCCCCTCCGCCGATCGCACCGCCAAGAAGGGCGAGGTTCAATCCGTCATCCGCGCCCTCCACTACCTCGGCAAGAGCGCTATCGTCCCCGCCACCTTCGCTCCCCGCGCCACCCTCGAAGCCATCGTAAAGGCCGAGGGCTGGGACCAGGTGAAAAAATAAGCCGCCCCGCCACCCCCGGCTCCCCCGCGGCATGCGACCCAGCGTCCATGCCGCTTTTTTTCGCACCCCCGCCAAGCGTAATTCCTCAATCGTAACCTCCCTTATGGTCCTCCAAGAAACCGCTCCCGTCGATCTCCCCACGCCCACCGGCCCCATGCGGACCCACCTCTTCCGCCCCGCCGCACCCGGCCGCTATCCCGGCATCGTGCTCTACTCGGAAATCTTCCAAGTCACCGCGCCCATCCGCCGCACCGCCGCCCTCCTCGCCGGCCACGGCTTCATCGTCGCCGTCCCCGAAGTCTACCACGAGTTCGAACCCGCCGGCACCGTCCTCGCCTACGACCAGGCCGGCGCCCACCGCGGCAACAGCCTCAAGACCACAAAACCTCTCGCCGCCTACGACACCGACGCCCGCGCCGTCCTCGGCTTCTTGAAAAACTCCGAGCACTGCACCGGCCGCCTCGGCGTCATGGGTATTTGCCTCGGCGGCCACCTCGCCTTCCGCGCCGCGATGAACCCCGACGTTCTCGCCGCCACCTGTTTCTACGCAACCGACATTCACAAGCGTGGCCTCGGCGCCGGCCTGGCCGACGACAGCCTCGACCGGATCCCCGAAATCACCGGCGAACTCCTCCTGATCTGGGGCCGCCAGGACCCCCACGTGCCCCTCGAGGGCCGCCTCCGTATCCAAGCCGCTCTGACTGCCGCCGGCACGAACTTCACGTGGCACGAATTCAACGGCGCCCACGCCTTCCTCCGCGACGAAGGCCACCGCTACGACCCCGAGCTCGCCCTCCAAAGCTACCAACTCGCCCTCGCCCTCTTCCGCCGCAAACTCGGCGAAGGCGACCGGCGCACCGTCGCCGCGACCGACTCGCCCGGCCCGAAACCCTGAGCGCCGCCGCGGAAATCCGTTCGCCCCCACGGCGCTGCCCGAGTCCCCGACGGAGGGAATCCCGGGCGTTCAGGCCACCCACGCGGGCCCGCGTGCCCGGTAGAATCCAGTTTCCCGCGCGCCGGTAATCGGCTCCACTGCACGCCGTGAGTCGCACAAACCCCTCTTCCTTCGGTTCGCCGCCCCGCCAGACCATCGCGTGGGCCGCGGGCTTGATCGCGCTCCTCATCCTCGCGGCCTACGCCAACAGCTTTTCCGGCGCCCTGGTTTACGACGACCGCGCCTCGATCACGGAAAACGACTCCATCCGCCACCTCTGGCCCCTCGGCCCCGTGCTCGCCCCGCCCGCGGAATCCGGCACGGGCGGCCGCCCTTTCGCCAACCTGACCTTCGCCCTCAGCTACGCCCTCAGCGGCCTCCAACCGTGGGGCCATCACCTCCTCAACGTCCTCACCCACACCCTCGCCGCCCTCACCCTCTTCGGCGTCGTCCGCCGCACCCTCCTCCAACCCGCCCTGCGCACCCGCTTCGGCGCCGACGCCCTGCCACTCGCCGCCGCCATCGCCGCACTCTGGGCCGTGCATCCGCTCGGCACCCAGGTCGTCACCTACCTTTCCCAACGCACCGAGTCGCTCATGGCGCTCGGCTATCTGCTCACCTTCTACTGTTTCATCCGCGGCACCACCGCCCGTCCGGGTCTCTGGCATCCCCTCGCCGTCGCCGCCTGCCTCCTCGGCGTCCTGAGCAAAGAGGTCATCGCCACCGCTCCGCTCCTCGTCCTCCTCTACGACCGCACCTTCGTCGCCGGATCCTTCGCCGGCGCGCTCCGCGCACGCTGGAAACTCTACGCCGCGCTCGCCGCCACCTGGCTGCCCCTCGCCTTCCTCCTCATCGGCGTCCGCGACCGCGGCGTCGGCTACGGTCTCGGGATCCCGTGGTTCGACTACGCCCTCACCGAATGCCGGGCCGTTTTGCTCTATCTGAAACTCGGCCTCTGGCCGTATCCGCTCATCTTCGACCGCGGCGTCGATCTCGTGAAAACCACCGCCGCGGCCGCTCCGTTCGCGCTCGCGCTCGCCACGCTCCTCGGCGCCACGCTCTGGGCGCTGCGCCGCCGTCCCGTGCTCGGATTCGCCGCCGCCTGGTTCTTCCTGATCCTCGCCCCCACCTCCAGCGTCGTGCCCGTCATCCAGCAGCCCGTCGCCGAAAACCGCCCCTATCTCCCGCTCGCCGCCCTCGTTTCCCTCGGCGTGCTCGCACTCCACGCCCGCACCGGCCGCCGCACCACCCTCGTCGTCGCCGCCGCCGTGGCGGCGGTCTGCATCGTCGCCACCGCGCGGCGCAACCGTGATTTTGCGAGCGAAATCTCCCTCTGGGCCGACACCGTCGAAAAAATGCCGCGCAACGCCCGCGCCCACTACAACCTCGGCGTTCCGCTCGACTTTGCCGGCCGCCGCATCGAAGCCATCGCCCGCTACAAAGCCGCCATCGCCATCAACCCCGATTACGTCTCCGCCCATGCCAATCTGGGCAACGCCCTCACCGAAGAGGGCCGCCCCGCCGACGCCATTCCGCATCTCGCGACCGCCGTCCGCCTTCAGCCGACCTACGCCGAAGCCCACTACAATTACGGCAACGCCCTGCTCCATACCGGCCGCCCGGCCGAGGCCGTCGGCCGCTATCAGGTGAGCCTCCGCCTCGATCCTCCCCAGCCGAAAGCCCGCAATAATCTCGGCATCGCCCTCCTCCAAACCAGCCGCACCCTCGAGGCCATCACCGAGTTCGAACGCGCCCTCGCGCTCAAACCCGACTTCGCCGATGCCCACAACAACCTCGCCGTGGCCCTCTCCCAACTCGGCCGCCTGCCAGAGGCCATCGCCGCGTGCGAAGCCGCGCTGCGGATCAATCCCGCCTACTCCGGGGCCCAAAACAACCTCGAGCGGCTGCGGGCGACGCAACGCGAAGCCGCGGCCAAACCCTGAGCGTTCTGCTCCGCCCGCGCCCCCCTGTCCCGTTCGCGGCGGCTTCCGCCGCCGGGCGGCCGGCCCGAGCCTCGCCCGTCCCCTTTTGCCGCCGAGCCACCGGATCGCACCCGAGAGCTCCGGCCGGCGGCGTGTCGGAGCCGGCGGCGGAAGCACTCAGCGGCGTTAAGTATTGGTTTGCGGGCGCGGCAGGCCAACCCACGCTGGGCCCCCACACCGACCGATGTCCCTGCGAATTGTTCACTACAACGACCCCATCCTCCGCAAAAAAGGCGCGCGCCTCACTGCCTTCGACGCCGACGTCGCCCAACTCGTCGCCGACATGCTCGCCACCATGCGCACCGCGGCCGGCATCGGCCTCGCCGCCCAACAGATCGGCCGCGCCTTGCAGCTCTGCGTCATCGACCTCCGCGAGGTCGAGCCCGATTTCAAATGGGAACTCGACGGCGCCCGGCCCCCGCTCGACCTGATCATGCCCATGGCCCTCGCCAACCCCGAGATCACCGTGGCGCGCGGCACCGACCACTACCTCTACGAGGAGGGTTGCCTCTCCTTCCCCGCCATCCGCGGCGACATCGAGCGCCCCGACGCCATCACCGTGAAATTCCACGACGAGCGCGGCGTGCCCCACGTGCTCAGCTGCGACGGCCTGTTTGCCCGCTGCATCCAGCACGAGGCGGATCATTTGAACGGCGTGCTGTTCATCGACCGGATGAAAAAACCGGTGCGCGCCTCCGTCGACGACGCCGTCAAGGCGCTCGCCAAAGCCACGCGCGAAGCCGCCAAACCCACCCTTTCCCCATGAGCCAAAAATCCGACGGCATGAATTACGCCCCGCAGGGCAAACCCAGCCCCGTGGTCAAACCCGGCGAATTTGTTTTCGCCGCCGCCCACCTCGACCACGGCCACATCTACGGCCAGTGCAACGGCCTCCTCGAGGCCGGCGCCGAACTGAAGTGGGTCTACGACCCCGACCCGAAAAAAGTCGAGGCCTTCCTCGCCAAATACCCGCACACCAAAGTCGCCCGCGCCCTCGACGAAATCCTCGCCGATGACTCCGTCCGCCTCGTCAGCGCCGCCGCCATCCCCTGCGACCGCGGCCCCCTCGGCGGCCGCGTCATGGAGGCCGGCAAAGACTACTTCACCGACAAGACGCCGTTCACCTCCCTCGCCCAGCTCGACCACGCCAAGGCCGTCGTCGCCCGCACCGGCCGCAAATACATGGTTTATTTTTCCGAGCGCCTCCACGTGGAGTCCGCCATGTATGCCACCGACCTCGTCGCCGCCGGCGCCATCGGCAAGGTCATCCAGGTCATCGGCCTCGGACCGCACCGCCTCGGCAAAGCCAACCGCCCCGCCTGGTTCTTCGAACGCGCCCAATACGGCGGCATCCTCACCGACATCGGCAGCCACCAGTTCGAACAGTTCCTCACCTACACCGGCGCCACCGACGCCACCGTCACCCAGGCCGCCGTCGGCAATTTCGCCAACCCCGACAAACCCGAGTTCGAGGACTTCGGCGAAGCCTCCCTCCTCGGCGACAACGGCACCTCCAACTACATCCGCGTCGACTGGTTCACCCCCGCCGGCCTCGGCACCTGGGGCGACGGCCGCACCGTGATTCTCGGCACCAAGGGCTACATCGAGCTCCGCAAATACGTCGACGTCGCCCGCGACAAAACCGGCGACCACGTCTACCTCGTCGACGACGCCGGCGAGCGCCACCTCAACGTCACCGGCCAGGTCGGCTTCCGCTTCTTCGGCCAGCTGATCCTCGATTGTCTCCACCGCACGGAGACCGCCATGACCCAGGCCCACGCCTTCAAGGCCGCCGAACTCTGCCTCCGCGCCCAACTCGCGGCGCGCAAGATCGCGTAGCACCCATGCCCTCCATCGCCACCCGCACCGGAGACGACGGCACGACCAGCCTGCTCTACGGCCAGCGCGTGCCGAAGGATCACCCGCAAATCGAAGCCGTCGGCGCCTTCGACGAACTCAACGTCGCCCTCGGCGCCGCGAAACCCCTCCTCGCGCTCGGCGCGGGCGGCGACGCCTCGCGCACGCTGCTCACCGCCGTGCAAAAAAATCTCGTCGCGCTGATGGGCGAACTCGCCTGCGCCGAGAGCGACGCGGCGCGCTACGCCGGTTCCAAATTCGACAAACTCGCGGAACCCGATCTCGTCCGCCTCGACACCGCGATTGCGGCCCTCGAGGCGCGCGGCCTGAAGTTCGACGGCTGGGCCACGCCCGGCGCCAACGCCCTCGCCGCCGCATTCGATGCGGCCCGGGTCGCGGCGCGCCGCGGCGAACGCCGGCTGTCCGCCCTCCCGGCCCACGGCCGCAGCCTGCGCCCGGTCCTGCGGCACTTCGTCAACCGCCTCTCCGATCTGCTCTGGCTCCTCGCCCGCGCAGCCGAACAGTGATCCGCCGGCCGCCGCGCCTGCGCCCGCTCCCCACCCCGGCGTCTATCGCCCATTAGCGCCAAAACTGCCGCGCCCCGCGCAGGCGTCGGGACCGATAAAATCCTGTCCATTCGCCTCATTCCGGCTATCCACAACTCATGCCTCTCGCTCTCGCTCTCATCGCGCTCTCTGTCGCCTGGCGGATCGCAGCCCTCTCTGTGCCGGCCCTCGCCAATTTCGCCCCCCTCATGGCGCTGACTTTTTGCGGGGCCGTCTACTTCCGCGACAAGCGCCTCTGGCTCGTGCCGTTCGCCGCACTGACCCTCTCCGACCTCTACATCGACCACTACTACGCGACCACCTTGAGCTACGAGTGGTCCGTCGGCGGCGCCGTGTTGCGCGCGGCCTGCTTCGCCGCCGCGATCGGCTTTGGCGTCATGGTCGCCCGCCAACGCAGCTGGCTCAATCTCCTCAGCGGCGCCGTCGGCGGCTCCGTGTTCTTCTATCTCGTGACCAACACCGCCTCGTGGCTGGGCGACGTCGCCTATCTGCACAACGCCGCCGGTTGGTGGCAGGCCATGACCGTCGGTCATCCCGCGTTCCCGCCGACCCTGTGGTTTTTCCGCAACACCCTCGTGAGCGATCTCGTCTTCACGGGCGCGTTTGCCGTCACCATGGAATTCGCCGCACTCCGCGCCGGCCGCGCCAGCCTTCTGGCCCGGCACGCCACCGCCTGAGGTCGCGCCCCCGGCCGGTCAGAGCAGATCGGCCGCCAGCTCGGCGAGCTTGGACCGTTCGCCTTTCATCAGCTTCACGTGCCCCGCGATGGCCTGCCCCTTCATCCGGTTGTGACAATAAACGAGCCCGTTGCTGCGCGCATCCACGTAGGGATTGTCGATCTGCGCCGGATCGCCGATGAGGATGATCTTTGACCCCTCGGAGATGCGCGTGATGACCGTTTTCACCTCGTGTGGCGTCAACTGCTGCGCCTCGTCGAGAATAAAAAACCGGCGCGCGATGGAACGGCCCCGGATGAACGCCAGTGCCTCGATTTCCACCAGGCCGCTCTTGAGCAGCCGCTCGTAGGGCTTGGCGCTGGCGGCCTGGCCGTGACCGCCGTGGTGGCTCGCATGATTCGGCTGCGCCGCGTTCATCGCGGCGACAAACGGTTCGTCGCGGTTCTTGAATTTCTTCTTCGACACTTTCTTCGCCGCGAACTGCGGTTCCTTCGGCGGCTTCGACGGGATCAACACTTCGAGCGCGTCGTGGTACGGCTGAAGCCACGGTTTCATTTTTTCCTCCAGCGTGCCGGGCAAAAACCCGATGTCCTTGCCGAGCGCCATCACCGGACGCGAAATGGATACGCCGTCGTAGCGCGAGTGGTCGTCATGCGTCTGGTGCAGCGCGCACGCCACCGAGAGCAGCGTCTTGCCCGTGCCCGCTTTGCCGAAACACGTGATCATGTGCAGGCTGTCGTCGAGCAGCGCGTCCATGAAAAACTGCTGCTCCAGATTGCGCGCGCGAATCGGAATGCCGCCCGGCGCCTTCACAAAATCCGGCAGCTTCAGCCGGCGCACGAGGCCGTCACCATGATACCGCGCGGGCATCGTCTTGCCCTCGTCGGACCGCAGCAGGACGTATTCGTTGAGATAAAGCGGCTTCGTCGCCTCGTCCCCGAGGTCAAACTCTCCCTCGGAGCAGAACCGCTGCAATTCGTAGATGTTGAGCGGCAACTCGCGATAGCTGCCCTCCTCGTCGGTCTCGGGCACCTTGTCGTTGAGATAATCCTCCGACTCGAGACCGACCGCCCGCGCCTTGAGCTGCACGTTCACGTCCTTCGTGACGAGAATTGTGGGCGGCGGGTATTGCTCCTGCACAAACAGCGCTGCCGCGATGATCCGGTTGTCCTTCTTCGACAGGTCGGGCAAAATCGCGCGCAGCCGGTCCATCGCCGGCGAACTCCGCCCGCCGTCCATCAGGTACGGATTGATGATGATCGACAGCGTCCCGCCGTTCGGCAGCTCCACGCCCTCGTGCATCGAGCGCGAGTCGGGCAGCAACTCCTGCAAAATCCGGTGCACGCGGCGCGCATTGCGCCCCCGCTCCGTGGACTGCTCGCCCTTGATCGCGTCGAGCTCCTCGAGCACCTCCACCGGGATGGCGAGGTTGTTCTCCTCGAATTTGTAGATCGATTGCGGGTCGTGCAGCAGAACGTTCGTATCGAGCACGAAGGTCTTCACCTTCTTTGCCAGATTCTTCAGCCGCGAATTTGAGGCGGTCGCCTCGCGCAGTTTGTCCATCGGTGTGGATAAGATGTGAACAACTGAGATCGCCGGGACCTATTTGTCGATGCCGGATTTGGGCCGGGCGGGAGAATCGCAGAAATGTAACAAACCCGGCCCGACCCGCCGCCCCCGCACGTTCCGCCCCATGCCGCGGTTCAGGCTCGCCTGCCGACGTCCGAGTCTATTGACCGCTCGCTGGTCCGCGCCGCCATGCACCTCGACGAAATCAAACAAGCCCTCCTCGCCTCCTATCGGACCGACGGCGGCATCAACCACCTCGACGGCGCCAACCTGCCCTCGCAGGCCTCGGTCAACCAGCTCGCCGCGGACCTCATGCACCTGCTGTTTCCCGGCTATTTCGAAGAGTCCGGCCTCACCGAAAGCGCCCTGCCCGCCCACGTCGCGCGCCTGCTCCAGCAGATCGACGAACGCCTCGTCGCCGAAATCGAAAAATGCCTCCGCTTCGCCCGCGTGCCCGAGCCCGCCGTCGCCGCCCGCACCCGCACCACCGCGATGCTCGGCGAACTTCCCGCCCTGCGAAAACTCATCCAGACCGACGTCACCGCCGCCTACCAGGGCGACCCCGCCGCCCGCAGCGTCGAGGAAATCATCGTCGCCTACCCGTGCGTGCTCGTGATCTCGCTCCAACGCCTCGCCCACGTCCTCTACCACCTCGGCGTCCCCCTCCTCCCGCGCATGCTCACCGAATACGGCCATGAGCGCACCGGCTGCGACATCCACCCCGGCGCCCGGATCGGCAGCCACTTTTTTGTCGACCACTGCACCGGCGTCGTCATCGGCGAAACCACCACCGTCGGCTCGCACGTCAAACTCTACCAGGGCGTCACCCTCGGCGCGAAGTCCTTCGAAACCGATCCCGACGGTCACCCGATCAAAGGCGTGAAACGCCATCCCGACATCGGCGACCACGTCACGATCTACGCCCACGCGACGATCCTCGGCGGCGACACCTCCGTCGGCGCCCACTCGATCATCGGCTCGAACGTCTGGCTCATGAAATCCATCCCCGCCGACTCCGTGGCCCTCTTTAAGGGCGACAGCGTCGTCGTGCGTTCCCGCCGCAAGGTCGAGGCGCTCGTCGGCCAGGGCCCCGGCCCCACGGCCGCCGCCGATCCCGCGGGCGGCGAATGGCACATCTGAGTCCGGCCTCATGCCACCGCGCGGGGTTCGCTGAGCCCCAGCGTCTCCGTGGCCGATTGGCACAACCCGACAAACGTCTCCTCGGCGAGGGCCAGCCGGCGGCCTTTGAGATGCGCGACCCCCCAGTGGCGCCGCAGCCTCCGCACTCCCAGCGGGAGCGACACCAATGAACCGCTCTCCAGTTCCGCGCGCGCGATCCACGGCGCGAATACACCCGCGCCGAGCCCGATTTTCACCAGCTCCTTGATCGCCTCCATGCTGCCCAGCTCGATGTAGTTGCTCAGCGAAATCTTTTCCTCGCGAAAATACTCCGCCACCAGCCGGAACGTCTGGCTCGCTTTGTTATACAGCACGAGCGTCTCGCTCTCGATCGCCTCGCGCGGCACCCGGCCCAGCATCGCCCACGGATGCAGCGGCGCGACGAGAAACCGGAGCTCGTCCTGAAAGAGCGGCACAAACACCAGCTCGCTCTCCACCGGCGCCGGCGGCTCCAGCACAATCGCCAGATCGATGTGCCCGCCCCGCAACAGCTCCAATTGCTGCCCGTGGTCGCCCGGCTCAATCCGGATCACGCACTTCGGATAACTCTGCCGGAACTCCCGCAGCACCGTCGGCAAAATGTGTTGGCACGCCGTCGTGCTCGCCCCCACGCGCAGGCGGCCGTGCCCCCACTTCGTCAGCGTCTCCAGCCCCGCCCGCGCCGCCTCCATCTCCCGCAGAATCTTTTCCGTGTGCCGCAAAAACTGCTCGCCCGCCTGCGTCAACAACACCCGCCGCCCCACCCGGTCGAGCAACCGCGTCCCCAGATCGTCCTCCAACGCCTTGATCGCATGGCTCACCGCCGACTGCGTGAGAAACAAATCCTTGGCTGCGAGCGTAAAACTCCCCCGCCGCGCCAGGGCGGAAAACGCGTGGAGCTGGCGGCTGTCGAGCGTCGGTTTCATGGATGAGCGGAGTTCATTCCTGCGATGAATTGTTTGAACAGCAGTAATTGAGCCACTCCCGCGTCATGGCACAGCGGCGGCTCAACCCGTCGCATCACCATGCCGCCCGTGTCACCCGCTTCCCCGCTTGCTTCCGCGCCCCAATCGCGACCGCTGCGCGTCGGCTTTCTCGCACTCACCGACGCCGCTCCGTTTGCCGTCGCCGAGCAGCAGGACCTCTTCGCCCGCCACGGCCTGCGCGTCGAACTCCGCCGCGAAATCGGCTGGGCCACCATCCGCGAAAAACTCATTTACGGCGAACTCGACGCCGCCCACGCCCCCGCCCCGATGCTCTGGTCCACCCAGCTCGGCCTCGGCTGCCCGCCCACCGCGGTCCTCACCGCCCTCGTCCTGAATCTCCACGGCAACGCCCTCACCCTCTCCCGCGCCCTGTGGGACGCCGGCGTCCGCGACGCCGCCTCGCTCCGCCTCCACGTGCTGGACCGCCCCGCGCGCCAACCCCTGACCTTCGGGATCGTCTTCCACCACTCCTCCCACCACCTGTTGCTCCGCGACTGGCTCCTCGCCGCCGGCATCAACCCCGAACGCGACGTCCGCATCGTCATCGTCCCGCCCGCCCAGATGTTCCGCAACCTCGTCGCCGGCACCCTCGACGGCTATTGCGCCGGCGAACCGTGGAACACCCTCGCCGTTCGCGAAGGCGCCGGCTGGTGCCCCACGTGGAGCGCCGCCCAGTCACCCGGCCACGTCGAAAAAGTCCTCCTCGTCACCCAACGCTTCGCCGAGAAAAACGCCGCCACCCACGCCGCCCTCGTCGCCGCCCTCGCCGCCGCCTGCGCCTGGTGCGACGAACCCCACCATCGCGAACCCCTCGCCACGCTCCTCTCTGACGCCCGCTACCTCAACGTCTCCGCCCGCATCATCGCCCCCGCCCTCCTCGGTCGCTTCGACTGCGGCCACGGCCGCGTCGAGCCCACGCCGGACTTTCACGTCTTCGCCCGGGGCGGCGCCAACGTCCCGACCTCCGCCCAAGCCGCCGCCCTCCAGGCCGAACTCGTCGCCGCCGGTCTCCTTTCCGCCTCCACCCTTTCCCCCGAGTTACCCCGCCGCCTCTTTCGCGAAGACCTCCATCGCGCAGCACTCACCCTCCATCCTCACTACCATGAAACTCACACCACCTGACACCCGCGCGGGGTCGTTGTCCTCCACCGCCGTCACCTCGCTCAACCGTCGCCAGTTTCTCGCGCGCACCGCCGGCCTCACCGGCGCCGCCGCGCTCTTCTCCGCCCTCGGGCCGCGCTCCTGAGCGGCCACGGCCGGCCGCCCCAGCGAAGGCCCGGAAATGCCCAACGTCAAAATCGGCATCATCGCCCTTACCGACTGCGCTCCCTTCGTCATCGCCCGGAAAAAAGGCTTTTTCAAAAAATACGGCATCAACGCCACGATCACCAAAGGCGCCAACTGGGCCGCCATCCGCGACGCCCTCTCCAACAGCGACAACCAGGCCACCCCCAGGCTCACCGGCATGCCCCTCGCTTCTTCGATGGGTCTCCTCGGCTCGCCCAAAAACCGATGATCATCCCGTGGATGGTCAACCGCAACGACCAGGCCATCACCCTCAAGTCCGCGTGGAAGGGCAAAGTCGGCGCCGATCCCAAAGCCCTCAAGCCGTTCGTCGACGCCGCCAAAAAACTCGGCGAGCCCCTCACCTTCGCGATGACGTTTCCGCCGGGCACGCACGCCCTCTGGATCCGCTACTACCTCGCCGCCGGCGGCATCAACGCCGACAAAGACGTCTCCCTCATCACCCTACCGCCGCCCCAGATGGTGGCCAACATGAAGGTCGGCAAGATGGACGGCTTCTGCGTCGGCGAACCGTGGAACGCCCGCGCCATCGCCGACAACATCGGCTTCACCTCCGTCACCGCGCAGGACATCTGGAAAGACCACCCGGAAAAAGTCTGCGCCTTCACCGCCGAGTTCGCCGCGAAAAACCCGAAGACCGTCAAGGCCATCCTCAAGGGCCGCCACGACGCCAGCGTCTGGCTCGACGACCCCGCCAACCGCTCCGTCAAAGAGGTCAACCACGTCGAGTTCGCCCTCGCCGACGAAGCCGGTGACGCCCTCCGTGTCATCCCGCAAAAGTGCCCCGCCCTCCTCGCCGACGTCCTTGCCGCTCACGGCTGCGACGGCGAAGAATCCGTCTCCGCCCCCGAAGGTTCCCCCACCAATCTGCGCCACGCCCTCACCGCGCACGACGACCTCGGCCAACCGTCCGCCGACCTCCCCGCCCTCTGCGCGACCGCTGCCGTTTCAGTCTCTCAACCCTCAACTCTCATCTCTCAACCTTTAGCCCCTCCCCACCACGTCATCGATGCGATCCTCGCCGCCGCGACGAAACCCGCCCCCGCCGCCCTGATCCCCGCGCTGAAAAAAATCCAGCCGCGTCTCTACTCCATTTCGTCTTCGCCGAAAGCCGCGCGCGGCCAAGTCCACCTCACCGTCCGCGCCGGGCGCTACGAAAAAGACGGCCGCGCCCGCAAGGGCGTCTGCTCCACCTTCCTCGCCGAACGCGCGCTCGCGCAGGGCACGGCCGGCGTATTCGTGCATTCGAACAAAGCCTTTCGCCCGCCCGCCTCCGGCCACACCCCGATGATTATGGTCGGTCCCGGCACCGGCATCGCGCCGTTCCGCGCCTTTCTCACCGACCGTGCCGCCACCGGCGCCAAAGGCAAAAACTGGCTCTTCTTCGGCGACCAACGCGCCTCCACCGATTTTCTCTACCGCGACGAACTCACCGCGCTCCAATCCGCTGGCGTCCTGACCCGCCTCGACCTCGCCTTCTCCCGCGACCAACCCGAAAAGATTTATGTCCAACAACGCATGGCCGAAGCCGCCGCGGAGCTCTGGTCGTGGCTCGAATCCGGCGCGCATTTCTACGTCGGCGGTGACGCGTCCCGCATGGCCAAAGATGTCGATGCCGCCCTCCACCAAGTCGTCGAGACCGCCGGGAAAAAATCTCCCGCCGACGCCTACGTCCAGTCCCCCAAATCCGCCAAGCGCTACCAGCGCGACGTGTACTGAGCGAACGCTGAGAGCCGAGAGCTCAAACCGCCGATAGCCGAACCCATTCAAGATTTTCTCGCCGAGCAATCCTGCCTCGATACCCCCGTCGCGCGCTTCGCCGCCGCGCACGCCTCCTTTTCCGGCTCTCCGCGCGCCGCGCCCGGCGCTCCACTCCGTTCCCACCTCATCCCGCTCACCCACCCCCTCCTCACCGCCGCCTACCTCCCCACCGCTCCCGACGCCGCTTACACCCTGCCCACCACCCGCTACCTCACCAAGCGCCCGCTCCCGCGCAACCTTGACCCCGCCGACGCCACGGCCCTCCGCCCCCAGCCCGCCCACTGGCCGCTCGTCGTACTGCTCACCCTCCTCCCCGCCGCCGGCGGCCTCCAACTCCCCGCCGGCCTCACCCCGCTATTTGTCACGTATTACGTGACAAACTTTGCGATCCTCCACTCAAACGGTGTCACGTATTGCGTGACACTGCCCGCGGCACTCGGCGCGCTCGGCCTGGCCGCCAGCGTCTTCCACCTCAGTCAACCCCTCCGCGCCTGGCGCATTTTCCTCGGCTGGCGCAAAAGCCGGCTGAGCCGCGAAGCCCTCGCCTTCGGCCCTTGGTTCGCCCTCACCGCCACAATCACCCTCCTCCCTTGGTCGTGGGGCCTTGCTCATTGGGCCTTCTCTGTCGCCGCCGCGGCGAGCAGCCTCGCAGGCCTTTTTGCTCCGTCATGTTCTACGTCGATATCCGTCGCGAACTCTGGCGCGGGTCTCAAACCGCTCCGCGTTTCTTCGGCACTTCCACCCTCTTCGCCCTCGCGCCCGTCGCCCCGCGTGCCGCCACCGTCGCTCTCATCGTCAAACTCGCGTGGGAGTCCCGCACTTTTTTGCCCGAAGTCGTCTCTTCGCGCCTCCAACGCGGCCCCCTCGCCCGCGCCGTCCTCACCCGCGATCTCCTCGCACTTTCCACGGTCATTTTGCTCTTCGTCGCTCCGCTCCCACTCTTTCTCCCCCTCCTCCTCGCCGGCGAACTCGCCGAACGCGCCCTCTTCTTCCGCGCCGGCGAGGCCCCGAAAATGCCCGGCCAACCCGCCGCATGAATATTCCCGCTGCGCTCGAAAATCTCCTTCACGCCCGCACCGGTCCGATGACCGCCGCGCTCGTGCAACACCCCGCCGCCTTCGGCCGCGTCCCCGCCCGTCTCGCGCCGGTCGCGACCACCAACACCGTGTGCGGCTTTTGCAGCACCGGCTGCTCGCTCCGCGTCCACCTCGATGCCGAGGGCCAGGCCATCAACCTCTCCGCCGACCCCGACTACCCCGTCAACCTCGGCATGGCCTGCCCTAAAGGCTGGGAAGCCCTCACCCCCCTCGCCGCCCCCGACCGCGCGACCACCCCGCTCCTCCGCTCCTCCCGCGGCGCCCCGCTCGCCCCCGTCGACTGGCCGACCGCCCTCGCCGCCTTCTCCGATCGCTTCAAATCCATTCAACGCGACCGCGGCCCGCACGCCATCGCCTTCCTCAGCACCGGCCAGATCATGACCGAAGAGATGGCCCTGCTCGGCGCCCTCTTCAAATTCGGCATGGGCGCGCTCCACTGCGACAGCAACACGCGCCAATGCATGGCCACCTCGCACGTCGCCTACAAACAGTCCTTCGGCTTCGACGCCCCGCCCTTCACCTACGCCGATTTCGAGGAGAGCGACGCCCTCATTTTCATCGGCGCCAACCCCTGCATCGCCCACCCCATCATGTGGCAGCGCGTGATGATGAATCGCCGCCAGCCCGAGATCGTCGTCGTGGATCCGCGCGCCACCGAGACCGCCCAGGCCGCCACCCTCCACGTCGCCCTCCGACCGAAATCCGATCTTACCTTCCTCTACGGTCTCGCCCATCTCCTCATCGCGCGCGGCGCCGTGAACCCCGTCTTTATCGCCGCGCACACCTCGAACTACGACGCCTTCGCCGCCTTCGTCACGACCTTTACGCCCGAGCACACCGCCGCCGAAACGGGCATCTCCATCGCCACGCTCCACCGCCTCGTCGACATCATCGCCACGCGCGAACGTGTCTCCTTCTGGTGGACCATGGGCGTCAACCAAAGCCACGAGGCCACGCGCACCGCACAGGCCATCATCAACCTCGCGTTGCTGACCGGCCACATCGGCCGCCCCGGCACCGGCGCCAATTCCATCACCGGCCAGTGCAACGCCATGGGTTCGCGCCTCTTTGGCAACGCCACGTCCCTCCTCGGCGGCTACGACACCACCAACGGCGCCCACCGCTCCCACGTCGCCGCGACCCTCGGCCTCGACCCCGCGCTCATCCCCGATCGCTCCGGCTACGCGTATGACCAAATCTTGGACTCCATCGAGCGCGGCGAAATCCGCGGCCTCTGGGTCATCGCCACCAACACCGCGCACTCGTGGATCAACCAAAGCCGCGCGCGACCTCCTCGCCAAACTCGAGTTTCTCGTCGTGCAGGACATGTATGCGACGACCGAGACCGCCCAACTCGCCGACCTCGTCCTCCCCGCCGCCGGCTGGGGCGAGAAGGACGGCATTCTCATCAACAGCGAGCGCCGCCTCGCCGTCGCCAAAAAAGTCTCCCGCGCCCCCGGCCAGGCCCTGAGCGACTTCGCCATCTTCAAACTCGTCGCCGAAGCCTGGGGCTGCGGCGATCGCTTCCGCGCGTGGTCTTCGCCCAAGGCCACCTTCCAGATTCTGAAAAAACTTTCCGCCGGCCAACCGTGCGACTTCACCGGCATCCGCGACTACGCTCACATTGCGGATTCCGGCGGCATCCAATGGCCCTGCCCGGCCTCCGCCGTTGCGACGTGCGCCAACGAGCCGACTCCGTCCGACGCTCAGCTCTCCACTCCCAACGCTCCACGTCCGGCGCAGCAACGCCGCCTCTTCGCCGACGGAAAGTTTTTCACCCCGGACGCCCGCGCCCGCTTCCACTTCGACGCCCCGCGCCCGATGCCGGAGCCGCCCGACGCCGACTACCCGTTCATTTTGCTTACGGGCCGCGGCTCCTCCGCGCAGTGGCACACGGGTTCGCGCACCGACAAAAGCGCCGTCCTCCGCAAACTCGCCCCCACCGTCCTCACCGCCGAGATCAATCCCGACGACGCCACCCGCCTCGGCCTCGCCGCCGGCGACCGCGTCACCGTGCGCTCCCGGCGCGGCACCGCCGAAGCCATCGCACTCGTCACGCCGACCGTGCAACCCGGTCAAATTTTCCTCCCGATGCACTTCGGCACGGTCAACCAACTTACCTTCCCGTCCTTCGACCCGCATTCACGGCAGCCCAGCTACAAAGCCTGCGCGGTCGCCGTCGCGCGCCTAGAGTAGGGCAAGGCCGCTGACCTGACCGCCGACTCCACGCGGAAAAACGCAAAAAAGGCGGGCCATAGACCCGCCCTACTCTTAAATCCGATGCTTGCCGATGCGGTCCGTCAGAACGGCACGTTCTCTTCGTCCGACAAGTGGGCCGAAGATTCCGTGGCCACAGCCGGCGTCGCGGCCGCGGTGCCGGCACTTCTCGGGGCGTCGGGCTGACCGAGCGTGCCCTTGTTCTGGTGCCACAGCGTGCGCGCCGCATTGCGCAGCGTCGTCTCCTGCGGGCGCGGCGGATACGGCTTGCCGCTGCTGTCGAGGCGCGGCGGCTGTTCCGTCGCATACCACGAGAGCGAACGCTCGCTCAGCTTTGAGAGCGCCACGCCGTTGTTCTTCCCGAAATGCACCTGCACGTCGCCCGCGTTCGGAATCACTTCCGTCGGCTGCAAAATCACTTCATCCGCGCCGCCACCGCTGCTGGAATAGCTCGAAGATGAACTCGTCGCCCGCGCCGGTGCGCTGCGCGCCGGGGCTTTGGTGGCCTCGGCCAGGAGCTGGCGGATCGCGACCAATTCTTCGTGGATGGATTTGAGGATGTCTTCGTTCATCGCAGGCAACTTGAGGCGTTCGCCGCGCCGTTCCAGTCCAATCGTCGCGCGCCTTCACTTTGCGCGCCCCTCTCGCCTCGCGCACACCTGACGACGCCCGCTGGGCGGCTTTCCTTCGCCCCCGGCGCTCCCTCACGGTTTCGCCCCCCCTAACGCGGTTTTTGTCAGCTAAGCGTCGCAGGACGCGGAGGCGGCGCTGCGGTGTGCCCCGCGTGGCGGGCTGCCGGGATCGAGGTCTGGTTCGACCGGACTGAACTCGTCGGCGGCGACGCCCAGGATCGAAAAATCGGCGGCCAAATCCCCTCGTGCACACTTGTCTTGCCGGTGATTTCCGCGGCGACGGAGGCGCGGCGCGAGGGCTATTTTCGCATCAAATGCAAACTCGCCGCCCGGCGCACCCTCGCCATGGCCGACGGCACGCCCTTCGTCCTTCGCGCCGTGATCGATGCCACCCGCGACGCCGAGGCCCTCGTGCCCGACGAATTCCGCGCCGTGCCATGGACCCGCCGGCCGGGCGGCGAGACACCGGCGGTATTCTGCGCCCGCGTGAGCAAGCGATTGGAAGCGCCCAGATCGGCGGTCGGCCCGTTCGCTGACCCGTCGTCCGGCCAGCGGAAGCGCATCCCGCAAAAAGGTCATCGAGGAAAATCGAGTTGGGTGATCCCAGCGATCCTCGCCGTTACCGGCGGGATCATCCTCGTCGTCTGGCAGCCGTGGAAACTGAAATCCTCGGCTCCGCCCACCGCCCCCGTCGGGGCGGCGGCCGAGCGGTTGCGCCCGAGCGACGCCGACACGGTCGGGGTGCAGGCGCAACGGGAGTGGGCGCGCGACTCGAAGCGCGGCAGGGTAACGCCGCGCTCGCTGCAGAACGCTATGCCGGGGTATTGACGGCAGCCAAAACGTTCGTGAGTGATTTTCCAGCACAGACAGAGGGCCCGCCCCATCGCGCCGCCTTGCACGCTGACCGCGGAGAAAAAACCGAGGCCCTCGCCGCGCGGGAGAAGGCCAGGCAGCTCGCACGGGCGACGCGTGAATGCCGTTGATTGTTCAGACGCGGCGCATGAAGGCGTTCGTGCTGGCCACGCCCGGCGAGAAGGATGCCGCCATCGCCGAGGTGCACGCAATTCAGGCGATGGGCGATGCCTTCGCTTACCTGCTGCGGCGCGAGCTCGAACGGGAGCCGCTGCGCGGCGAGGCGAAAGTCCAGCAACTGATGAAGGAAGCCGAGGCCCGCGCCGACGCGCAGCCCCGGCCGAAAAAGCCGGGCGCGGTCGCTGACCCGCCCTCGTGCGTTGAGTCGTCACCCCGACGGCGAATCAGCGCCCCGGCCCTGCTTTCAAACCGGCCGCAACTTGGGCGTTGAGCGTTTCCCGTTGCATGGCGAGCTTTCCGTTCCCGCCCACGGCCGCCCTTCCCCTCGTTCCGACTTTCATGAAATCGCGCCTCACCTTCCTCTGCCTGCTGGCTACCACCATCCTGCCCGGCCAAACCCCGCCCCCCACTCCATCAACGCCCCCTCCACGTCCGCCGCCGCGGCAGCAGACGATGCGCCCGGAAATCCTCGGCCAACACGGGATCGTCGCGGCCGGCCGGCACTACTCGGTTGCCGCCGGCACCCGCATCTTGGAACAGGGCGGCAACGCCATCGACGCCGGCGTAGCCACGGTGTTCGCCGCCGCGGTCGTGGAGATTTCTCATTTTGGTTTCGGCGGCGAATCGCCGGTGATGGTCTACGACGCGAAAACGAAACAAGTCTACGTGATCAACGGCCAGGGGCCCGCGCCGAAGGCCGCCACGCCCGCGCTGTTTGCGGCGAAGGGCAAGGTCGACGGCAACGGACCGCTCGGGGCGACCATTCCCGCGGTGATGGATGCGATGGCCCTCGTACTCGAACGCTTCGGCACCATGCGCCTCGAACAGGTCATGGCGCCCGCCATCGCCTTCGCCGACGGCTTTCCCATGTATGCGCTGCTGCGCGAAAATATGGCGAGCAACCGTAAACAGACCGAAGCCTACAAGTGGGGCCATCTTTACTATGCGGGCGGCCGGCTCGCGGACGTGGGTGAAATTTTCCGCCAACCGCATCTCGCGGCCACGCTGCGGACGATCGTCGCCGCCGAGCGGGACGCCTTGAAGAAAAATGCCGACCGCAGCGCCGCCATTCGCGCCGGACGCGATGCCTTTTACCAGGGCGACATCGCGCGTCGCATCGTCGAGGCCAACCGCGCCGAGGGTGGCGTGTTCACCTACGAGGATCTTGCCCACTACCACGGCGCCATCGAGGCCCCTGTAACGACGTTGTTTCACGGCTTCGAGGTCAACAAGGCCGGGGCCTGGAATCAGGGCCCGGTGATGCTCATGGCCCTCAACATCCTCGAAGGCTACGACCTGAAAGCGATGGGGCTGCACTCGACCGACTATATCCACACCGTGCACGAGGCCCTGAAACTCGCCTACGACGACCGCAACGCGTTCCTCGGAGATCCGGCGTTTGCGCAAGTGCCCCTGCAAGGGCTGCTCTCGAAGGCGTATGCCGCCGAGCGCCGGAAACTGATCGCGCCGCAAGCATCGTTGGAACACCGCCCAGGTGATCCGTTCGCGTTTGATCCAGACGTGAAGCCACCGGCGGTTCGCTACATGCCGCACACTCAGGGCACGAAAAATCCCGACAGCGGTGGTGACACCACGTGCGTCAATACCGTGGACGCAGAGGGCAATCTCTTCAGCGCCACCCCCAGCTCCGGCTGGGTGCTCGGCGGGGCCTTCCTCGCCGGTGACACCGGCGTGCCACTCTCGAACCGCATGCAGGCCTTCGACCTCGATCCCGCGAGCCCCAACCTCCTCGTCGGCGGAAAGCGCCCGCGCACCACGCTCTCGCCGACGATCGTGCGCAAAGACGGCAAACCGTTTCTCGCGATGAGCACGCCGGGCGGCGACAGCCAGGATCAACAGGTGCTGAACGTGCTGCTGAACGTAATCATCTTTGAGCAAGAGCTCCAGATCGCCATCGAGTCGCCGCGGATCAACTCCAACCACGCCCACAGCTCCTTCGACAATCACCCCAACGCTCCGGGGCAGCTCGAAATCGAGAGCCGCATTCCGGCGACGGTGCTCGATGAGCTGCGCGCCCGCGGCCACGTGCTGCGCGTGCTCCCACCGTATGGGATGAACTCAGGTGTCGTGGCGGTCGGCGTAAATGAGGCGACCGGCACCCTGCGGGGCGGCTCGGATCTGCGGCGCGAACGGTATATCTTCGGCTGGTAACGCGGGCCCAAGCAGAGACGAGATCGAGCGGAAGGAGTCCGCTGGCCGCCGATCGATCGCACGGGCACGGGCGTCTCGGTGGTGGGTCCACGTCAACCACAGACAAGCTGCCGATGCCACAACATCGCCCGCAAGCGGGCACCTGCGGGCCGGATCTCAGACCAATCGCCCGAAAGATTCAGACCTTGATTCGCGGGGTAGGCGCGAGCGCCGGCGCGCGGTGATCCGCCCACTCGCTGGCGCCCGCGGCTCCCGAAAAATCCAGAAATCAAAGGCCGTCGGCCTCAGATATAATACATCGCCGCCGTCCCTTTTGAAGCGAGTTGGTCAAGCGTGTAGGTCTTGGTTTTCTTCACCAACGCTTCGCTGATCTCGTCCCAGACCTGCTTCAACCGCCGGCCGCTGCGCCCGTCGAAATTACCGCTGAGGTGCAGGCACTTTCCCTCCACGGCTATCAATATATCGTAGAGCGAAATCTCCTCCGGCGCGCGCGCCAAGGTGTAGCCGCCCTGGTTGCCGCGACGACTCGTGATCAGGCCGTGGTCGCGGAGTTTGAGGAGAATTTGGGCGAGAAAATTCGCGGGCACCGCCTCCGCCTTCGCGAGGTGCTCGATCTGCGCGAGGCCGCCCGAGCCGTGCAGGCGCGCGAGCTCGGCCATCACGCGGCAGGCATAATCGACTTTGACCGAGATTTTCACGGCACGTTCTCCGCGGCACTCTCGTCGGTCGTCGGCGGGCGCGGGCGGCCGAACGCAATCCGCGCCCACGTGCGTTCGTGCAGATAATAGAGCGCGACCTTCGTAATCACCTCCACTCCGGCGATCCCGCCGGAGACCTTCATCGCCGCCAGCGAGCTGTCGGCGGCGCCGCTCAGGGACAGCACCAAAAAACTCACCAAAAACGTATCAAGCGTGCCCACGCAGCGCCAACTCACCGCCTTGACGATGCTGCGCAGATGCGAATCGCCGCCGTGCAGCAGCACCGGCGCCTTCATATCACGTAGTCCCCGTTTTCGGGTTTCACGATCTCGCGCGGTGGACGCAACATGCCCGCCGCGACCGTCGCGTTGGTGCCCTGCTCGATCAGAATAAACGAACCGGTCAGCCGGTTGATCGCGTAGCCGTCAAACACGAGGGGCTGGGCCGCCCGCAGGCGAATCTCACCGATATCGTTCACGCCCAACTCCGCCGGAGCAGGATCGGATTCCAGGGTCGCGAGGTTCAGCTTGTTGACGATTTCCGTGACCGACACCTGCACGGTGTGGGTCGTATGCTTGAGATAATACCGCTTCCCCGGCTGCAACGGACGCGCGTGCATCCAGCAGACTTCGGCCTGCAACTCGGTGTTGGATCCGGGCAGATTATCGAGGCCCACGAGCATACTTCCACGGCTGATATCGATGTCGTGCTCAAGCACGAGCGTGACCGACTGCGGGCAAAACGCCTCCTCGACCGGCCCGTCGTAAGTCCAAATCTGTTTCACCGTGGTCACAATCCCGGCGGGAAACGCGATGATCTTCTGCCCCGTGCGGACGATCCCGCCGGCGATCTGGCCGCTGAAACCGCGGAAATCGTGGAGCGACGCATCCGTCGGATTGTTCGGGCGGTTGACCCACTGCACCGGCAGGCGGAAGCCGTTGAGATTCCAATCGCTCGCGATGTGTACCGTCTCGAGATGGCCGAGCAGCGTCGGACCGACATACCACGGCGTGTGCACCGAGGCATCGACAACGTTGTCGCCGTTGAGCGCGCTCATCGGGATGAACTTCACATCCTTGATATCGAGCCGCGGCAGAAACTCCTCGAACTGCGCGCGGATCTCCCAAAAGCGCGCCTCGCTCCAACCCACGAGGTCCATTTTGTTGATGGCCACGACAAGGTGGGGAATGCGCAGCAGTGCGGCGATGGCCGTGTGGCGGCGGCTCTGCTCGATCACCCCGGTCCGCGCATCGACGAGAATGATGGACAGGTTCGCCGACGAGGCGCCCGTCACCATGTTGCGTGTGTATTGAACGTGGCCCGGCGTGTCCGCGATGATGAATTTCCGGCGCGGCGTCGCGAAGTAGCGATACGCGACATCGATCGTGATGCCCTGCTCGCGCTCGGCCCGGAGGCCGTCGGTGAGATTGGCGAGATTGATCTGGCCGCCGCCGGTAATGTCGGCGGAGCGCTCCAGCGCCTCGATCTGATCCTCCATCAGCGATTTGGAATCGTAGAGCAGGCGGCCGATGAGCGTGGATTTGCCGTCGTCCACACTGCCGCACGTATTGAAGCGGAGGATATCGACGGGCACGGGCGTGGTGCTGGAAAGGGCGGGGAGAGGCATGACGTCTTCGGTAAATGAGTTCAGAAATAGCCGGCTTTTTTCCGGTCTTCCATGGCCGCCTCAGAGGATTTGTCGTCGGCGCGGGAGCCGCGCTCGGTCACCCGGGCGGCGGCGATCTCGGCGATAATGTCGCCCGTCGTCATGGCCGGCGACTCCACGCAGCCGGTGCTGATGATGTCGCCGATGGTGCGGACGCGCACGACGAGCTCGCGCACCTCCTCGTGGGCTTTGGGCGGCACCAGCGCGTTGACCGGCAGCCACTGGCCGCCGCGGCGCACGCACGGGCGCTTGTGGCTGAAATAGATGCTTGGGACCTCCAGGTTTTCGCGCTGGATGTATTCCCATACATCCATCTCCGTCCAGTTGCTGATCGGGAACACGCGCATGTTTTCACCCTGATTCAGCCGACCGTTGTAGAGATTCCAAATTTCCGGACGTTGGTTTTTCGGATCCCACTGGCCGAAGCTGTCGCGGAAGCTGAAGAACCGCTCCTTGGCGCGGGCCTTTTCCTCATCGCGGCGCGCGCCGCCGATGCAGCAATCGAAACGGAACTCTTCGATCGCGGCCAGCAGCGTGGGGATCTGCAGACGGTTGCGGCTGATCTCGCCCGGCGCGGGTTGCGCAATCCCCTTCGCGATCGCATCCTCGACGGTGCGCACGATCAGTTTTCCGCCGAGCTGCTTCGCGCGGCGGTCGCGAAATTCGTTGAGCTCGGGAAAATGGTGGCCCGTGTCGACGTTGAGCAACGGCATCGGAAGGTCCGACGGACGAAACGCCTTTTCCGCGAGCCGTAGGAGACAGATGGAATCCTTGCCGCCGGAAAACAGCAGCGCGGGGCGCTCAAATTCGCCCGCGACTTCCCGCATGATGTGGATGGCCTCAGTTTCGAGATGTTGCAGGTGGTCGAGATGGTAGCTGGACATGAGGGCGGCGATTTTCCCGGCGTGGCTCAGGCGTTGACGGCTTTTTTTCCCCAGGCGGCGTGCAGACCGCATTCGCGTTTCTCGTCGGCCTTGGCCGGATCGAAATAATCCCACTCGTTCGGGAGCTGGTGTTGCGCGAGGTAGGTGTCGAGATCCGCGTCGCTGAAATAGAAAAACGGGCTCACCTTGAGCGCGCCGAAATTTTCATCGGGCGACACGATGTCGAGGCCGGCCCGGTTCGGGTTCTGCACCTTGCGGAGCGCCGTGATCCACACGGTCGGCGCGAGCTCCTTCATGCCGCGTTGAAACGGCTCCAGCTTCATCACGGCGCTGAACTTCTTCAGCCCGGCCTCATCCTCCGTCGTCGGGATGGGGCCATGAATCGCGTCGCGGTGCGCGGCGGTGACGCGCGGCAAATAGGGCTTGAGGTTCAGCTTCAGGCGCGCGGTCAATTCCTCCGCGTGCCGGTAGGTCGCCGGGCGATTGTAGCCGTGATCGACCCAGAGCACCGGAATGTCCGCCTGCGCCTGCACCGCAAGGTTGAGAATCGCGGCTTCGTAGGGTCGGAAATTCGTCGAAACGAGGGCGCGGCCGCCGGCCTGCGCGATCGCCCAACGCACGATGTCCAACGGCGACTGGGTGCGCAGCTGGGCATTCCATTGATTGACGGTTTCGTTTGAAAAGGCGGGCATGACGCCGAGATTGCTTGCGCCCAAGCCGCCGCGCGTAAAGCCTAAAAGTCGTCATATCTACTAAAGAAGTCATGTTTGATCCATTTCACCTCTCAAAATTTGCGAAAAAACCGTTGGCGTGATGACTGCTGACCACCGCGATATGCCTCATTCTTCCCTCCCTTTCCGCCCGACCGGCACGGTCTATTTGGTCGGTGCCGGGCCCGGCGACCCCGAGTTGCTCACGCGCAAGGCCCTGCGTCTCTTGGGTGAAGCGGATGTGATCGTGCACGACTACCTCGTGGCCCCCGAGATCATGGCGTTGGCCCGTCCGGCGGCGGAGAAAGTCTTTGTCGGCAAAAAAGGCGGCGGCTTCTGCTGCCCGCAGCGCACCATCGAAAGCATCCTCATCCGCCTCGCCCGCGAGGGGAAAAACGTTGTCCGCCTCAAGGGCGGCGATCCGTTCGTGTTCGGCCGCGGGGGCGAGGAAGCCGAAGCGCTGGTCGACGCGGGCATCGCTTTCGAAGTCGTCCCCGGGGTGACCTCCGCGCTCGCGGCCGCCGCCTACGCGGGCGTTCCGCTCACGCATCGCGCCCACAGCTCGGCCGTCGTTTTCCTCACCGGTCACGAAGATCCCGCCAAACCCGACTCGGCCATCCGCTGGGAAGATTACGGCAAGCTCGGCGCGACGCTCTGCCTGTACATGGGCATGAAAAACTTGGAAACCATCGCGCGCCGTCTCCAGGCCGGTGGCCTCGCCCTCGACACTCCGGCCCTCGTCGTGCAATCCGCCACCACGGGAGATCACCGCCAACTCCTCACGACCGTCGGCCGGGTCGCCCTTGAGTCCGAACAGGCCGGCTTCGGGGCGCCAGCCATCGTCGTGATCGGCGAAGTCGCCGCGCTCTCCACCAAGCTCGCCTGGTTCGAATCCGCCGTCGCCGCGAGCAGCGGCGAATGGCCGGCCAACCCATGACCGTCGCGCTCATCGACAACGGCTCGCTTGAGCCCGCTGCGACCCGCAACCTCCGCGTCGTCGCCGCCGAGCTCTCCGCGACCCTCGGCCGCCCCGTGCACCCCGTCTCGTGGAAACACAGCGACCGCATCCCGCCGGCCGCTCTCGACGGTGATCCGGCCGGCACGACCCTCGCACCGTTCGTCCGCGCCCACCTCGCCGCGGGGGAACGCCAGTTCATTTTCGCCCCGTTCTTCATCAGCGCCCAGGGCGCGATCGGCTCCGCGCTCCGCCGCGAGCTCGAAACGCTGCAACACGATCACGCCGCCACACCGTTCGATTTCACGTTCACCACCGGGCTCGCCGACGCCGGCGTGATCGCCCACATCCTCGCGGCTCGCGTACGCGAGACCATCGCGATCGCGTCGCTCGAACGTCCGCCCGTCCTCGTGGTCGACCACGGCGGCCCTTCGCCGGCTTCCGCCGCTCTCCGCAACCGCCTCGCCGACGAAACGCGCGCGATCCTCGGCGACGAAGTCTCCTCGGTCACCGCCGCGTCGATGGAAGGCGGCGACCACCCCCACAATCACCCGCTGCTCGCCGAAGCCCTCGCGGCGCAGGCCGCCCCATCCGCCTCGTCCGCGCCGACCGCCTCCGCCGTCGAATCCGCGGCCGATGTCGTCGTCGCGCTGCTCTTCCTGTCCCCCGGCCGCCACGCCGGGCCCGGCGGCGACATCGCCGAGATTTGCGGCGCCGCCGAGGCCGCTGCGCCTGCGCTCCGTTGTCACCTCACTGACCTCGTCGGCACCCACCCGCTCGCCGCCCCGGCACTCGCCGCAGCCTTGCGCGACACCCTTTCCACCCACCACGCTCCCACCCTCGCATGAGTTCCACGCCCGCCACCGCCACTGTGCCCACCACTCCCGCCGCGAAGCCCCTCGCCAAAAACGAGGGCCTCAAGGCGGCCAGCAATTTCCTCCGCGGAAACATCCTCCGCGATCTCGCCGACCAGTCCACGGGCGGTATCACGGACGATACCGGCCAGCTCACGAAATTTCACGGTATCTACGCGCAGGACGACCGCGACCTCCGCAACCAACTCCGCCGCGAAGGCAAAGAGAAAGCCTTCAGCTTCATGGCCCGCATCCGCGTCCCCGGCGGCGTCTGCACGCCCGCCCAATGGGTCACCTTGGACGCGCTCGCCGACACCCACGCGAACGGCACGCTCAAACTCACCACCCGCCAGGCCTTCCAGTTTCACGGCATCCTCAAGGGCAACCTCTGGTCCGCCATCAACGCCGTCAACCGCGCACTGCTCGACACGCTCGCCGCCTGCGGCGACGTGAACCGCAACGTGATGTGCAACCCCAACCCGGAGCAATCCGAGTTGCACGCCGAGACTCTTCGCGTGACCAAGGCCATCGCCGATCACCTCCTTCCGCGCACCCGCGCCTACCACGAGATCTGGGTCGGCGGCGACACCCTCGTGGCCGGCGGCGAGCCCGAGTCCGAGCCGGTCTACGGCGAGACCTACCTCCCCCGAAAATTCAAAATCGTCGTCGCCGTGCCACCGAGCAACGACGTCGACATCTATGCGCACGACCTCGGCTTCATCGCCATCGCCGATGCCTCCGGCAAAAAACTCCTCGGTTTCAACATCACGGTCGGCGGCGGCCTCGGCATGTCCCACAACCAGGTCGAAACCTTCCCGCGCATCGCCGATGTCCTCGGCTTCTGCCGCGTCGACCAAGTCGTCGACGTCGCCGAAAAAATCCTCACCACCCAGCGCGATTTCGGCGACCGCACCGATCGCAAACACGCCCGCCTCAAATACACCATCGAAGACCGGGGCATTGTTTGGTTCCGCGCGGAAGTCGAACGCCGCCTCGGCTACCAGCTCGGTTCGCCCCGCCCGTTCGCGTTCACGCACATGGGCGACCGCTACGGCTGGGTCGACGGCGAAAACGGCACCAGCCACTACACGCTCTTCCTCATGAGCGGCCGGATCAAGGACACCGCCGAACTCAAACTCAAGACCGCCCTCCGCGAGATCGCCCTCGCCCACAAAGGTGACTTCCGCCTCACCGCGAACCAAAACCTCATCATCGCCAGCGTACGCCCCGAGGAGCGCCCCGTCATCGACGCCCTCCTGCGCAAGCACAAGCTCGACCGCGCCAACGACGCCTCCGGGCTCGCGCTCAACGCCATGTCGTGCGTGGCCCTCCCGACCTGCGGCCTCGCCCTCGCCGAGAGCGAACGCTACCTCCCCGAACTCGTCGCCAATCTCGAAACCGAAATGGAAGCCGCCGGCCTCCGCCACGACGAGATCACCCTGCGCATCACTGGCTGCCCCAACGGCTGCGGCCGCCCCTACCTCGCCGAGATCGGTTTCGTCGGCCGTGCGCCCGGCAAATACAACGTCTACCTCGGCGCCGCTTTCAACGGCTCGCGTCTCAACATCCTCTACAAGGCGAGTGTGGTGGAGACCGACATCGTCGCCCTGCTCGGCCCGATCATCCGCCGCTACGCGCTCGAGCGCACCAAGGGCGAGCGCTTCGGCGACTTCGTCATCCGCACCGGCTATGTGAAACCCACCGGCACGCCGGCCGACTTTCACGACAAGGCGGAAAAGCCCGCTGCTGCCGCCACCGCCTGAGGCGGCGCGCGTTGAACGCAACGCGTCGCCACAGTCCAAAAAAGAGGGCGGACCGCCTACCCCTAAGCGGTCCGCCCATTGCTTTCTTACTTACCCCAATTCTCCCCCGCTAAGCGGAGGAGAAAATTGAACTCCCACTAGGTAAGCACAGATCGGCCAAGGTTCCCACCGCTGCAGTCTTTTTTTCGAAAATCCGGTGTTTGGGCGTTTCGCCCAAACTCGCCCCGCACCGGCGACCCTACCGCGCACCCGGCGCAACACCACCCAGGGCATCCGCTTCCGGCGACTTCTTCTTTGGCCGCGGCTCCACCCATAGCCGCAAGGTCAGCTCCGCCAAATTCTTCATGCTGGTCCGTTTCAACCCTTCGTGACGCACCGCCTCCTTGAATGGCGCCGCGACCGCACTCCGCTCCTGGTAATAGCGCCACAATTCGCCGTCGAGCCGCGCCGCCGCGACATGGTCGTCCGCCGACGATTTGGCGAAAGCACGAACTTTCTCCTGCCAAAACTGTCTCTCGTCGCGATGACTCTGCCAGTAATCAAACACCCGCTGCTCGCAGCGATTGAGGCTCATGCCGCCAACGTGCGAGCCGCTTCGCGATTAACAACTGCAAAACCCGCCGCCACCCCGGCGTTGCAATCAAACTCCTTCCGTCACTAACCTCCCTCCGTCCGCCAATTCATCCCTTCCCGCTATGTGGCAAAAATTCAAAGAACAACTTCCCGCCGTCGCCCTCACCGCGCTGCTCGTCATCGCCGGGGCCTTCTGGGTTCACCAACAGACCGTCGCCGAATTGAGCGACAAACAGCGCTCCCAACTCATTCCCCTCCGCGAGCAGAATGACGCGCTCAAAGCCGCCTCGGAAGAAAACCGCCGGCAAATCGACGCCACCAACAAACTCCTCCGCGACGCGATTTCCAAGCGCGAGGCCGACATTTTCCGCACGGACGAGGAAATCCAAAAGCTCAATGTCGAGCGCATGGACGCCCTCGCCGATGCCATCGCCAAGAAAGTCCAGCCCTACAACCCGCTCCCGAAATCGCCCGAGGAGGCCGAGAAGATGCAGAACGAGCAGGTCGACAAGGTCTCCTCGCGCATGGCCGACAAAATCCAGCCGATCCTCGCCGAAATGTCGAAGGACCAGAATCTCACCCGCGAATCCATCGAGAAATACAGCAACCGCATCTCCGATCAGGTCGGCACCGTGCTCACCGCCGAGCTCGCCAAGAACCAGCAGCTCCAAAACAACATCGCGAGCACGCAGACCGTTGCGCAGGACTCGCTCAAGCTCTCGCACGAGATCACCGCGCTCTATCTCAGCTCGTTCAAGGACCAGGGCCTCATCACCCGCCTCCTCACCTTGCCCGCCGCCGTCGTCAAAGACGCCGCCAGCCTCAGCATCGTGAACAGCAGCGAGCGCAAGAAACGCGAAGAGGAACTCGTCGCCAAGATGGCGGCCCTCGACCAGCGGCTCGCCGAAATCCAGGCCCAAGCGCCGAAGAAATAAGGGCCTCGCGGCCCACCCGCTGCTTTCCCCAGCCACGCCTCACCGCGTGGCTTTTTCTTTTCCCCGCATCACCCTTCCTCCGCCCCGCATGCCCCTCCGCTCCTCCGCCCGCCCCATCGTCCCGTTGGCCGTCGCCCTCGCCGCCCTCCTCGCCCTGCTCGGCTCCGGCTGCACCAAACGGGACACCGCCGTCGAATCCGGCAACCGCGACCAGGTGATCCACATCGGCAACCTCACCGAACCCACGGATCTCGATCCGCACGTGATCAGCTCCCAGCAAGACTCGCACATCACGATGGCGCTCTTCGAGGGCCTCGCCCAATACGACCCCACCGACTCCACCCCCGTGCCCGCCGTCGCCGAGCGCTGGGAAAACTCGGCCGACGGGCTCACGTGGACCTTTCACCTCCGCCCCAACGCCCAGTGGTCCAACGGCGATCCCGTCACCGCCCACGATTTCGTTTTCGCCTACCGGCGCATTCTCACCCCGAGTCTCGCCGCCGAATACGCCTCCCTGCTCTACGTCCTGAAAAACGGCCAGCCGCTCAACGCGGGCAAGCTCACCGACTTCACCCAACTCGGCGCGCACGCCACGAACGACCACACGCTGGTGCTCTCCACCGAATATCCCGTGCCCTACCTCCCGACGATGATCTGCCACGCCGCGTGGTATCCGCTGCATCGGCCGACCCTCGAAAAACACGGCGGCCTCACCCAACGCGGTTCCGCCTGGACCCGCCCCGGCAACTTCGTCGGCAACGGCTACTTCGTCCTCGCCGAGTGGAAGCCCCACCAGTTCATCCGCGTCACCAAGAGCCCGACCTACTGGGACCGTGACGCCGTCAAACTCAGCGCCGCCGTCTTCTACCCGATCGAGAGCGAGGACGCGGAGGAGCGCACGTTCCGCGCCGGGCAGTTGCATACCACGTCCACGTTGCCGATCTCGAAAATCGCGATCTACCGGCAGGAAAAATCCCCGTACTTCAACCCGCACGTTTTCCTCGGCACGTTCTTCCTCCGTTTCAACGTCGAGAAAAAACCCCTGAACGACCCCCGCGTCCGCCGCGCCCTCTCCCTCGCCATCGACCGCGAGCGCTTTGTCCGCGATGTACTCCGCGGCGGCCAGATGCCCGCCGGCCACCTCACGCCGCCCAACACCGCCGGATTCAACGCCCGCCCGCAGATCGCCCACGACCTGCCCACCGCGCAAAGACTCCTCGCCGACGCCGGCTTCCCGGGTGGCCAAGGTTTTCCCAAACTCGAGTTTCTCTACAACTCCACCGAAGCGAACCGGCTCATCGCCGAAGCGCTCCAGCAGATGTGGAACAAGGGCCTCGGCATCGACATCACGATGCAAAATCAGGAGGCCCGCGTGCAATCCGCCTCCATGCGTTCCGGCGACTATCAGATCGGCCGTTACGCCTGGATCGGGGATTTTCTCGACCCGAGCACGTTTCTTGAACTCATGACCGGCGACAGCGGCAACAATCTGACCCGCTGGCGCAACGCCGACTACGACCGCGTCTTCGCCGAGGCGAACCGCACCGCGGACAACGCCAAGCGCTACGAACTCTACCAGCGTTGCGAGGAAATCATCGCCGCCGAGAGCCCGATCGCGCCCATCTATTTCTACACCCGCAACAATCTCCGCCGGCCCGAAGTAAAGGGCTGGTATGGCAACCTCCTCGACAACCATCCGCTCAAGGGCGTCTACCTCGACCCCGCTGCCGCGGTGAAGTAACCGCGCCCTTCCGGGCGCGGACTCAGGGGCCTTAACCTACCGCCGCGAACGTAGGTTTTTTCCTGCGAGGGAGGCTATGCCGGCCGCGGCCATCCATCTGGCTTGCTTCGGCGCCGCGCTTCTCGCCATGACACCCAACGACGCGTCGATGACTGAAGTCCTACCCTCGGCGCGCAGCCTTCCCTGACCGCTTCAGTGTGAGCTGAAAATCACAACGGATCGTCTATTCCAGCGCGAAAGTCAGCGGCACCCTCTCTCGCGCCGGGCTCGTGTCGTTTGGGCCGATCAGGGCTCCAGCATCCGGCGCGATCGGTTTGAACAGCTCCGCGTTCCTGTCGATACAGGCCTTCACATCGGGAGAGAGGTTCGACTCCTACACCTCGGCGAAACGGACGCTGGCCTGGAGCCGGAACGCCCGCGACGGATTGTCGACCCCTCGAACTCGAAACCATTGACCGAACGGATGCGGATTTCGCGATCCAGCACCGGCCGCGTGCCGACCCCGCGGAGGTTGCGCCCGACCGCACTCGGGGCGCCGGCGAAATCGGCATCGCAGACCGAATTGAAGACGTTCGTGCCATCGTGCGAGATCGCCCCGTTGATCTCCTTCGTCTGGTCGTAGGTGAAATTCAGATTCAGACGGTTTTGCAGGAGCTCCCTCCGCAACCCGTGCTGGACGCCGGTCGCAACCGTCGGCTCCAGCTGGCGCGCAGCGCGGACGCCGAGTGCACGGACAAAGGCGACCAAGGATCGGCGCTCCCGCGGCTTCATGGGCCCGGGAAGCGCACTACAGGCGACGGGTGAACGGCGCGCGCCCCCACGTGCGAAACCGGTGCGCAGCGCGCCGCCGGCCCGCGGGCTCACTTCGTGAGATAAAATGGATTCGGCAACTTGAAGGTTTTCTCCGCATGGCCGCCCACCAGATCGCTCGCCTGGTCGCCGATGTTCGCGATGATCACCCGCCCCTCCCGTTCCAACCGCGCCCGCGTGGCGGCTTTGAATTGCCCCGTCGTTTCCTTCGCCCCGTCCGGCTTGCACCACAACGCGGCATAGTCGCCGCAGCCGATGGCCCGGAGATTTCGCTCCGTGCCCTCGCGGTCGCGCTCCGGCCGGCCGGTGATAAAGATGACCGCAATGCCCAGGCGGCGCGCCAAGCGATAGACCGCCTGCACCGGCTCGATCGCCGCCGCCTGCCCGGACTGCACCCAGATCGTCCACGCCCCCGGCACATACCCGAAACCCATTTCCTTCATGTGCGACCAATTCGAAATCAGCGTCTCGTCGAGATCGAAAATCACCGTCAGCCGTTGTCCGCCCTGCGCCGCCCTCCGCTCCAACCACGCCGTCGCCTCCACCGCGACCGCCGTAATATCTTCACGGTAGCTCCCCGAGTCGACGTAGACCCGGATCTCTTCCTTGAGCGCATCGAGGTTCGCCGGCTCGCGCGACGCGGGCGCCGCCCAGGTGCCGACCGACCACCCCAAGCCGACCAATAGAAAAATCAAGCCCCGGGCCATACGCCAAAGCCTACTTGGCCGACGCCGCCGGATCCTCGGCCACCGCGGCTGCCCGGGTGTCGAAGACCCAGGTTTTCCGCAGGGCCGGCAAATCCTTCAACCGCGCCACCCCCGCATCGTCGACCCCGGTTGAGGTCAGATTGAGCGACTCGAGTTTCCCCAACGGGGCGAGGTTCCCGAGCCCGCCCGACGTCACCGCGGTGCGCGTGAGATCGAGCGCGCGCAGGTTGGAAAACGTCGCGAGCGAGACCAGGCCGGCGTCGGTGATTTTCGTGCGGGCCAGTTCCGCCTCGACGATGAGGTCCGCCACCGGCGCCAGTTGCGCCAGCGCCGCATCGTCGCACCGGCCGGGCGCACCGGCTGTCCGGAGCACGAGGCCATCGGTCGGCAGATGCGAACGCGCCACCAAGCGGAGTCCGAGCGCTTTTTCGAGCTGGGCGATCTGCGCCGCCCGGGGACGCCAGTCCGGCGCAAGGGCCACCATCGGGGCCTTGGGCGCGGCGAGCGCCGGCGCACCTTGGATCGAAGACAGCGGCGCCGTCTCCGACGCCCCCGCGGCAATCCACAGCTCGAGCACTTTCACCTCGTCGGGTGTGAGCGGCGGTTTGCTGTCCGCCGGCATGAAATCCTCGTCCTCGGGGTGCAGAGTCACGCGGACAAAAAGCGCGCTGTCCTTCGCCTCGCCGGCCTGCACCACGCCGCCGCCTTCGCCGCCACGCATGAGCTGGGCAAAACTGTCGAGCCGCAGTTTCCCCTTTTGCTTTTTCTCGCCGTGGCACGTGACGCATTTCTGCTCAAGAATCGGAGCAACGCGTTGGGCGTAAAAGGTGTCTTCGGCGCGCGCCGCCACCACGGCGGCAAGCACCGCGAGCGCCGGCACCGCGTGGCGGAAGTTAGGCCAGGAGGTCATGGATAACTTTCGAGGGCAGTACGCCCGTGAGTTTCTGATCGAGGCCCTGGAACTTGAAAGAGAGCTTGCTGTGATCGAGGCCGAAGAGGTGCAGAATCGTCGCGTGCAGATCGCGGATATGCATCGGATCCTTCACGATGTTGTAGGAAAAATCGTCCGTTTCGCCGTAGGAGAGACCGGGTTTCACTCCGCCGCCCGCCATCCACATGCTGAAGCAGCGCGGATGGTGGTCGCGGCCATAATTTTCCGGCGTCAGCGTGCCCTGCGAATAGACCGTCCGGCCGAACTCGCCGCCCCAGATCACCACCGTATCGTCCAACAGGCCGCGGCGCTTGAGGTCCGTCACGAGCGCGTAGGTCGGTTGGTCCGAGTCCTCCGCCATCAGTTTGATGTTGGTCGGCAGGCGGCTGTGCTGGTCCCAGCTGCGCAGAAAAATCTGCGTGAAGCGCACCCCGCGCTCCGCCAGGCGCCGCGCCATCAGACAATTGTAGGCAAACGTGCCCGGCTCCTTCGCCCGCGGCCCGTACAGATCCCAGGTCGACTGGGGCTCGTTGGAAAAATCCGCGAGTTCCGGCACCGAGGTCTGCATGCGAAACGCCATCTCGTATTGGGAAATCCGCGCGTTGATCTCCGGATCCCCCACCCGCTCGAACAACTGGCGGTTCAGGTCGTTGACCCCGTCGATCATCGCCCGGCGCACGTCGCTCGCCACGCCCTTCGGATTGTTCAGGTAGAGCACGGGGTCGCTGCCCGAGCGCAGCGCCACCGCCGCATGCTCCGGCGAAAGAAACCCCGAGGACCACAGCCGGTTCGACAACGCCTGCACGTTGGTCCGGTGCGGCATCTTCGACGTCATGACCACAAACGTCGGAAGCTCCTCGTTCATCGCGCCGAGCCCGTAGGACAGCCACGAACCAATCGACGGCTTGCCGGGAAACATGTTGCCCGTCGTCAGCTGGAGGATCGCCGGCTCATGGTTGATCGCATCGGTGTGGAGCGATTTGATCACGCAGAGTTCGTCGGACACCCGGGCGGTGTAGGGAAACAACTCCGACACAAACCGGCCCGCTTTTCCGTGTCGGGCAAATTTATAAATGCTCGGCGCGATGGGGAACCGCGTCTGGCTGGCCGTCATCCCGGTGAGCGTTTGGCCCCCGCGCACCGACTCCGGCAGATCCTTGTCGAACAGGTCGGCGAGCGCCGGCTTGTGGTCCCAGGTTTCGAACTGCGACGGCGAGCCCGCCATGAAGAGGTAGATCGCGCGCTTCGCCTTCGGGGCGAAGTGCGGCAGCATCGCGGGCGCGCCCGGAATCGGCGCATTCGCGAGCAAGTTCGGCGCCGAGCGACCGAGCAGCGTCGCGAGACCGGCCCAGCCGAGCGCCTTCACGCCCTGGCCCAGAAAGTGCCGCCGCGTTTCCAGGCCGAGCCACTCGCGCTTCAGCCCGTGCGGCACGTGCGGCAGATCCCACACGGTCGGGTGCTCCCCGCCATGGTCGGAGCAGAGGTGATGATCGGTAGAGAGGGGATTCATGGTTTGCGGTGGGGCGGACTTCAGTCCGCCCGGCTTCATTTGGTCAGAAATTCATCGAGGTTGAGAAACTGGCTCGCGACGAGGGTCCACTGCGCGAGCTCGCCCACGGGCAGCGTCGGATCGGCCGGCGATTCGCCGACCGCGAGAATCGCCTTCGCCTCGGCTTCCCCGGCGGCGAACTTCGCGCGGAACGTCTCCGCCGTCTTCGTGAGCACACCGGTTTCCCGCGCATCCAGCCCGCGGGCGAGGGTCAGCCGGGCGAGATAGTCGAGGCGCGCCCCGGTGGGCCCCGCCGCCTTCATCGCCCGCTCCGCGAGCTTGCGCGCGGCCTCGATCCACTGCGGGTCGTTCATCGTGACGAACGCCTGCAACGGCGTGTTCGTACGCGCCCGGCGCGAGCAAACAACTTCGCGCGACGTCGCATCGAAGGTCTCCAACGCCGCCGGCGCCGACGCGCGTTTCCAAAACGTGTAGACGCTGCGCCGGTAGAGCCCGTCGCCCTTGTCGGGCACATACGTCTTCGTGTTCGACTCCGGCATCGCCACTTCCTCCCAAATGCCCGGGGCCTGATACGGCCGGACCGACGGACCGCCGATTTTTTCCACGAGCAGGCCGGCGGTCGCGAGCGCACTGTCGCGCAACATTTCCGCATCCATTCGGAAGCGCGGACCCCGCGAGAGCAGCTTGTTGCCCGCGTCTTTCGCCAGGCGGTCCGGCGTCGCCGCGGCCGTCTGGCGGTAGGTCGCCGACGTCACCACCAGCCGGTAAAATTGCTTCACGTCCCACCCGCTATCGCGAAACTCCACCGCCAGCCAGTCGAGCAACTCCGGATGCGTCGGACGGTCGCCCATGATGCCGAAATCGCCGGCGCTTTCGACGATTCCGCGGCCAAACACTTCCTGCCACATGCGATTGACCGTCACCCGCGTCATCAACGGCTGCGTGGGCGCGAGCAGCCATTCCGCGAGCCCGCGGCGGTTGCGCGGCGCGCCGGCCGGCAGGTCGCTCAGGAAATGCGGCACCCCGGGCTCGACGCGTTCGCCCCGCGCGAAATAATCGCCGCGGTTCAACACATCGGCGAACGCCGGCGTCGGCTTCTCCTGTGCGATCAAGGTGGCCGCGCCGTCTTTCGTGAGGGCCTCGAGCGCCTGCGTGTGCGCCGCCACGGCCGCCGCCAGGGCCACCGTCTCCGCGTCTTTTTCGCCGAGGAAAAAGCGGTCCACCACGACGAATTTTTCTTCCGTCGTCCACTTGGCCACGGCCGGCTGGCGCGCCACGATCTCGCTCGCCACATCTTCGTAAGGGAGTCGCACCACCTCTTCCCCGGTCAGCGCGCGCCGGTAGAAGCGCACATCCTGAAAGCGGGCTTCGCGTAGCGGAGCGTAGTCGTCGCGACGGCCGAGGTGCAGCGCGGCATCGGTGCGGATGGAGTCCGTGGCGCCGAGCGTGTCGAGGAGCGCTTCGGTTTCGACCGGCTTGCCATTGACGTAGAGCTTCACGCCGGCCGCTTTGCGCGACCCGTCATACGTGAAGCAGACGTGCAGCCACTCGTCGCGGGGAAACGCCTCCTTGGTCACGATCTGGATGCCTCGCTTCGCGGCGGCCGTGGCCGACGGGCGCGCGCCGCTCTTGGCGGCTTTTTTCGCGGGCACCGGCTTCGGCTCTTCCCGCGCGGCAGCCAGCCCGACCGCCGGCTCGTCGGCCGTCGTGTCGGGCACGAGGTTCACCATGAAACGCGAGCGCTCCAGCGACAGATCCCAACCGGCTCCGCCGCGGCGCTTCGCCTCACCCATGCGGCCGAGCAGCGTGCCGTCGCCCGTGCCGGCGCGCACCAGCGTCTGCGCACCGCCCGGCCGATCGCGGAGCATCAGCCAGCCGCCGGCGGAAAACTTGTCGCCCGCCTCCACGTCGCCGTGATCGCCGAGGTTGAGGCGCGAGAGGATGTCCATGCGCATGGAGGGCCAGAGCCAGGTATTCTCGCCCCAGACGAGCGGATTGGTGTCGGCCTTGAACTCGCCGACCTTCGCGCCGGGCGCGGAGTTTCTCACGACATCGCCGCGGCCCTCGTCGAGGCGCAGACGCAGTTCGAGTGCCGTGGGCGCGACGGGCTTCGGGCGGTTGCCGGCGGCGAGCCACGCCTCCGCCAGCGCGGGGCCGCGCCCGCGGCGGGCGTTCAGTTTCTCCTGCAAGTCGCCGCGGAACTGGAGCACCGCCTCGGCGGCGCCGCGGCTCTCCTCCTTCGGCAGGCGCAGCACCGGCGCCGGCTCCGCGGTGTTGAAGTCCCACGGTTTCTCCGCCGTGTTGCCGAGAAACGCCGCGAGGCCGTAGTGGTCCTTCTGGGAAAACGGATCGAACTTGTGGTCGTGACACGCCGCGCAACCCGTCGTGAGCCCGAGAAAGGTCGCGCCAAACGCCTCCACGCGGTCGCGGGTCTGGTTCACATAAACCTCCTCCGTGATCGTGCCACCCTCGTTGGTCGTGGGATTGCTGCGCACGAAACCCGTGGCCGCCAGCTGATCGAACGTGCGGGCCGGCAACAAATCGCCCGCGAGCTGCTCGCGCACAAACGTGTCGAAGCGCTTGTTCCCGTTGAAGGCGCCGATCACGTAGTCGCGATACGGCCAGATCGCCCGGTAGTTGTCGAAGTGGATGCCGTGCGTGTCCGCGTAGCGCACGTAATCGAGCCAGTAACGCGCGCGATGCTCCCCGTAGCGCGCACTCGCCAACAGCCGGTCGACCACCCGCTCGTAGGCATCGGGCGACCGGTCCGCGACAAAGGCCGCCACGTCCTCCGGCGCCGGCACGATCCCCGTGAGATCGAGGGTCACCCGGCGAATCAACGTGCGGCGATCCGCCTCCGCCGACGGCGTGAGCCCGTCCTTGGCGAGGCGCGCGACGACAAAGGCGTCGATCGGGTTGCGGACGGCTTTCGCCTGCGCCTTGGCCACCGCGGGCACGGCGGGACGCCCCGGCGGAATGAACGCCCAGTGCTCCTCATAGGCCGCGCCCTCGGCGATCCACCGGCGCAGCGTGGCGATGTCCTCCGGCTTCAGGGTCTTGTGCCCCTCCGGTGGCGGCATGATTTTCTTTTCGTCTTTCGATTCGATGCGCTCGACCAGCGGGCTGTCCTCCGGCTTACCCGGGATGATCGCCGGATCGCCGTCCTTGCGCTTCGCCGTGGCGAACTCCCACCGGTCGAGCCGCAGCTCGGCCTTGCGCGAACTTCCGTCAATGCCATGGCACGCGTAACAGTTCTCCGCGAGGATGGGCTGGACGTGGGTGTTGAACGAAAGTGGGGCCGGCCCCCCGGCCGCCGCAGTCGCCGCCTGTCCGCACGCGGCACTCAAAACAAGCACGGTGGCCGCGGGAAAAATAAAACGACGCATCGGGGAAAAGGTGGGGTCGATATCGGGAAGACGGAGCAACCACTGAACCCCCTCGTCCGCGACTGGCAAGTGGGGAAATCTTTTCCGCCCCTCGGTCGCTGCACTCGCCGCCTGCGCGGTCCCGTCCGCCCGCCCGCGACCTCAGGCCAGTATCCCCCGGATCACACCGCCGCCTTCCACCCCCGTGAGCTTGGCGTCGAGCCCTTGGAACTTCACCGTAAACGCGTCGGACCGGATCCCCAGCAGGTGCAGCATCGTCGCGTGCAGATCGTGGACCGTGCAGACGTTTTCCGTCGCGGCGTAACCGAGTTCGTCGGTCGCGCCGTAGACCAGGCCCCGCTGCACCCCGCCGCCCGCGACCCACAGCGACATCGCCTTGTTGTGGTGGTCGCGGCCCGCCGTCCCCTTGGTCTGCTGCGACATCGGGGTGCGGCCAAACTCTCCCGTCCACACGACGAGCGTGTCGTCCAACATCCCGCGCTGCTTGAGGTCCGCAATCAGCGCCGCCGACGCGCGGTCGGTCTCCTGCGCTTTCAACGGCATCTCTTCTTTCAGCTGACTGTGATGGTCCCAATCGCGGTGATAGAGCTGGATAAAACGCACCCCCCGCTCGGCGAGGCGCCGCGCGAGCAAGCAATTCGCGGCAAACGATCCGTCGCCCGGCGTGCAGCCGTAGAGCTCCAGCGTGCGCGCCTCCTCACCGCGCAGGTCCGTCAGCTCCGGCACGCTCGCCTGCATCTGAAACGCCATCTCGTATTGCGCGATGCGGGTCGCGATCTCGGGGTCGTGCACGAAGGCGTCATGCTGGCGGTTCAGCGCGTTGATCGCCGTCACGTCGGCCCCCTGCTGCGCGCGCGAAACCCGACCGGGGTTGGCGAGGTAGTGCACGGCGTCGCCGCGGCCGTGGAGCTGCACGCCCTGAAACCGGCTCGGCAAAAACCCGCTGCTCCACTGCCGCGTCGCGATCGGCTGCGGCGAGCGCCCCGGGCCCGTGGACACCATCACCACGAAGCCGGGCAAGTTTTCCGCCTCGCTGCCGAGCCCGTAGTTCACCCACGCGCCCATGCTCGGCCGTCCCGCGATCTGCGCGCCCGTGTTCATGAACATGTGCGCCGGATCGTGGTTGATCGCGTCCGTCGTCATCGAACGGATGAGACAAATCTCGTCCACCACCGAGCCGATGTGCGGAAACAGCGAGCAGATCTCCGTCTGGTTTTTCCCAAACTTCGCGAACGGAAACTGCGGCGCGTGACACACCAGTCTTTGGCCCTGCAACTGTGCGAGCTGCTGGCCGCGCGTCAGGCTCTCCGGCATCGCCTCGCCATGGAGCTCCGCGAGCTTCGGTTTGGGATCAAAGGTTTCGAACTGCGAGGGTCCGCCCGCCATCGTCAGCCAGATGACCCGCTTCGCCCGCTGCGGCAGCGGCAACGGATAGACCACGCCCCGCGCGGCCGCCCCGTGCAGCGGCGGCGACGTTTTCCCCAGCAACGACGCCAGCGCGACCGCACCGACCCCCTGGGACACCCGGCCAAGAAACGCGCGTCGGGTCTGGGCGGCTGTGGGAAGGACGTTCATGGGGCGAAGCGCGCGTCAGTCACGCGTGATGAATTCATGGAGATTAAGCAGCACCCGCGCGACATGCGTCCACGCGGCCAGCTCGGCGTGATCGAGGCCCGCGGGCAGCGGCGAATCGCCCGTGGCCAGCAGCGCGTCCGCCGCCGCAGGGTCGGCGCGGTAGTGGCGGAGATGCCCGTCGAGCAGTCCCGTCGCCGTGCGCACCTCCTCCGCCCGCGGCGGACGTTGCAAGGCGCGATCCCAGGCGAACGCGAGGCGCTGCGCCGTCGTGCCACCGCCCTCGGCGACAATGCGCGCCGCCAACGCCCGCGCGGCCTCAACGTAGGTCGGATCGTTGAGGAGCACGAGCGCCTGCTGCGGCAGGTTAGAGCGGTTGCGCTCCGCGACGCACTCCTCCCGGCTCGGCGCATCGAACGCGAGCAGGCTCGGATGCAGAAACGTCCGTTGCCACCACACGTAGAGCCCGCGCCGATACTGCGCTTCGCCACGGTCCGTCGCGTAGTCGCGCGGCGGAAAATTCAGATTCTCCCAGTAGCCGGCCGGCTGGTAAGGTTTCACGCTCGGCCCGCCGATCTGCGGCGACAGCAAGCCGGCGACCGCCAGCGCCGCATCGCGCACCCCCTCCGCCTCGAAACGCGGCCGGCTCTGGCGCGCGTGTTCGCGGTTTTCCGGATCGGCCGCGAGCTGCGCCGCCGTCGCCGTGGACACCTGCCGGTAGGTCGCGCTCGTGACGATGGCGCGCACCATGTGTTTCACATCCCAACTGCGGTCCATGAACTCGCACGCCAGCCAATCGAGCAACGGACCGTTGGGCGGGAGTTCGCCCTGCGCGCCGAGATCGCCCGGCACCCGGCTCAGCGCCGTGCCGAAAAACTGCGTCCACAGCCGGTTCACGAATACCCGCGCGGTCAGCGGGTTCTCCCGCGACACGAGCCATCGGGCGAGATCCAACCGGGTGAGCTCGCGGCCGGCAACCTCCGGCCGGGGCAGATAGGCCGGCAGCGCGGGTTTCACGATCTCCCCGCTCTCGTCCATCCAGTTGCCCCGGGGCAAGACGCGCACCGTGCGCGGCACCGCGGCGGACTCGGTCACGAGGCAATGCGGCAGTGCATCCGCGTAGGTTTTCTGCGCGCGCTCGGCCTCCGCCAGGGCGGCGAGTTCGGCTCGCCCCACCCCGCTGACCTGCGCGCGAAAATGCGTTTTGACGGCCTGCCGGTCTTTAGCCGTGCGCTTGGCCGCGGCTTTTTTCAGCGCCGCCGCCACATCGCGCGGGAGATTCTCTCCGGTGCCGGCCGAACTCGTCGGCCCCTCGGCCTCCCAGGCCGCTTGGGCCGCGTCGATCTGCGCCGTGAGCGCGGCGACGTCCTTCCGCGCGACGGCCACAGCCGCGGTCAGCTCCGCCAGGCGGGCCGCCTGCTCCGGCGTGGTCACCGCCAGCCCTTCCTCGCGGCGGCCCACCGCCGCCTCCTGCACGTCGGCGAAAAACGCGCCGAGCGCGTAAAAATCCCGCGTCGAGAACGGATCAAATTTGTGATCGTGACACTGCGCGCAGCCGGTCGTCTGTCCGAGCCACGCCGTGCCGATGGCGCGCACGCGGTCGGCCAGCATGCGCGCCTCGTAATCCTTCGGCTGCGCCCCGCCCTCTTCGGTCGAGAGCAACAGCCGGTTGAACGCCGAGCCCACGCGCGTTTCAAGGCTCGCGTCGGGCATCCGGTCGCCGGCGATTTGCTCCAGGGTGAAGCGGTCGAACGGTTTGTTGGTATTGAAACTCCGGATCACCCAGTCGCGATAGGGCCAAACGTTGCGCGGGTTGTCGCTGTGGTAGCCGATGGTGTCCGCAAACCGCACCAGATCGAGCCAGCCCTGGGCCATCCGTTCGCCATAGCGCGGATCCGCCAGCAGGCGCTCAACCACTCGCGCATACGCATCCGTCGCCGGGTCGGCCACAAACGCCGCCACCTCCGCGGGGGTCGGCGGCAACCCGATCAGATCCGCCGACAGTCGCCGGATCAGCGTGCGCCGATCGGCCTCCGGCGAAGGGGTCAGCCCGACCGCGGCGAGCCGCCGGGCCACCAGCGTGTCGACCGCGTTCGCCCCGGGCGGGATCGCCGCCTTGACGGGCGGCTCGTAGGACCAGTGCCGCTGGTACGCCGCGCCCTGGGCGATCCAGCGCTCAAGCACGCCCTTGTCGCGCGCGGAAAGTTTCTTGGACGAGTCCGGCGGCGGCATGATCTCGTCTTCGGCCGCGGCGTGGATGCGTGCGATCAATTCGCTCCCGGCCGCGTCACCCGGCACAAACGCCTCGCGGGCGAGTGCGGCGTCGCGCACATCGAGCCGGAGTTTGCCCTTCCGGTGCGAGGCATCGGGTCCGTGGCAAGCAAAGCAGTTGTCGGACAGAATCGGGCGCACATCCCGGTTGAACTCGATCTGGTCCGCAGCGAGACCATCCGCGCCGACGGTCGGGCCAAGCCCCACGAAGGGCATCAGAAGGAAAGCAAATCGACGGGTCATCGGCGGGGAACGGCCCGGGAAAAATGCGCGACCTTGCCGCGCCGAGGCAATGCCGCGTTTTGGTGGGATGAATGCCTTCTCGCGGAGCGGCGGTTTCCAACCGCCGTCAGGACCAGGCGGGCGCTTGGAAAGCGCCCCACCGTTCGGCGCACGAATTCGACTGGCCACCCAGCCAACGCGCGCACTCCTCACGGCGCTTCAGGCCGGACGCTCTCCCGCACCCTTCCGCCCCACCGTGCGCTATCTTCGTCAGCTACTCGCACGACGATGCAGCCGCGGCCCGTCGTCTCACCGAGCTTCAAGCGCGAACTCGAGTTGATGTGCGGGCAAACGCTCAACGTCTCCCGTTCGGGATCCGCTACGCAGGAAGCGTTCGTGCTGGCAGCCAAGGGTGATATCGCCGGAGCGCGCACGTTGCTGGAGGCGCCGGGTGCGGTCGATTACCGAAAGAAGCCCGAGCGGGAGCCGGACAACAGCGCGGCCTGGGCCAATTCGGCAGTGATGGAGGCCTTACTCGGAAACCGCGAGGAAGCACTACGTCGGATGAAGCGATCCCTGGAAAAAACCGAAAGCATAGGCGACACTTGGACTGCCCCGCTGATGCGCATGAACCTCATGACCGTGATGGCATGGACCGGCGATCGCGAAAGCGCCTTGCAGGAATGCACAAAACTACTGAACACGCCAATGCCCCGCACCTAAATGATCCGTGGATGAGGATGAACATCTACGCCAGGCGTCACTACCCGGCTTTCGCCCCGCTGCGCGGCGACCCGCCCTTCGAGGCGCTGCTCAACGACCCGGGGAACAACGCGCCGCTGTTTTGATTCGCGTAGCGGCCGAGGTGACGAGGCGGGGTCTTTGCTCCGGTCCCGCCGGCCTCCTTACGTCGGCCGCTACGTTGGGGAACAACCCGCCCTCAGCGTTTGAAAATCTCAGCCGCAGAAAAATCCAGGCCGGGCAGCAGCGGAGTCGAAAATATTTCGTTTTCCTCGATGAGCTGCACGGGCTTCGCCGTGTCCTGCGCGAAATCGTAGCGCTGGATCTGCGAGAGCAGCGGGTCGACGAGCCACAGCTCCTTCGTCCCGGCGCGGGCGTAGATCAGGCGCTTGGACTTCTTGTCCATCTGGGCGGTCGACGGCGAAAGCACTTCGATGGCGAGATCAGGCGCCCCCTGCATCCCGTCCTCCGTGAGGCGGGAGAGGTGTTCATTGGCCACAAACAGCACATCCGGCTGCAAGACGTCATGCTCCGAGAGGTAGACATCGAAAGGAGCAAAGTAGGCACGTCCGAGTGGGTTTTGAGTCAAATACCGGCCGATAATCTGACTGAGGTTCCAAGCGATTTGCTGGTGATAGCGGTTGGGCGCGGGCGACATGATGAGCTCTCCTTCGATGAGTTGGTAGCGTGTCCCCTCCGGAGTGGCGCGGTAGTCCTCCACGGTGAGCAATTCTGCGGCGAGATTTGCGGGCGGCATGGTTGAAGAACGTGTTTAGAGAGGCTGCAGAGTCAAAGGCAGATTCCTCCCGAAAGACTGCCTCGCAGCAAATCGGCGGCCGGAAACCGCCGCTCCGTCTAGGCCAGAATCGCCTTCACCACCTGCGCCGGCACGACTCCGGTGAGGCGCTGGTCGAGCCCCTGGAACTTGAAGGAAAACCGCTCGTGATCGAGCCCGAGGAGGTGGAGGATCGTCGCGTGCAGGTCGCGCACGTGCACCGGATCTTTCACGATGTTGTAGGACATCTCGTCGGTCTCCCCGTGGACGACGCCGCCCTTCACGCCGCCGCCTGCCATCCAGATCGTGAAACAACGCGGGTGATGGTCGCGACCGTAGTTCGTCTCGGTCAGCGTGCCCTGGCTGTAAACCGTACGGCCAAACTCTCCGCCCCAGATCACGAGCGTGTCGTCGAGCATGCCGCGTTGCTTCAAATCCTGCACGAGGCCGTAGCACGCGCGGTCGACGTCTTTGCTCTGCGCGGCGATGTCGCGCGGCAGGCTGCCGTGCTGGTCCCAGCCGCGGTGGAAAATCTGCACGAAGCGCACCCCGCGCTCCACGAGGCGCCGCGCCATCAGCGCCGAGCTGGCAAACGAGCCGCGCGTGCGCGCTTCCTCGCCGTAAAGTTCGTAGGTCGCGGCCGACTCGCCCGCCATATCCGCCAACTCGGGCACGCTCGTCTGCATGCGGAACGCCAACTCGTATTGCTGCGTGCGCGTCTGGATCTCGGGGTCGCCGATCTGCTCGTAGCTGCGGCGGTTCAGTTCGCCCAGACCGTCGAGCATCGTGCGCCGCAGTTCGCGCGGGATGCCGGGCGCGTCGTTGAGATAGAGCACGGGATCGCCCTGCGTGCGGAAGGAAACGCCGGCGTGCCGGCCTTCGAGGAAGCCACTGCCCCAGAGGCGCGACGAGATCGCCTGCACGTTGGAGAACGGGCTCGTGTGCTTCGCGTGCAACACGACGAACGACGGCAAATCCTGGTTGAGCGTGCCCAGCCCATAGGAGAGCCAGGAGCCGATCGACGCTTTGCCGTTCTGCATCGAGCCCGTGTAGACGAGCTGGTTGGCCGGCTCGTGGTTGATGGCGTCGGTCTTCATCGAGCGGATGAAACAGAGGTCGTCGGCCATCTTCGCGATGTTCGGCAACAGCTCGCTGATCCACATGCCGCTCTGACCGTGTTGCGCAAACTTGAAGATCGTCGGCGCGAGGGGAAACGCGGCCTGCTTGGCCGTCATACCGGTGAGGCGTTCGCCTTGGCCGGCCAGCCAGTCCTTGAGGTCTTCTTTGAAACGCCCCTGCAACGCCGGCTTGTAGTCGAAGAGATCGAGCTGCGAAGGCGCGCCAATCAGCGAAATGTAGATCGCGCGTTTAGCCCTGGGCGCGATCTTCCATGGCTCGGTCATCGCGGTCGTGAGCGTCGCGGCCGCCGACGCGGCGGGCGCGGCGAACGCGCGCTCGCCGAGGAGCGACGCGAGGGCGGCGACGCCAAGACCGGTGCCGGTCTTGCGGAAAAACTGCCGGCGGGTGACGGCGGCGTTGTAAGCGTCGAAGGTGTTCTGCCAGTCGGGGGGAAGAGCGGGCATGGAGTTTACTTGGTTAACGCTTCATCGAGATTCATGACTTGGCTCGCCACGAGGGTCCACGCGGCGAGTTCGGGCACGGGGAGTTGGGCGTCGGCGGGTGACTCGCCGACCGCGAGGAGTTTTTGCGCCGCGGCAGGCTCGCGTTGGTAGGCGGTGAGCGCCTGGTCGAGGGTGCGACGGACGACGGCCCGCTCGGGTTTCGAGAACTTCCGGCCGAGGAGGCGCAGCGAGACCGCGTCGAGGCGGGCATCAAACTCGGGCGCGGCGCGGAGCGCACGGGCCGCGAGCTGGCGGGAGGACTCGACGAAGAGCGGGTCGTTGAGCGTGACGAGCGCTTGGAGCGGCGTGTTCGTGCGGTCGCGGCGCACGCACGAGACCTCGCGGTTCGGCGCGTTGAGGATGTCCATCACCGGAGCGAGCGCGGTGCGCTTGATGACGGTATAGAGCGAACGGCGGTAGAGATTTTCACCGGAGTCCTGACGGTAAAAGCGAGTCGTCGACTCTTTCATCGCGACATCTTCCCAGATGCCCTCGGGCTGGTAGGGGCGCACCGGGCGGCCACCGAGTTTGGTCACCAGCAGACCGGAAACGGCGAGGGCTTGGTCGCGGAGCTGCTCGGCCTCAAGGCGGTGACGCGGGCCCCGCGCGAGGAGGCGGTTGGCGGGGTCGCGCTCGAGCAACGCGGGCGTGGCGACGGCCGACTGACGATACGTAGCGCTCGTGACCATGAGCTTTACGAGTCGGCGGTAATCCCAGCCGGACTCACGAAAGTCCACCGCGAGCCAGTCGAGCAATTCGGGATGCGACGGGCGGCTGCCGGTGACGCCGAAATCTCCGGAGGACTCGACGAGACCGGTGCCGAACAGGTGCTGCCACGTGCGATTGACGGTGACGCGCGCGGTCAGCGGATTCTTCGAATCGACCAGCCAGCGAGCGAGGGAGAGACGATTGCGCGGCGCCTCGGCCGGCAGGGGCGGGAGGATGGCGGGCGTGGAGGCCGCAACTTTCTCCCCGAGCTGAGTGTATTCGCCCCGGGTGAGGACATGGGCGAAAGGCTCGGTGTCTTTTTTCTCCTCCATCACGAGGGTGATACCGCCACGCCGGCGCAGGGTGGCCTCGGTCGCGAGCAGGCCGTCCACCTGGGCGTGCAACACGAGCGAAGGCGCGTCGGCGGCGTCGAAAAAGTGGTCGCGCAGCAGTTTCGCCTGCGCCGGCGTGCGGGCCGCGGGTTCGGCGTTGAGCGCGGCGTACGTCTCGATGACGGTGGCGTCGACCTTGGCCTGCGCCACGGTAAAGCCGCGACGGTGGTGCCGCACGTCCTGCACCCACACACCGCCGTCGGTGAGCGGCGCGTCCGCGCGGGCACCGAGCACGAGCGGCGCCGTCGGCACGATGTCGCCCGGGACGTGGTTGATATTGCCTGCATTGGCGCCCGCCTTGCCATCGACGTAGACCTCGACCGAGCGATTCGACCAAGAGCCGGAATCAAAGGTGAACACGACGTGATGCCACTCGCCCGGTTTGAGCGCCGCCGCCGCGACGCCGCGCGCGGAAAAGTCCGCGCGACCGCCGCGCAGGCGGACGCCGATTTTGCCCTGATCGAGAAAAACTTCCCAACCGGCGCCGGTCTCGCCCGCATCCCAGGAGGAAATCAACGGGCCGCTCGGCTTCTCGGCGATCCGCACGAGGAAGCTGATGCTGTCGGATTGCTCGCGGCGCAGCGGAATCGGACCTCCGAGCACTTCGCTCCGGTCGTCGAGCCGGATCGCGGGGCCGAAGGGGCCGGCGACGGGAGCATCCCTGCCGGCGGGGCTGGCATCCGCCGGCCCGAGGCGGGGAACGTGCAACGGCGTCGCGTAGTCTTTGGGCGGAACCGCCAGCGCGCGGGTGGCGGCGAGCCAAGCGGTGAAATCGGCGTCGGCTGCTTTGATTCGCGTTTTCTGCGCGGCGCGTGCCGTCGCGAGTTCGGTCTGCACCCGCGTCCACTCCGCGCGGTCGGCGAGAGCCGGGACAAAGAGGCTCGGGCGGGTATCGGACACGTTGCCATCCATCGCGGGCATCGTGTTGTTGCGGAAAAATGCGGTGAGCGCGTAAAAATCCTTGGTGCTCACCGGGTCGAATTTGTGATCGTGGCACGCGGCGCAGCCGGTGGTGAGGCCGAGCCACACGGTCGACATCGTTTCGACGAGATCCTTCGCGTAAATGGCCTCATATTCGGCGGCGATGGCCCCGCCCTCGCTGGTGGTCGGCAGGCAACGGTTGAAGCCGGACGCGATTTTCTGCTCGAGCGTGGCGTCGGGCAGGAGATCGCCGGCCATCTGTTCCACAGTGAACTGGTCGAACGGCATGTTCTGGCGAAACGCGTTCACCACCCAGTCGCGGTAGGGCCAGATCGAGCGGAAGTTGTCGATATGGATCCCGTGGGTGTCGGCGTAGCGCACCGCGTCGAGCCACTGCCGCGCGAACTGTTCGGCGCCGGCATCGCTCGCGAGCAAGCGGTCGACGGCCCGCGCGTAGGCGGCCGGCGAGGGATCGCGGAGGAAGACCGCGAGTTCCTCGGGCGTCGGCGGCAGGCCGGTGAGATCGAGCGTGACGCGGCGCAGGAGGCGCGCCGGCTCTTCGGGGCGGGCGGGCAAAAGTTCTTCCCGGTCGAGGCGCGCGAGGATGAACGCATCGAGCGGATTCGCGATGGGCGATTTCGGGTTCTTGACGGGCGGGACCGCCGGGCGGACGGGCGGGAGGAACGACCAGTGCTCCTGATACGGCGCGCCCTCGGCGATCCAGCGTTTCAGCAGGGCGATTTCGGCCGGCTTGAGCGTCTTGTGCGACTCGGGCGGCGGCATGACCTCTTCCGCATCCTTCGAAAGAATACGCTCGATGAGGGGGCTCTCGTCGGGCTTGCCCGGGAAGATCGCCGGATCGTGCGTGCCGCGCTCGGCGGTCGCGAACTCGGCACGATCGAGGCGCAGCTTGGCTTTGCGCCCCGCCGAATCGGGCCCGTGACACGCGAAACAATTCTCCGCGAGGATGGGCTGGATCTGCGCGTTATACTCGATCTTGGCCGGCGCGGCCGCCGCCCCGTGGACCGGCGCCACGGCGAGCGCGACCGGCAGAGCAAGCATCAGGACCGCGGTCGCCCGCGGAGAAAAGTTCGTCTTCAGGAAACAAGCCATGGGGTAAGTGAGGAAAAGACTAAGCGCCGTTTTTACGCCGTGTCTACCTCCGCGTCAAAATACTCGTCTACCCAAAAAAACGGCCCGACCCGCCGGATGGAGTTTGAAAGCGCGCGCCCAAAGAGAAACATCCCCGCGATGCACCCCACCGTTCTCCCGGGCCGCCCGCGCGTGCGCGCCGGATGGTTTTGCGCCGCCCTGCTGCTGGTTTCGGTCTCGTCCTCCGCCGCCGGGGCCACGGCCCCCGCCGCCACGCGCCCCAACGTGATCCTGTTCATCGCCGACGACATCAGCTGGGACGACCTCGGCTGCACGGGCAACGCCTCCGCGCGCACGCCCCACATCGATCGCCTCGCAGCCCACGGCCGCCGCTTCGACGCCGCGTATTTGACCGCGAGCAGCTGCAGCCCGAGTCGCAGCAGCATCATCACCGGGCGGTATCCGCACAACAACGGCCGCGCCTCCGAGCTGCACCAGCCCATCGCCGCCCACCTGCCTTGGTTCCCGCGGCTGCTCCGCGAGGCCGGTTACTACACCGCCCTCAGCGGCAAGCACCACATGACCGCGGAGCCGCCCGGGGCCGGCGAGTTGCCGCAGCCCGCGGCATTCGATCACGTCGACACCGGTAAGGTCCCCGGCAACAGCGGCGGGCACGCCAACTGGGTGAAAGTCGTGCAGGAGCGGCCCAAGGAAAAACCGTTCTTCGGCTGGTTCGCCGCCCTGGACGCCCACCGCGACTGGGACGGCGACGCCGAGTGGCAACCCGAGCTCTACGGCCCCAAACACCAACCCTCCGCGGTCCGCGTACCGGCGTATTTGCATGACGACGCCGCGACGCGGGCCGACCTCGCCTCTTACTACAACGAAGTCACGCGCTTCGACCATTACATCGGCCGCGTCGTCGCCGCGCTCGAAAAAGAGGGCGCGCTCGCCAACACGCTCATTCTCGTAATGGCCGACAACGCCCGCGCTTTTCCCCGCGCCAAGACGCGTCTGCACGACTCGGGGATGAAGACGTATTTCATCGCCCACTGGCCCGCCGGTCTCGCGCAACCGGGCCAACCGGCAGCTTCGCTCGTGAGCGCCATCGACGTCGCGCCCACCGTGCTAACCGCCGCCGGTGTGCCAGTCGCCCCGACCATGCAAGGCGTGAGCTTTTTGCCCGTGCTGCAAAACCCGGCCGCCACCGTGCGCCAGCATGCGTTTTCCGAACACAACTGGCACGACTACGAAGCCCACGGACGCGCGGTGCGCTCCGGAGGATTTCTCTACCTT
>JBIKOK010000364.1:0-4655 GCA_044358025.1 Opitutaceae bacterium
AAGCCCCCCCCCCCCCCCCCCCCCCCCCCCCCCCGGTCGCGCTCACCCCTCACACGCTCCGCGCCATCGCCGGGGCCGCCAAGCGCGGTCCGACCGCGCCTCCGCCGCCCAAACGCCCTCGAACCGTCCTCGAACCGTCCTCGAACCGTCGTCGAACCGTCCCCGAACCGTCCCCGAACCGTCCCGGAAGGTTCCGGCCAGCTTCCCGGAAGGATCCCGGAAGGATCCCGGAAGGATCCCGCCAGGATCCCGCCCCCCGTCCCCACCGCCCGCGCCCGCCTCGAAATCTCCGAGCTCCCATAACGGAGCGGCGGTTTCTCACCGCCGATGGGCCGGCTCGCCCGCATCCCTCACCCTTTCCTGAAGAAAATTGGCTGAGCGCCGGGCGCGTTCCGGGGCGCCTCAATCGCACCCGTGCTGCCAGATGGTGCGGTAGTGATTTTCCATCTCGCGGGTGAAGCCCGCATTGTCCATCAGCGGAGAATTCCTGATCTCCCCGCGCAGGCCCTCGCGGATCTTCGCCAAGTGGGCCGGGTCCGCGGCCAGACGCTGGGCGATCGCCAAGTAGTGCTCGGCCGAATCGGCGACCCATTCGGGCCGGCCCAGGGTGGCCAGAATACTCCGCCCGCCTCGGCTGGCGGTGCGCTCACCGGCCAAGCTAATCACCGGCACGCCCATCCACAGCGCATCGAACGTGGTGGTGCCGCCCGCAAAGGGCGAGGGGTCGAGCGCGATGTCGATCCGGCCGTACGTCGCCATATAGGCGGGGCCGTCCTGATAGCCGATCAGGGTGACGCGCTCGGGGGGCAGGCCGTGGCCGGCCAAAAACTCCAGCAGCCCCTCCCGGGCGCGCGACTCCTTGATGTGCAGGAGCAGCCGCGCGCCGGGGACCGATGCGACCAACCTGGCCCAGAGGACCCGGGTGCCTTCGTTGACCTTCACGAAGTTGTTCAGGCTGCCAAAGGTGACAAATCCGGCGGCGAGGCAGGGCGGCGGCTGCACCTCGGCGATGCTCGCGCGAACCGGGGGCTGGAACGTCCACCAGCACCGGGACAGCCGCAGGGGTTTCTCCGGAAACGGCGAGGCCGGCCCGTCCGGCGGGTCGAGGTAAAGGTCGGTGAACCGATAATCCATGGTCGCCTGGCCCGTGGTCCCAACATAGGCCAGATACGAAACCTGCAGCGGGGCCGGCTTCCGCGCAAACAAGCCGGGCCGGCAGTCGCGGGAGTACATGGTCAAGTCGACTAAGATGTCGATCCCGTCGGCCCGGATCTGTTGCGCGAGGGCGGCGTCGGAGAGGTGATGGCACTCCCGCCAGCGGTCGACGTGCCGGGCACATTCTTCAGTAAACCCGTCCTTCAGATACCGGGACGAATAGACGACGATCTCGAAATGGGCGCGATCGTGGTGCTGCAGGATGGGCAGCATGAACCGGGCGACCGGATGCATCCAGAAATCGGGGGACACATAGCCGATCCGCAGCCGCTTGTGGGGGTCGCGGGTATTCGTGAACGGGAGCGTCTCGGCCAGTTCGCCGAATTTTTCCCGGCAGAGTCTGTGGTGCTCGGCCGCGATCTCGGCATCGGAAAGGCTCGGGCTGTAGTTCAGCGCAAAGAGGTAGTTGGGCACGAAGTCCCGTTCATCCTGCCCCAGGTCGATGCCTTTCTTATAGCTGGCGATCGCCAGATCGATTTTGCCCTGGTCAAAAAAGGCGTTCCCGAGATTGGAATGGGCGGCGGCGAAGTCGGGCTTGAGGCGGATGGCCTCCCGCATCGACTGCTCGGCGAGATCGGGAAACTTCGCCTCGCGCTGCAGATTGCCGAGGTTGGCATAGGCCTCGTGGTAGTCGGGCCGCGACTGGATGGCCCGCTGGAACGCCTGCAGGCCTTCGTCGTGGCGGCGCAGCGTGAGCAAAATGTTGCCGAGATTGTTCAGGGCCTCGGGGAAATTCGGGCGGAGTTCGACGGCCCGGCGCAGGTAGCTGGCGGCCTCGTCAAACCGCCCCACCTGATTGAGGAAGTTCCCCATCACGAACAGGGATTGCGGCTCCTGGGGATTGATCGCCAGGGAGCGGTTCAACCACGCGAGGGCGTTTTCCGGGTTGCCCGCGTCGAGTTCCATCTGGCCGAGGTTGTTGCACGCCTCCGCAAACGCGGGGTCTTGGGCCAGCGCCGCGTGGAACGCCTGCGTCGCCGCGGACGCCAACTTCAAGGCCTTCAGCGCCAGGCCCAGATTGTTGTAGGCCTCCGGGAATCGGGGCTGGAGCGAAATGGCCCGCTCCAGCGCCTGCCGCGACTCCGCCCAAAGCTTCCGGCGCCCCAGCGCGTCCGCCTTGTGGAACCACCCGCCGGCCGAGTGCGGATCCAGCGCCAGCACGCGCTCGGCGGCCTCCCTGGCCTCCTCAATTTGATCCAATTGCAGGCTGGCGCCGGCGAGGCCGTTCCACGCTTCGGTAAACGACGGCCTGAGCGCGGCCGCCCGGCGGAAAGCGTCGCTCGCCCGCGACCACTGCCCCGCGATCCGATGCAGGTGCCCCAAGTTGTACCGGGCCACCGGATCGGTGGGGTCGAGTTGGATGGCCGTCTGGTAGGCCGCCTCCGCTTCCTGCGGCTTGCCCAGGTCTTTGAGCGTGTTGCCCAGATTGACGTGAAAAAAGGCCTGGCGCGGATCGAGGGCAATCGACGCCTGCATGCGCTGCAGCGCCAATTCCAGATTGCCCGTCTGCTGCTCGAGCATGCCCAAGTAGTGCAGGGCCGCGGCATGGTGGGGCTGGGCGGCCAAGATCGCTTCGTAGCCACGCCGCGCCTCCGCCCATCGCCCCTGCTGATGCAGGCTCATGCTGCCGGTGAGGTCCATTGCAGCAGCCATCGTTAAGCAATGCCGAACATCCGGAGGTGGTCCGGATCGGGCGCCCCCTTGAAGGCGATGAGGTTGATTTCGAGGTCGGCGACCCGGGCGAAGTTGGGCGAGAAACCGGCCCGCTCAACGGCGCGGGTGAGGGACTGATCGCTGAAGCCGGTCTTGTGGGCAAAGAAGTCGACCCCGCTGGTCTCAATCTGACGGCCCAGCCCGTAAATCACATCGATGGGCGCGATGGGGCCGGCCGGGGAGACGTAGAGCGTTTCCTCCAAGTCAATTTTACCCTGCACCACCCGGCGCATCAGCTCGGTGAGATCGGGCACGCGAATCTGGGCGAAGCCGCCCGGCTTCAGCACGTGGAAGAAGCCGCCCAGCACCTTCGGCACATCGTGGCGAAAATAATGCTCCAGGTTGTGGGAGCAGTAGATGCCATCGAACTGGGCGGCGGCCAGCTCGCCGAGCTGCCGGCCATCGAGCACGATGTCGGGCGCGCCCTGCGGATCGATATCGAGCAGCACATGCTCGAAACCGCTATATTCGGGCGGCAGCGCGATCGACTTCGAGCCACCACCGACGTTGAGGAGACGTTTCATCGCCCCCAAACGACGTTGATCGACCGCCAGTGGCAAGGCGGTTCGCGCGCACCCTCCGAGGACGGCGCCGCGGGCGTGGGTGGGCGGGGCGACGCCACCCTTCCCGCCCGAGCCCGCGAATTATCCTTCCCAATCGCGGGTAGGTCAGCCGTTGTCCTACCTATGCGGGTAACCTGCGCGCCATGAACGAATCAGCCCAGACCGTCACCCGTCCTCATCGGCTCCTGCGGGGCCCTGTCGCCCGCGTCCCCGTCGTCTAGCCGATCGCCGTCCCTCCCCCGCGCGCATGAGCCTCCCGCTCCACCTTTCCTCCCGCAACGACGACCTCCTCGCCACCTTGCGCCCCCGGCTCGCTGCGGCGCGCCAAAGAACCTTGGCGGCGGGCGCGGGCATTCCCCGCCCCATCCCCGTGCTGCTGCCGTCGTCGCAATTGGGCGACTGGTTGCAGGTCCAGCTCGCCCGCGAGCTCGGCCTCAGCATGGGCTTTGAGTTCCTCCAGCCGAGCGCGTTCTTCCAACGGCACTTCGCCGCGGGCGGCGTCGGCGCTGACTTTGCCCGGGCCCATGCCTTCTGGGCGCCCGAACGCCTGCGCTGGCAACTCCTGCCGGAAGTGGATCAGATCGCCCTCCACCTCGGGCTCGACTCCGCGACCACCCTCGCGCCCCGGGACCGTTTCGCCTTCGCGCAGCTCCTCGCCCAGCAATTCGACCGTTACGCGCGTTATCGCCCGGATTGGCCGGCCCGCTGGGACGCCAACCAACCGGCCTGGAAGTTTGACCGCGAGGAGCTCTCCGCCGCCGCCCTCACGGACGAGGCGTGGCAGCGTCAACTCTGGCGCAGCCTCACCGGCCGGCCCGACACCCCGCCCCACCCTGCCCGCCTCCTCAACCAACTCGGCGCCGCGGCCCCCGTCCCGCCTGAAACCGTCACCCCGCTGTTCGTCGTCGGCACGGACCGCCTCGATCCCCTGCTCGTCCGCACCCTCGCCGTGCTCGCGCATCAGGGCCAGGCCATCGAACTCCATCTGCTCCTGCCGTCACTCGGTTATCTCGGTGACGTCTCGCGCCGCCATCGCCTGAAGGCCCGTCTCGCCGACGCCAGTCCCGAAGCGGCGGACGAAAGCGACACCCACCCGCTCCTCGCGTCGCTCGGCCAACAGGCCGTCGGCACCTTCCTCCTGCTCGAAACGCTCACGCAAGACTA
>JBIKOK010000348.1:0-5140 GCA_044358025.1 Opitutaceae bacterium
CCCGTCTCCCCCTCTCCCCCTCTCCCCCTCTCCCCCGCCTCCGCCGCTTCCACCCCACCCTCGCCGTCGCCTGGTCGCTCACCCGCGCCTACGGCCTGCACGACCTCGTCACCCGCAATCTCGCCGACGAAATGCCCTCGGCCCGTCGTTACTACGACCACGCCGAGGCCTACCTGCGCGGCTACCTCGCCACCGACGATCCCGCCCAGCTCGCTTTTCCCGACATCCCCTATCCCAGCGCCGGCGGCCTCATCGACCGCCTCGCCCACCCCTGTATCCGCGAAGTCATGCCGGCCGTCGTCCGCGCCCCCCTGCCCCTCACGCCCGCCGAATCCACCGGCTTCCCCGTCAGCCGCGTCTCCGCCCTCGCGCCCCTCGCCACCCCCCGCCCCGGCCTCTCCCCCGCCACCCCGCCGCTCCCCTCCACGCCGACCTGGGGCTCCTTCGCCCCCGCCTCCGGCCCCGCCGCCACCGGCACCTGGACCGGCACCCCGCTCACCGCCACCCTCGGCGCCTGGCTCAAATTCGAAACCGCCGGCCACCTCGGCGAGTCGCCCGCCACCCTCGCCCTCGAACTCCGCGACGCCCGGACCCACGCCCTCCTCGCCTCCGTCCGCCCGTCCAAGGTTCCCGGTGACACCTGGCGTGCCGCCTACGTCCGCGCCCCCCGCGATCCCTTCGTCGTCGTCGCCCGCGACGCGGACGCCACGCGCTGGTTCGCATTCAGCGCCCCGGTCGAAATGGGCCACCTGTCCTACGTCGCGTGGCGCGCCACCCGCAACGGTCTTTTCCTCGCGCAACTCGCCGCCGGCCTCGCCGCCTCCCTCGGCGTGATCGCCTTCCTGCTCCGTCCTCGGCCCCCCCTCCTCCCCCGCGCCCTCTCGGCCGGCACTTTCCTCCGCTCCCTCTCTTTCCCTCTCTCCCTCTCGTCCACGCGTCCTCTTTCCCGCCTCACCCTCTCCGCCCTCGCCCTCGGCCTCTTCCTCGCCCTCTGGGGCGCCAAGCTCGTCACCATCGACCGCTACGGCAGCGACCTCCCCTACTGGGACCAATGGGCCAAGGAGGGCGACCACCTGCTCACCCCGTGGTTCGAACGCCATGAGCTCTGGAAAAACCTTTTCCTCCCCCACAACGAACACCGCATCGCGCCCACCCTCGCCCTCAACCTCGCCCTCGTCGCCGGCGGCGGCCAGTGGGACGCCCGCGTCCAATGCGCCGCCAGCGCCGCCCTCCACGCCGCCCTCGCCACCGGCCTCTTCCTCTGGGCCCTCACCCGCCTCCCCCGCCGCTGGGCCCTCGCCTTCGGCGCCGTCCTCCTCCTCGCCGTCGCCCCGCCCCTCGCCTGGGAAAACGTCCTCGGCGGGTTTCAATCCCAATTCTACTTTCTCGCCGGCTTCACGTTGCTCGCCCTCGGCGGCCTCCTCTCCACCCCCGCCCTCTCCCCCCGCTGGTTCGGCGGACTCGCCGGCGCCCTCCTCGCCCTCGTCAGCATGGGCTCCGGCCTCCTCCTCGCCGCCCCGCTCGCCGCCGTGGCCGCCCTCCGCCTCGTCTCCAAAAATTCACCACGCCGCGACGCCCTGCTCACCCTCGGCACCGCCCTCGCCCTCGGCACCCTCGGCGCCATCCTGCGCACCCCCACCCCGTGGCACGACAGCCTCCACGCCAAAACCGCCGCCGAATTCCTCCTCTACTTCGCCCGCTGCCTCGCGTGGCCGCTCCCCCCACACCCTTGGCTCGCCCCCCTCCTCTGGGCCCCTTGGTTCGTCCTCCTCGTCCTCCGCCTTCGCTCCACCTTCCGCTCCCCACGCTCCCCGCTCCGCTCTCCGCTCTCCGCCCTCAACTCTTCCGCCACCGACGTCCTCCTCGCCGCCGGCGCCTGGGTCCTTCTCCAAATCGCCGCCGTTTCCTTCTCCCGGGCCGGCGGCGGCGGTCTCCCCGCCAGCCGCTACGGTGACATCGCCGCCCTCGGCCTCATCATCTCCTTCGCCGCCCTCGCCGTGCTCGCCTCCGCCCACCCCGCCCGCCGCCGCACCTTCGCCGTCCTCGGCGCCACTTTCGTCGCCCTCACGGCCGTGTGCGTCGCCGTCGCCACCCGCGGCGTCCTCGCCGGCCCCCTCCCCGACAAAAAGAAAGAAAGCCTCGCCTCCGAACGCAGCGTCCAAGCCTTCGTCCTCACCGACGACTACCCCACCTTCGCGAAATCCCCTCTTCCGTTCCCCCTCCCCGACTGGCTCGCGCGGATCCTCCGCCGCCAGGACATCCGTGCCGTCCTCCCCACCAGCGTCCGCGCCCCGCTTCGCCTCGAACACTTCTCGACCACGCCCAACCCGCCCGCCCCCGATCTCTGGGAGCGCCGCACCCGCAGCCTGACCACCCCCGGCGAATGGCGCAGCGCCCCGCTCCCGGCCTCCACCCTCGCGTGGTGGAAAATCGAAACCACCGGCCCCGCCTTCGCCACCGGCCCCGCCTCCGCCTCTCCCCCGCTCTCCCTCGCTCTTTCGTCCGCCGCCTCCTCCGCTTCCGCCATCGCGCCGGGGCCCCCCCCCCCCCCCCGGGGCATGGGCGGCCCCCCCCCCCCCCCCCCCCCCCCCGCCCCCCCCCCCCCCCCCCCCCCCCCCCCTACCTCCCGGCACCCCGCAGTCCCGCCACGCTCCTCGCCCGCACCGACGCCCCCGACCGCTGGCTCGCCTTCACCGAACCCGTCGAAATGTCGGCACTCAGCTACCGCACCCGCCAACTCGCCCAGCACGGAACCTGGCTGCTCGTCGGCGGCCTCCTCGCCTGGCTCGCCTTCACCGCCCGCGCCGCGCGCCACCCCTAAGGGGTTGTCCTCCTCCCCGCCCTTGGCCGACCTTCCCTTCCACGCCATGTCCCCCTCCCGTTACTCCCGTTCTCGGCCTTGGCCCTCCCCGGTATGAGTTCCAGCGTCAAAGATCCGCGCGAGCTCCAGGCCATTTACGAACGCCGTTTCAAACAGGAACGGGTCGATTATCGCATTCGGCTTTGGCGCACGCTCGTCGCCTCGTTCTTTCAACCGATGATCCCGCCCGGCGCCGCCGTGCTCGATCTGGGCTGCGGCTACGGCGAGTTCATCAACCATGTCCGCTGCGGCCCCCGCTTCGCCATGGACCTCAACCCGAAGGCCACCGAACACCTCGACCCCGCCGTGAAATTCCTCTTCCAGGACTGCTCCCTCCGCTGGGATCTGCCCGACCAGTCGCTCGACGTCGTCTTCACCAGCAATTTCTTCGAACACCTCCCCGATAAACTCGCCCTCAAGCTCACCCTGATCGAAGCGGCCCGCTGTTTGAAACCGGGGGGCCAACTCATCGCGCTCGGCCCCAACATCAAATTCGTCCAGGGCGCCTACTGGGATTTCTGGGATCACTTCCTCTCGCTCACCGAACTCTCCCTCGCCGAAGCCCTCGACAACAACGGCTACCGCGTCGAGCGCGCCGTCCCCCGCTTCCTGCCCTACACCACCATCAACCAGCCGTCCTACCCGATGGCCTTCGTCCGCCTCTACCTGCGCCTGCCGTTCGTCTGGCCTTGGTTCGGCCGCCAATTCCTCGTCGTGGCCCGCCGGCGCTGACGCGCGGATAAAACCTTGTCGCACCCCGCCCGTTGCCCCGACCCTCCCCGCTTCGCATGAAGTTGTTCACGCTCCCGGCCCTCCTCGTCGCCGCCCTCCTCGGCGCGCTCGTCGTCGTGCCGTTCTTGCCCCTCGCGAAAACGTCCTCCGCCCTCTTCGCCCTCGAGGTCCGCATGGCGTCCTCCGGCCCCGGGCAAATCGTGCTCTACTACGACTCCGGCGCCGGCATCAGCGAAGCCGCCGTCTCCCGCGTCAACCTCGTCAAGTCCCCCGACCCCGTCACCTACCGGCTCCCCCTCCCGCCCGGCTCCTACCGCTCGTTCCGTTTCGACCCCATCGACCGCGAGGGCACCGTCCACTTCACTTCCGTCCGCGTCGTCGGCCAGGGCTCCCGCCTCATCCGCGAACTCCCTTTCCGCGACCTCAAGCCCGCCCAACACATCCAGTCCCTCCGCGAACGCGACGGCCGCCTCGAACTCATCGTCACCCCCGGCGCCAACGACCCCCAGCTCGTCGTCGATTTCGCCCCACCGCTCGTCGTCGCCGCCACCTTCGCCGATCTCACCCACGGCTGGCTCCCCCGCTCCGCCGCCGTCTTCGCCATCCTCGCCACGTTCCTCTTCGGCCTCGACCGCGCCGGCCGCGTCCGCGCCCGTCTCGCCGCGCTCGCCTGCGCCCTCGCCGCCCGCCCCGCCCGCGCCGTCGCCCTCCTCGCCGCCCTCGCGGTCATCGCCAGCGCCTACCCCGTCGTCTTCCTCGGCCAGAGCTACGTCTCCCCCAACCTCGGCACCGTCCTGCTCTACGACGCCTACCCGACCCTCCCCGGCTATAAAAGCGGCCAAACCGTCGACGTCCGCGGCTCCGATGTCGGCGCCGTCATGTGGCAACACGTCCCGTTTTCCATGATGCAGCACCGCGCCCTCGCCCAGGGCGAGCTGCCGCTCTGGAACCGTTACAACGCCGGCGGCGTCCCCCTCCTCGCCCAAGGCCAGTCGATGTTCGGCGACCCCCTCCACCTCTTCGTCATCGCCGCCAACGGCGCCGCCTGGGCCTGGGACGCCAAATACCTCGTCGCCAAATGGCTCTTCGCCACCGCCCTCGGCCTCATCGTCCTCCGCCTCACCCGGTCGCCCCCCTCCCCGTCTCCCCCTCTCCCCCTCTCTCCCTCTCCGCTCCTCTCCCCGTCTCCCCCTCTCCCCCTCTCTCCCTCTCCGCTCCTCTCCCTCCTCCCCGCTCTGCTCGTCACCCTCGCCGCCCCGTTTGTCGGCTTCTTCCTCTACCGCCTCAACCACCCCGCCTTCTTCAGTCTCTGCTACGCCCCCTGGGTGCTCTACTGCTGGTTGCGTGTCACCGAAGCCACTACGCCCGCCTCGACCGCCTCGACTTCACCGTCACAACTTCAACTGGCGCCCGGCGCGCCCACGGCGCCCCGCGCGCCCACCGCGCGCTGGGCCCTCGGCCTCATCGTCGCCAACCTCGCACTCATGAACAGCGGCACCGTGAAGGAGGCCTACATGCTACTCCTCTGCCTCAACTTCTCCGGCGCCT
>JBIKOK010000349.1:0-5122 GCA_044358025.1 Opitutaceae bacterium
CTCCCCTCACCAACCGCCACACCCGCGACCGCAAAAAAATAAAATCCGTCAACAGGGCGCCATCATCCCTACTGATCAAAACAAAAAATGCTCTATTGCCTACGACGTTCGTCCGCATCCAGCGGTTCGATCCGGATTTCACGCACGAGCGCTCGATGAGGCGGCATGAGAAATTCCCCAGTGAAATCGGTCGTGGCCACCGAGATCACCCGCGCCTGCGCCTCGGCCACCGCTTGATATACCTCGGCAAGATTTCTTCCGGTGATGATCACGCGATGGGTCACGTAGGACAATTCAACCGCGGTCGCGTCGTTTTTCAGCTCCAGCTTGATCAGCGAGGAATACGGCAGCGCCACCTGCTCCCGGGCTGACTGCATTCGCAGAAATACCCCCGGGATTTCCCGTGTTTCCAAGCAGCACACTGACGACGATAGGTCTTCTGGTTTTGATCCTTTTAGCATGGTTGGTTACATCCTCATTCTGATTCGTGGGGTCTCGTGATGTCTCGCGGTGCTGGGACGTGAGCTGTAGCCATCGTCCTGAGGGCGCGGGTTCCGCACCGGGCGGGTTAAAGCCTCTTGCGTCGTCCGCTCAAATTGGCGGGTGCCATCGTGCGCTTCGGGCAAAGGGTAGATTGCGAGAAAGTGCGCCCTCACCCGCAGGAGGTGACGCCACCCGCGAGCCATGACCGACGCGAGGTCCGTCCCGAGCGCATGCTGACGCATAAACTCCAAAGCCGACATCCGTGCCTCACTCCTGAGCCCACCGGCACGGAGTAACGATTCCTGGTCGGGCACAAATACACGGATGCCCTCTCGTCCGCGGGTCGCGGACACATACAATCCCTCCTGCGAAATTGCCCCGGCGACGAAAACCTTGTCCACGGTGAGCCCTTGCGCGGCGTGCGACGTCATCGCATAGCCATGCACCACCTGCCGGGTGTGCAAGGTTGAGCCGTCGGCGAGCACCAAACGGCCATCGGCATCGACTGAACGGGCAATGACGGCGGTGCCATTTGCGATCCGCCGCGACTCTCCGTCCGCACCAACGACGCGGCCGACCGCGCGGAGGCGCAGACGTTCGCCGGGCGCGACAGCCAAGGGGCGCTCCTCGCACACGGTCCACGCCAGGCCGGACTGGCGCGGCGAGACGGAAATTTCCTCGGTGCCGCGCGCAACGAATAATCGACCCTTTTCTTTTCGGACGACGCGTAACTCGTTGCCCTTCGCGAAGTGTTTCGTGGCCTTGTGGGTAACGAGCACGTCACCGGGCTGGTAGTTGTGCACGGCTTTCTGTTGCGCCTTCGTCCAATCTTTTGCGCGGAGCGACGTGATGGTCTGTTCTTCGCGGGCGAGCTTGCCGGCGGCGCGGAGTTTTTCCCGGGCGTGCAGGTTGAGCGAGTCGATTTCGGCCCACGTCGGCGCCACCATCAATGCCGTCTTCGCCCGTTCTTGTGAGCCGTTTTTCGTCGGGACGGATTTCGTTTCCTGCGTGGCCTCGAACCATTCGTTGACAATCTGGACCCGGCGCGCGGTCGGGTTTTCAACCTCAACGATCGCTCCCATCGCATCCAGCTTGCCCAATCCTTCGGCGATCTTTCCGGAGGCGAGGGCCTCCGCGGCGGCCCGGTAGGCGGGATTGGCGGATTGACGACGGACGTCGCGCAATTCGGCGACGGTGGCGCGCGATTCGCGTTCGACGATCCGCGCCGCATCGCCGGCCTCGACGCTCTTGTGCTGGCCCGAGTCGCCCACGAGCACGAGCCGGGCGTGGTGCTTCTCCGCCAGATCGACCACTGCCTTGAGCTGACGGATTGAAAGCAGGCCATATTCGTCGATGATGACGGCTCTGTTCCGAATGGATGCCTGCATGACCGGATCCACTAACAGCCGCTGAATGGTCTGCGTATTGCGCAAGGCGGTCGCCGCCGCGATGCGGCCAGCCTGCGCCTGCTCTTCTCCGTCGCACCGTAGTATCTCCACCGCTTGGGTGCTGGGAGCGAAGCACGCGACCTCTCGTGTGACGGACGCCATACCCTCGATGGCACTCGCGAGCGTGTGGGTCTTGCCCGTCCCAGCCCGACCGCGCAGCACCACTGCGCGGTCTCCGGAATTGAGGATCAGGGAGACCGCCGTCCGCTGCTCCTTGGATAATTTCTCACCTGCGGCGCTCATGAGATAGCCCAGTTCGGTCATCGTGCCGGCGGCAGTGTTGAGCTGCGCAACCAGCGCGCGTTCCAAATCGAGCGCGGCGCGGGTCGTCACCTTGCCGTCGGCGTGAAGGAGGCCGGCATGGTGGCCACCAGCGACGGCCTCTTTGATGGCGTTTAGCGGGTGCTGGCCGTAGGATTGGCGGAGGATTTCGGTGGTTAATTCATGGACTGGGACGACCGTCTTCCGCTCGAACACGTGTTCGATGGCCCGCGTGATCGCGGTGGAGAGCGGCACACGGTCCATTGCGGTGCGCCTGTCGGGGGCGAGCAGCGCGCGGAGGTGCCTGAGTTCGCTGTCGCTCACCTGGGCAAACTGGCGTTGGCGCACTTCGTCGGGGGTCAACTCGTATTGCTTTTTGGCCCTGGTTTCCCGGACCAAGACGGCGATTTCGTCATGGGTAAGTTCGCGACCGAGTTCGGCTTCACGCACGGCGATGGCGCGGTCGCGTTCGGCGGCTCGCTTCGAGAAGCGTTGGAGCAAATTCGAAGGCATTTCAGCCAATTCGAAGCCGTTCTTGCGGCGCTCGATGGCGTAGCCGAGTTTTTGAACTTCGCGGGCGAGGGCGTTGCGATAGACTTCAGTGAGATAGGGCGCGCGTTCAAAGATGTTCGAAGATTCGAGGGCGAGCAGCCGTGAGTTTGAACCACTTTGAACGACATTGAACACGAACGCGTGCGAATGGAGATGCGGGTCGAGGGCACGGCTCTCGCCGTGGCAGAAGACCGCCGCTGCAATTTGGCCGCTGGTCACGTAGTGTTTGTTGATACGGCGGCCCTGCTGGTGGGCGGCGAAAGTCTCCAACTCGCGCAGTGCCTCCGTCACGGCAGTCTCGTGCGCCGCAACGAGTCGGTCGTCGCCGCCGATGAACGCCTGAATCGAGACCGACTTGGGGGCGTTGAACGTGGCGTCATAGCCGGCGCGGCGGCCGGCAGCCATCCGCTCCGTGAGCTGCTCGCCCGTGGCTGCATGGTGATTGCTGGCAACCCGGTCAAACGCCTCGTCGGAGATCGCCGCTCCTTCGACCAAACCAACCGCGTCACAGAGCCTCCCGAAGCACTGGCCTTCAACTTTCATGCCCTGCGAATAGTAGTCCGCCTGCCGAAGGTATTCACCCAATGCGTGACTGAAAACCTTACACTTCTGAATGGTCAACATGCCCCACCTCCACTCCATCCAAACGACCGCGACGAACCTACAATCGAACAACCAAAACTACGACTCACGACCTTAACCCTCTCAACACAGTGAACGATCACGAAGCGACAAAGCTTCAAGGACTGAGCCCACCGATCAAAACGAAATCGAAAAGCTTCAACCAATCGCCGTATCCAAGGACTCAATCGAAGCAAAGGCGTCAACGAACTGAAACCGGTCACGAAAAATAAAAGAAAAGCATGGGTCAGGACTGGGCTTACCTCGAAAAAATGGACACTAATTTAGGCGGCTTTACTTTTGTTTAGTGTATTTTGTTTTTCAAATACCACAGGGGATATATTACCGAGCGAGCTGTGGCGTCTCGTCGGGTTGTAGAACGTCTCGATGTAATCGAAGACGGCAAGCTCAGTGTGACGGCGACTGTCCGGAATCGCCTCATCCAGTCCGGTGTCGGTCTTCAGAGTGCTCCAGAACGATTCCATCGCCGCGTTGTCGTAGCAATTACCAGCGCGGCTCATGCTCCGTTCAATGCCAGCAGCGAGGAGCGCGTCGATGTAGTCGCCGTCGACATACTGGCTGCCGCGATCCGAGTGATGGAGGAGTCCTGCGGTGGGTTGCCGACGTTGCAGGGCATTGGTGAGGGCGGCCAAGACGAGACTGGTATGCAAGGTGGGCGCACAGGCCCAGCCGACGATTTTGCGGCTCCACAGATCGAGGATGGCCGCCAGATAAAGCCAGCCTTCGGCCGTTTTCAGGTAGGTGATGTCGGTCAGCCAACACTGATTGGGGCCGGTGGGAGCAGGACGCTCGGCGATGAGATTGGGCGCGACAGGTTGAGCATGGCGGCTGTCGGTGGTCCGAGGCTGACGAGCGTGCTTCTTGCGGCCGCGTAGGCCCACCGCCCGCATGAGCCGACCACAGCGACGTTTACTCGTGCGGGTGCCCACGTCGCGCAAATCGTCGAGGATACGTGGCACCCCATAGGTGCCACGACTGGCCTCGTGCGCGACCACGATCTGTGCGGCAATGGCCGCATCCTCACGCTGCCGCTGGCTCGGGTCGCCCCGCCGCCAACGGTAATAACCGCTGGGCGCCACCTCCAGCAGTGCGCACAGCAATTGGACTGGGTGTTCGCCCTTCATCGCTTCAACCTGGGCATACCGCTCTCGGGCGTTTCGGAGAGGATGCCCAACGATTTTTTTAGCACACTCTCCCTCTCGCGCATCCGGATGAGTTCGGCGCGTAAGCGAGCATTCTCCTGCACCGCGTCCTCCAGCGTCTGCGGCGCCGGACCCGCCGCACCCGGGCGCGGTGCATAAAACTTGCGCCACTCATACAGCTGCCACGGAGGCAGCTCCAATTCCTTCGCGACGGCGATCACCGTGCGGTCGCCGTGGAGCGTCAACTCCACCGCGTGGCGTTTGTAGGTTTCGTCGAACTTGCGCCGGGGCGTTTGCCCGGTCCCTTTTCGTGCTGGCTGGTTCATAGTTGGCCTTTCGTGCTGCCCAAACCGGTCGACCCCGTATCCTCCGCTGTTTGGTCGCTTCCTGCGGCAAGCTCTTCGGCTCCTGTCCTCGGAAGCGACCAAACAGCTACCCGTCAACCCGGTTGTCTGTGTCCACTAATTCGAGGCACCTTCAAATCATGATAAGAAGAGACGCAATATCCCTAACGTGCTTTCGCGCGTTTGTCGGCCCCGCTCAGAAGTCATCGAACCATTCGAGCATCATTCGAACATCGTTCGTGGCGGACGC
>JBIKOK010000017.1:0-56826 GCA_044358025.1 Opitutaceae bacterium
GATGCGGACGACAAAACGGTCGTCCTTCACGTTCGCAATCACGCCGAAGATTCCTCCGGTCGTGATGACCTCGTCACCTGATTTTAACTCCGAAAGCATTTTCTCAAGGGCCTTCTGCTTCTTGCGCTGCGGCGCGATAAACAGAAAATAAAATCCGCCGGCGATCAGGGCGTAAAAAACCAAAATCTGCCACCCCGCACCACCGCCGGGTCCGGCCGCCGGGGCGGCGGTTTGGGCAAGAAATTCGGGAGCGGACATCATTGAGAACATTTTCATCATTGCGTGTTACGTGATTTGAAAAAAGAAAACATGCATCTAACTGATTACGCACTCTCGAAAGCAAGCCATAACTCCCCCGTCTCCCTCGCACCTCGTTGAAAAACAAATCCTCCTCCGCCTGGTCGGTCGCCAAGTCCGAAGAACACTACGGTTTTAAGCGCTGGGGCTCCGGCCACATCTCAGTGGACGACGGCGGCTTCGTCCAAGTCCAGCCCCTGGCCGACGGTCGCGGCATCCGCGTCCTCGATGTGATCAGCGAGGCGGTCGGCATGGGCCTCAAGGCCCCCCTGGTCATCCGCTTTCAAGACCTGCTCCGCCACCGGGTCGTTCAGATCAACGCCTGTTTCGCCAAGGCCATCAAGGAAGAGAGCTACAAGGGCAGCTATCGCGGCGTCTTCCCGATCAAGGTCAACCAGCTCCGCGAGGTCGTCGACGAGATCGTCTCCGCCGGCAAGGATTTCAACTATGGCCTCGAAGCCGGTTCCAAGCCCGAGCTCATGATCGCCCTCGCGATGCACGAGGGCACGCAGCGCCTCATCATCTGCAACGGCTACAAGGACCACGACTACATCCGCCTCGCCCTCCTCGGCCGCAAACTCGGCAAGAAAATCATCCTCGTCGTCGAGCAACTCGCCGAGGTCGACGACATCATCAAGATTTCCCAGGAGGTCGGCGTGAAGCCCATGATCGGCTTCCGCGCCAAGCTCCTCACCCGCGGCGAGGGCAAGTGGGCCATGTCCACCGGCGACAACGCCAAGTTCGGCCTCAACACCGCCGAAATCCTCTTCGCCTGCGAAAAACTCCGCGAAGCCAAACTCCAATCCTGCCTTCGCCTCGTCCACTTTCACATCGGCTCGCAGGTGCCGAACATCATCACCATCAAGAATGCCGTCATCGAGGCCACGCGGTTCTACTGCCAGCTCGACAAGATGGGCTTCCCGATGGGTTACCTCGACGTCGGCGGCGGCCTCGGAGTCGACTACGACGGCTCGCGCACGAACTTCGAAAGCTCGATGAATTACTCGATGGAGGAATACGCCCGGGACGTCGTATCCAACATCCGCGACATCTGCACCTCCTCCGGCGTCGCCGTGCCCGATATCGTCAGCGAATCCGGCCGCGCGATCGTCGCCCCCCACTCCCTTCTCGTCGTCGAGGTCTTCGAGCGGATCAACAAACACGAGTCCCTCGGCCAGCAGCATCAGCCCAAGGTGAAACACAAGGTCGTGACCGACCTCGAGGTCATGCTGAAGAACAAGGGCAAGCTCGGCCGCCTCGAACGTTTCCACGACGCCCTGCAGAAAAAGGAGGAATCCTTCTCGCTCTTCAACCTCGGCTACCTCGACCTCGAAAACCGCGCCGCCGCCGAATCGATCTACTGGCAGATCTGCGAACAGATCGCGAAGGAGGGCCGCGACTCCGGTTACCAGCCCGAGGAACTCCACGATCTCAACAAGCTCCTCGCCGACCAATACGTCTGCAATTTCTCCGTCTTCCAGTCGCTGCTCGACCACTGGGCCCTTAAGCAGCTCTTTCCGGTCGCCCCGCTCCACCGCCTCAAGGAAAAACCCACTGTCAACGCCATCCTCGCCGACATCACCTGCGACTCCGATGGCAAGATTTCCTCGTTCATCGATCTGCAGGACACGAAGGATTACATCACCCTGCATCCCCTCAACGGGAAACCCTACTACCTCGGCGTGTTCCTGACCGGCGCGTATCAGGATATCATGGGCGATCTCCACAACCTCTTCGGCCGCGTCAACGAGGTCCACGTCTTCCTCGAAAACGACGAGCCCAACGGTTTCTACATCGAGGAAGCCCTGAGCGGCAGCCGCATCGCCGACGTCCTCGAGGGCGTGCAATACCAGCAGGAGGAACTCTGCCGCAAGATGAAGGCCCAGATCGACGCCGCCACGCGCAAAGACATCGTCAAACCGCGCGAGGGCGTCCGTCTCCTCGAACTCTACGAGAGCCAGATGCTCAACAAGACCTACCTGAACATCGAAGCGAAGAACGTCCGGAAGAAGAAGGCGTAGATCGGGGCGGCTGATCATTTCGAAGGGCGCGACAAACGCGCCCGGTCCGCTCCCGTGCGCACCCGGTCGTCCCCAGTGCACGCCGGGGCTCTGCCGGATGCTTAACGGCACATGCACCAAGGGTGTTGGCCGCCCAAGCCTGCTTCCCGGCACTCCTGTCGTTGGCTTCGTCTCCCTGAAACCCATGACGCTCCCCCGCCGCCTCCATCCTGCCCTCGCCTTGTTCGTTGCCGCCGCCGGTCTCGAGGCCGCTGAAGCCCCGCTCGCCGCAATTGTCCGGGAGGATTTCACCTTCGCCGCCGCCCAATCCGGCCGCATGCTCGAACAGCTCAAAGGCAAGGCCGGTTACCCCCGCACACTCGAAAACGGCGAAATCAAACTCATCGGCTTTAATGACTGGACCCGCGGTTTCTCCCCCCGGCTCGCTGTGGTATCTCGCCGAAGCCACCGGTGACGCCAACCTCCGCGCCGCCGCCATCGCGCAGACGGCCGGACTCGAACCTTCCCAAAACAACCGCAGCACGCACGACCTCGGCTTCGTGCTTTACTGCAGCTTCGGCAACGACCTCCGCCTTGGCGCGGACGCCTCCTGCCGGGACATCCTCCTCACCGGTGCCGAGTCCCTCTGCACCCGTTTCAATCCCAAAGTCGGCGCCATCCAGTCTTGGGACAAACGCCTCGGCTGGGATTTCCCCGTCATCATCGACAACATGATGAACCTTGAACTCCTGCTGTGGGCATCCCGCGTCGGCGGCAATCCGCGTTTCCGTGAAATCGCGACCACCCACGCCGACACCACCCTGAAGAACCACTTCCGTCCCGACGGGAGCAGCTTTCACGTCGTCGACTACGATCCCGCCAGCGGCGCGATCCGCTCGCGCGCCACTCATCAGGGCGCCGCCGCCGGTTCCGCGTGGGCCCGCGGCCAGGCGTGGGGCCTCTGCGGCTACACCATGATGTTCCGCGAAACCAAGAACCCGGCTTACCTGGCCCAGGCGCAGAAAATCGCCGCCCTGATCCTGAGCCACCCCCGCCTTCCCGCCGACAAGATCCCCTACTCGGACTTCGACGACCCCGGCATTCCCAACGAACCCCGCGACTCGTCCGCCGCCGCCATCATATGCTCCGCGCTCCTCGAACTCCGCACCTTCGTCGGCGCCGCTGACGCCAAGCGCTACAGCGCCCTCGCCGAGCAACAGCTTCGCAGCCTCTCCTCGCCCGCCTACCGCGCCAAGCTCGGCGAAAACGGCAACTTCATCCTCAGGCACGCCACCGGCCACAAGCCCAACCAAAGCGAAATCGACGTGCCGATTAACGACGGCGACGACTACTTCATCGAAGCCCTCCACCGCTACCAAGCCGCTCTCGCCGCGAACTAGCCTCCTTTGCCGGGTGGTGCCCGATCGGGCTTTGGCTGAGGCAAGGCTCTCTCACTTTCCTGCCAGCGCCATCCGCGGCGGCGGTCGCTCCGCGGGCGGCGGATCGCAGGTCGTGGCCTGACTCGTTGAACCGCGCACGGCCCACCCCGGAGAAAATAGGCGCTGCAGGAAACCGAGACCCGCCCGCTGACACAGCTGTCCGCAATCCACAATTGACCGGCCGCCCACCGCGTTCTTGGCTCAGCCCTCTTCCGGGTCTTCCGTGGGCCATCCCTCGCTGCCCGTCCCGTTCACTTTTCTTCCACCATGAGCCTCTCCATCAAACCCGCCAACTCCTGCGCCTTCGATCAAATCTCGCTCGGCGAAGTCATGCTCCGCCTCGATCCCGGCGAGGGCCGCATCCGCACCGCACGCAATTTCCAAGTCTGGGAAGGCGGCGGCGAATACAACACCTCCCGCGGCCTCCGCAAATGCTTCGGTTACAAAACCGCCGTCGTCACCGCTTTCGTCGACAACGAGGTCGGTCACCTCGTCGAGGACTTCATCATGCAGGGCGGCGTCTCCACCGATTTCATCCAGTGGCGCGAAGACGACGGCATCGGCCGTACGGTCCGCAACGGCCTCAACTTCACCGAGCGCGGCTTCGGCATCCGCGGCGCCGTCGGCAATCCCGACCGGGGCAACACCGCCGCCTCCCAGCTCAAGCCCGGCGACATCGACTGGGACCACATCTTCGGCAAACTCGGCGTCCGCTGGTTCCACACCGGCGGGATCTACGCCGCCCTCTCCGCCTCGACCGCCGAACTCACCGTCGAGGCCGTCAAGGCCGCCAAGAAATACGGGACCATTGTGTCCTACGATCTCAACTACCGCCCTTCGCTCTGGAAAACCATCGGCGGTCTGAAAAAGGCCCAGGAGGTCAACCGCGAGATCGCGAAGTATGTCGATGTCATGATCGGCAACGAGGAGGACTTCACCGCCTCCCTCGGCTTCGCCGTCAAGGGCGCCGAGACCCTCGGCCACATCGAAACCGACGCGTTCAAGGCGATGATCGAGACCGCCGTAAGCGAATTCCCGAACTTCAAGGTCGCCGCGACCACGCTGCGCCACGTCATCACCGCCACGAAAAACGACTGGAGCGCGATCCTCTGGCACGACGGCAAGTTCCACGAGAGCAAGCCGTATCCCGGCCTCGAGATTCTCGACCGCGTCGGCGGCGGCGACAGCTTCGCGTCCGGCGTGCAGTTTGGTTTCATGGAATTCAACGACCCGAAAAAGGCCGTCGAGTATGGCGCCGCCCACGGCGCTCTCGCCTCGACGACTCCCGGTGACACCTCGATGGCGACCCGCAAGGAAGTCGAGAAGACCATCGGCGGCGGCGGCGCCCGCGTCGTGCGGTAATCGCGCCCCCGGTCGCGGCCCGCCCGCCCCCCCCTTTCGGCCCGGGCTCTCAAGCCCGGGCTTTTCTTTGCCCTCGCCCGATCAGCCGGCCAGCCCAACCATCCCGCCACCATGACCGCTCTTTCCACGATCCTCACGCACCCCGGCAGCGCTCATAAAGACGAGTTTCTCGCCTGCTCCGTCCTCCTCGCGCTCCACCCTGTGCCGCTCGTCCGCCGCGAACCGACGCCCGCCGACCTCGCCACTCCCGCCACCGCCGTCGTCGATGTCGGTGATCACCACGATCCCGCGCTCCACAATTTCGACCACCACCAGCTCGCCAAGGATCACCCGCCGACCTGCTCGCTCTCGCTCGTCCTTCAACACCTCGGGCTCTACGACGACGCCCGCCTGTTTTGCGACTGGCTCGAAACCGCCGAGTGGTTCGACTGCCGCGGCCCGCACGCCACCGCACAATGGCTCGGCGTGTCGTCCGACGCCCTCGCCAAACTCAACTCGCCGGTCGACCTCACGCTCCTGCGCCGCTTCGCCCTCGCCGCCCGGCTGGAGCCCGGCCAGCCCCTCTGGGAAATGATGCGCATGATCGGCGAGGACCTTCTCGACTACCTGAATTCCCTCCGTACCCGGCTCGATTTCATCGAACGGCACGCGGAAATCTGGACCGTCGATCTCGCCGGTTCTCCCGCGGAAATCCTCTTTCTCCCGCGCACCGACCCGCTGCCCGACGATCCGTCCATGGGGATCGACCGCTTCATCGCAATTCGCAACCTCGCCGCCCGCGTCGTCGGCACCGTCAGCCCGGACCGCCGCAGCGCCGGCTACGGCCTCTCGCGGTATCGCGACAACGCGCGCCTGAACTTCAGCCGCATTGCGGGACAACCCGGAGTTCACTTCACCCACGCCCGCGGCTTCGTCGCCAAAACCTCGCTCACCGACATCACCCGACTCAAAGCCCTCGTCGCCCTCGCGGGCGGCGGTTAGTTTTTCATCCGCGCGCACTCGACACAGCGCATTCTCCGTCCTTCGCTCTCCCCTGCGCACCACGCGCCTCCACCCCATGCACCGCCGCTCGTTTCTCCAAACGCTCGCCGTCGCCGCTTCCGCGACCGCCGCCACCTCCGCCGCCTCCCGCCTCTTCGCCGCCCACGCGAAATCCGCCGCTCCCAAAATCGGCCTCGGGATGGACAACTTCGCCGTCCGCGCCATGGGCTGGAAGGCCCCCGCGCTCATCGATCACGCCGCCGCACTCAAACTCGACGCCCTCCTGATCTCCGACCTCGACGCCTTCGCCAGCCTCGACGACGCCCCGCTCCGGGAACTCCGTCGCCGCGCCGCCGATGTCGCGGTCGCGCTCTACGTCGGCAGCTGGAGCATTTGCCCCACGTCCAAAGCGTTTCGCCCCAACCGCGGCACCGCCGAGGAACATCTCCGTCTCGGCCTCCGTGTCGCCCAGGCCCTCGGCTCCCCCGTCTTCCGCGTCGTGCTCGGCACCATGGAGGACCGCAAAACCGAGGGCGGCATCCAGGCCCGCATCGCCGACACCGTCGCCGTCCTCAAAGCCTGCCGCTCCCAATCCCTTGATCTCGGCGTAAAAATCGCCATCGAGAACCACGCCGGCGACCTCCACTCCTGGGAACTCGTCCAACTCATCGAATCCGCCGGCCAGGACTACGTCGGTGCCAACATTGACTCGGGCAACGCCGCCTGGACCCTCGAAGATCCGATGGACGTACTCGAAAATCTCGGACGCTACACGGTTTGTTCGAGCCTCCGCGACGAGCAGATTTGGGACACCCCCGAGGGCGCCGCCGTCCAATGGACCGCCGCCGGCGAGGGCTTGATCGACTGGAAAGCCTACGCCGCCCGCTGGGCCCAGCTCTGCCCGCACGTCCCGATCATGATCGAAACGATTTCCGGCTCGCAACGCACCTTTCCCTACAAGCAGGCCGACTTCTGGAGATACTACGACAAGCGCCCGGCCGCGCTTGCAAAGTTCGAAGCCCTCGCCCGACGCGGCCAACCCCTCACGGCCTGGAAAGCCCCCGCCGGCCCCGAAGGCAAAGTCGCCACGCAGGAATTCCAAAAAGCCGAACTCGCGCGGTCGATCACCTACCTCCGCGACCACATCGGCCTCGGCCTGAAAACCTGAATCCCTGCCGCGCCCCGCCCCGACAATCCGCCCCCGCCTTTCCCCCATGAACCGCCGCTCCTTCCTCCACACGTCCGCCGCCACCGCCGCCCTCGCCGCCGCGCCGTTCTCGCTCCGCTCCGCCGAAAAATCCGGTGGGAAAAAATTCCGCACCGTCCTCATCGGCTGCGGGTGGTGGGGCAACAACATCCTCCGGGAGGCCCTCGCCAGCGGCGCCTGTGAACTCGTCGCGTTGTGCGATGTGGACTCGCGCCAGTTCGAGCCGACGATGAAAAACGGCGCGGCCGGCAGCGGCTCCACCCCGAAGCTCTTCAAAGATTATCGCGAATGTCTCGCCGAGATGAAGCCCGACATCGCCATCATCGGCACGCCCGACCACTGGCACGCACTGCCGATGATTGCCGCCGTGAAGGCCGGTGCTCACGTCTACGTCGAGAAACCCATCTCGCACACCGTCGCCGAAGGCCGCGCCATGGTGAACGCCGCCCGCGCCACCGGCCGCGTCGTCCAGGTCGGCACGCACCGCCGCATCTCGCCGCACAACATCAGCGGCCGCGAGTTTATCCGCTCCGGCAAGCTCGGCGAAATCGGCATGGTGCGCTGCTTCGTCAACTACGCGGGCGGCCCCGAGAAACCGCTCCCCACCGTCGAGGTCCCGAAGGAACTCGATTGGGACATGTGGTGTGGTCCCGCCCCGCTGCGGCCGTTCAACGGCGGCGATCCCCGCGATCCGGCCAAGGGCGCCGGCAACCGCGGCATCCACCCGCGCGGTTTCCGCAACTACCTCGACTACGCCAACGGCACGCTCGGCGATTGGGGCATTCACTGGCTCGACCAAGTGCTTTGGGTCACCGGCGAAAAATATCCGAAGCGCATCTATTCCGCCGGCGGCCGCCCAATCGCCGGTCCCGCCGTGTTGACCGCGACCGAGCAGACCACCGACGCCCCCGACCATCAGCTCGCCACCTTCAGCTTCGACACGTTCGACGTGCAGTGGGAACACCGCCGCTTCGGGAACAACCACACCGACAAAGGTGAAAACGTCGGCTGCTATTTCTACGGCACCAAGGGCATTTTCCATATGGGGTGGCAGAAGGGCTGGACATTTTATCCCTCCGACGCGAAGCAGCCCCCGATCACGGAAGCCGCCGTGCTCAACCAGCCCGACTCGCAAAATATCCGCGAACTCTGGGCTGATTTCCTCCACGCCATCCGCACCGGCACCAAGCCCGTGAGCGACGTCGGCGAGGCCCAGCTCGCCACCAACATGGCGCTCCTCGGCATGCTCTCCCTGAAACTCGGCCGCAGCATCGAGTGGGACGGCGAACGCGAAACCATCCCCAACGATCTCGCCGCCAACCAACTCCTCCGCCGCCCCTATCGCAAAGGCTGGGATTATCCGACCGCCTGAGCCCCCCGCCGCCCCTCCCGCGGCACCGCCCTCGGACAAAACTCTTGCCGCTCCCCCGCCCCCCGCCCACCGTCCGCCCATGGCCACGCAGGAAATCTACCTCCGCAACGCGACCGACACCGATGCCCGGGGCCCCTTTAACCTCGAGCAGCTCACGTCCCTCGCCGAGGCCGGCCAGGTCTCCGCTGAAACGCTGATCTACGACGCCACCGCCGAGCAGTGGCTCGCGCTCAGCACCAACGCCGAACTCATGGCCGCCGTGTTCCCCGAGAAACGCAAACTCGCGCTCAAGGCCAAGGAAATCAAAACGCTCAACAAAACCGACGAAAATGCCAAAGCCATCACGGTCGACGACATGCTCGCCGCCGCCGAGGGCCGCACCGATGACACGTCGGACAAGAGGGACCCGGAAATTGCAATGATGCGCGCCGCCAAGGTCGGCATGTGGTCGGTGGTGGCCGCCCTCGCGATCAGCGCCGTCGGCGCCATCCTGCCGAACACGGACGCGATCCTGTCGGGGGAGCCCGGCCGGATTTTCGCCCAGCCGATCATCCTCCTCGGCGTCCTCGATGTCGGCCTCGCCATCATGCTCGGCCTCGGCATGGTCAGCCTCTACCCCTTCGTCCGTTTCCGCGCCGCACTCGGCCTCGGGTTCCTCGGCTTCATCTTTTTCGCCCAGGGTCTTGCGCTGCCCGTCACGCTGCTCGCGGTCTCCGCCGCCGGGCTCTATCTCTGCACCGTATTTGTCAGCATGTTCCCGGTCCTCCTTTCCGCCGGCGCCGCCCTCGGCGGCTTTGGCGCCTTGACCTGGTATCTGCTCTCGCATTGACCCGTGTCGCACGCCGGTCCTCCTGCCCCCTCGCTCACCGCGCGGATCGCCGGTTTGAGCCATCACGTCACCCACGTCTGGAAAAAGGAAATCTGGGCGCCCGGGCACCTGAAGGACACGTCCCCGCGCGGCTGGTTTTACGCCAGCCTGCGCGTGATCTCGATCACGTGGACGGTCTTTTTCGAAACCAAAGTCCCGAGCCGCGCCGCGGCGCTGAGCTTCAGTTCCCTCCTCAGTCTCGGCCCGCTCATCGCCATCGCGGTCCTCGTCGGCGGCTTTATTCTGGGGAAGAACGACGACCCCAATCTTGTCGCCAACCACGTCGGCTCCCTCCTCGAACAGGTCGCCCCCCAGCTCCGCTCCCTCCAGGCCGCGAAGGACGCCAACGTTTCCGTCGGCGACGCTGTGAACCCCCAGCTCGTGTCGATGCTCAACGGCTTCATCACCAGTGCGCGCTCGGGCTACGGGGGCGTCTTCGGCGCGCTCTCGCTCGTCTTCATCGTGCTCCTCATGTTCAAGGCCGTCGAGGATGCCTTTAACGACATCTGGGGCATCCGCCTCGGCCGCTCGCTGCTCATGCGCATCGTGTTTTACTGGACGATCCTCACCCTCGGCGCGGTCCTGTTTTTTGCCTCCGTCACCCTCGTCGGCGCCGGCGCCGCCGTGAATGTGTTCAACGAACCCCTCAGCCGGCTCCCCGGCGGCGCGGGCCTGATCACCGTGCTCCGCTGGTCGCTCCCCGCGTTTTCCCTCACCCTGCTCGTGGTGATGCTCACCCTCGTGTATCGGGTTATCCCCAACACCCACGTGTTCTGGCGCGCCGCGTTTGCCGGCGCCTTCGTCGTCGCCGCCCTCCTGATGCTCAATAATCTCGTGGCGTTCTTCTACGTCCGCCGCGTCGTCCAAACGCAGAATCTCTACGGGCAACTGGCCGTGCCCCTCGTCCTCATGCTGGGCCTCTACATCTTCTGGCTCTACATCCTCATCGGCGGCGTCATCAGTTACGCCGTCCAAAACGTCCACTTCCGCAACAGCCAGGCCGCGTGGGGCCAGCTCGCCGAGTCAATGCGCGAGCGCCTCTCCCTCGTCGTCCTCCTCACCATCGGCCGGCGCTTCCAGGGCTGCCTGCCGCCGGTCACCGCCTCCCAGCTGAGCGACCTGCTGAAGGTTCCGACCCAAATCCTCAACGAGTGCCTCAACCGGCTCGTCGAGATGAACCTGATCACGACCCTTCGCCCGGCGCCCAACACCCCGGCCACCGAGCACCGCTACCAGCCCGCCCGCCCCTTGGGCCGGATCAACCTGTTCGATTTCAAAACGCTCGACGACAACTTTGGCGACGATCCCATCGGGCAGTCGCTCGAACGCATCGACCCCATCCTCCACCACTACGACGACGCGCTCAACCGCATCGGCGAACATCCGTTCTTCCAGAAAAGTCTGGAGGCGCTTTTCACCGAACACCCCTTCGACGAATCCCGTCCGCCCTTCACCCTCGGGCACAAACGCTCCGGCTGAGCCCCGGGCGCCCACCCGGCCGCACGTCAACGCGCCCACCCGAACTCCCGCTCGAATTCGCCCTTGCCACGCGTCCCCAGCGACCTAGCGTGCGACGTTTTCTCCCCATGATTACCTGGATCCAGAAGTATTTTCAGCATCACTTCCGCGCCATCTTCGCGGTCCTGCTGGTGCTCATCATCATTTCGTTCGTTTTCACCATCGGTGCCTCGCCGGGCCTTGGTGATGGTGAACGCCGCACCGTCGAACGCCCCTTCTTCGGCTACAACCTGAGCCTGCAACAGGACCAGAGCCGCCTGATGGGCGACGCCGGCCTCAGCGCCAACCTCCAGATGGGTGCCTTCGGCAATCTCGAATCCGACCAGATCCAGAACTACGCCTTCCAGCGCGCCGCCACCCTTTACCTCGCCGACCAATGGCACATCCCCGCAGCGAGCACCGCCGAAATCACCGACCAGATCAAGACCCTGCGCATGTTCGCCGGTCAGGACGGCCAGTTCGACCCGAAGGCCTACGCCACTTTCCGCGACAACCTCAAAACCAATCCTCGCGGCGTCACCGAAGCCGATATCGCCCGCGTCATCGGCGCCGACGTCCGGGCCGACAAGGTCAACAAACTCATCTCTGGCCCGGGCTACGTGCTCCCCGCCGACGTCAAGAGCCAGCTCGCCCGCGCCGACACCACCTGGACCATCGCCACCGCCGCAGCCGACTACGCAAGCTTCGCCCCCGTGCTCAAGCCCTCCGACGCCGACCTCACGAAATTTTTTGAGGAGGATGCGCCCCGCTATCAGATCCCGCCGCGCGTTGTGGCGACCTACGCCGATTTTTCCGCACTCAACTACCTCTCCGCCGTCACCGTCTCCGAGACCGACGTACGCGCCTACTACGACGCGAACCCCTCGCGTTTCCCGAAGGCCCCCGAGGTCAAGCCGGCCGATGACAAGACGCCTGCCAAATCCGACCCCGCCGCGGACTACGCCGCCGCCCGCCCGCAGGTCGAGGCCACGCTCAAGCTCCAACGCGCCCAGAAACTCGCCGCCAAGGCCGCCAGCGATCTTTCGCTCGCGATCTATGAAAACCGGGTCCCCGCCGCCGGCATCGATGCGTTCCTCGCCAAATTGAATCTGACCGCGAAACCCCTCGCCCCGTTCACCCGCGAAGCCGGCCCGGCCGAGCTCGGCGGCTCCAGCGAAGTCGCGACCGAAGCCTTCAAGCTCCCGCGCGAAGACCGCTACTACTCCGAAGCCGTCAATGTTCCCGCCGGCGCCGTCGTCGTTTTCTGGAAGGAAACGCAGCCCGCCCGCAAGCCCGCTTTCGCCGAAGTCCGCGACAAGGTCACGGCCGATTGGACCGAAGGCGAAAAGCGCCGCCGTTTTGTCGAACTCGGCAAGACCATCAAGGCCCAGCTTGAAACCCGCCTCAAAGCCGGCGACACCTTCGAGCCGGCTGCCACCGCCGCGGGCGCCGGCGTGAAGATGGAAGCCAAGAGTCTCGCTGCCTTCACGCTCCGCAACCGGCCGCAGGACGCCGATTACACCGTGCTCGGCGCCCTGGACCGTCTCGAAAAAGGCCAGGTCTCGGACATGCTCGTCGCGCAGGACAAGGGCATTTTCGTCTACGCGATCGACAAGCAAGCGCCCGACCTTTCCGAGGCAAACCCGCAATTTGCCGCCACGCGCGCGCAGATCGCGAGCTATACCGCGCGCATGAGCGCCGGCTCCTACATTTCCGACCTCGTCGAAAAAGAACTGAAAAAATCCGAGCCCAAGGCTCCGTAATCTCCCTCTCCGACGGCCGTCCGTCACCTCCCCTTGCGAAGCGCGTTGCCCCCAACGCGCTTCTTTTTTGGCCAGCCGCGAAGATCCGCCTCGCCGGATCTTCTGCCCCGTTCGCCGACCCGCCTTGAACCGCTCATCTCCGCCCGCCGCCGCTCAACGCGATTCGGCTCGCCGCCGGGCCCCGAGCCGTCGTGAAATGACCGCCGATGCCGCTTCACACTTATGCCCCGCTGTCGACGCCCTGCCGTCTGTGCGGCGATGGCTTCGAACACCGGTCGGACGCGAGCGCCCCTGATCTCACCACCTGCCCGACCTGTGGACAAACCGTGCGCCGACTCGGTATTCAGACCGTAAATTCCCCGAAACTTTCCGCCCCCCTTTCCGTCTCGCGCGCCAAACAAGCGGGCTTCACCGTCCTCCAACGCACCTCCGGCGGTGAGTTCGAAAAACAGTAACTTTCAAACCCCTCCCGTGTTTAACGTCAGCTGAGCTTCCTTCACTTCCAAGTCATGTCACGCCACCTCGCCCGCGCTCTCTTCGCCCTCGCCTTCGCCGCTACTCTCGCGCCCGCTCGCGCCCAAACCGCCTACGTCCCGCCGACCGGCAAACCGCTCGCCCTCGAGGAAGCCGTCGGCCTTGCGCTGAAGAAAAATTTCGACCTCCAGATTCAGACCCTGACGGCCGAGAACGCCAAAGAAGCGGTCAACGTCGCCGGCGCCGGCTTCGACCCGACCCTCACCGCCGCTGCCACCCGCGGCGTCAATCAGGCCGCGTCGAACACCAGCCGCCTCGACGGCTCGCAGACCGAGGGCCCCCGCAACGACAGCACCTCTGTCCGCGTCGGCGTCACCCAACGCCTCGAGGCCACCAACGGCACCGTCGGTCTTTCCACCAACGTCACCCGCGGCGCCACCAACTCGACGAATGCCCTCGTCAATCCCAGCTTCGGCAACGGGATCACCGCCTCCCTGAGCCAACCCCTCCTGCGCAGCGTCGGCCGCGTCAGCGCCACCACCGCACTCGAGCGCAGCAAACTCGGACTCGACATCGCCAACCTCAATTACACGAGCCGCATTCTGACCGTCATCGCCTCCACCGAGAACGCGTATTACAATCTCGTCTCCGCCCGCGAGACCGTTCGCATCCGTCAGCTCACCCTCGACCGCAACCTCAACCTCTTCGAGGAAAACAAAGCCCGCCGTGCGACCGGGGTGATGACCGACCTCGACGTCCTGACCGCCGAGTTCGGCGTCGCCACCGCCCGCCGGGCCCTCGTTACGGCCCAGCAGATTGTCAGCGATCGCGAGGATGCCCTCCTGAATCTGATCAACCTGCCGGATTTCGACACCCGTCCCGGCCCCGTGGCGTTCGACGACTACAAGCCCACCGCCCCCACTTTCGCCTCCTCCTACAAGCTCGCGCGCGAGCGCTATCCCGATTCCCTCGCCCAGCGGGATACGATCAAACAGCTCGAACTCGATCTCGCCACCGCCCGGCGCAACCTCCAGCCGACCCTCAATCTCGATGCCTCCCTTGGCTACACCGCGAAAGCCACCAAGGACGGTTATATCGACGTCATCAGCTCCCTCCCGCGCGAACACGGCAATAACTGGAGTCTCGGCCTGAACTACTCGATGCCGTGGGGCCAGCAGGCCGATAAAGCCAATTACCGCAGCGCCCTGACCAACGTGAAGTCCCAGAAAATCCGCCTCGAACAGCTCGAACAAAATTTGATCGTCAGCGTCCGCACCGCCGTCCGCGCCGTGGAAACCAATCTCGTGGCCGTCGACCTCTCCGCCAAGGCCACCGAGCTCAGCGCCCGCCAATACGACCTCCAAAAGGCCCGTTTCGACGCCGGCCTCGCCACCGCCCGCCTCGTGCTCCAGGCACAGGAAGACTTGGAAACCGCCCGCTTCAACGAACTCGCCGCCAAAGCCGCGCTCCGTCAGGCCATCGGCGAAATCAACCGCCTCGAAGGTTCGTCCCTCCAACGCTACAACGTCCTGCTCCCGAAGTAATCCCGGGAGCGCTGTGTCGCCCTGATCCGTTTCTTCCCTCTGCCCAAGCGCGCCGTCCCCGGCGCGCTTTTTTTATTTCCACGCTCGCCGCCTCGGTCACGTCGGGCTTTGGTTCTCTGCGACATGCCCACCGCCCTGGTTGTCCGCCTCTTTTTCTGGCTTTGGCTCGGCACCGCGTTTTTCGTGGGCCAGCAACTTCTCCTGCAGCGGCTCCCGCCATTCGGCGTCCCCGCGGTCGTGCTCGGCCTCTCGGCGTTGCTGCTCCTCGCGTATTTTCGCCTCGCCACCGTCCGGGCCTGGGTGGATGCGCTTGATCTCCGCACCCTCGTCTTACTCCACGTTACCCGCTTCGTCGGCCTCTATTTCCTCGTTCTCTCCCGGCGCGGCGTCCTGCCCTCCGACTTTGCTGTGCCCGGGGGTATCGGTGATATTATCGTCGCCACCCTCGCCCTCGTCGTGGTCTTCGCCCCCCTCGCCGACGCCTCGCGCGAGCGCGCGATTCGCATCTGGAACGTCATCGGCCTGGTCGACATCGCCCTCGTCGTCCTGACCGCGGTCCGCCTCGACCTGGCCAATCCCCTCCAAATGCGCGTGATGACTTATCTGCCCCTCAGCCTCCTGCCCACCTTCCTCGTCCCGCTCCTCATCGCCACCCACATCATCATTTACACGCGCCTCACGCGCCCCTCGGCCAAACCGTGACTTGAACCTTCGCGCTCCCCGTGCCTTCCTACCCCACCCCTTGACCTCTTTCACTTCGAACTCCCCCCGCCACCCTGCTCGTCGTCCCCGCAGCGATGCCGGGTTCACGTTGATCGAACTCTCCGTCGTAGTCTTTATCATCAGTGTCCTCGCCGCTCTCGCCGTGCCGGCGATCAAGAAAACCAACCTCGAAGCCCGGTCCGCCGCCGTCGTCAACGACCTCCGGGTTTTCACGGGCGCCCTCCAGTCCTACGCGCACGAATACGGCGACTGGCCCCCGGGCAACAGTGAGCCCGGGGTCTTCCCCGCTGGGATGGAAGGCTACCTCCGCGCGACCAATTGGCAACGCCCGACCCCCATCGGCGGGCTCTACACGTGGTCGCCCAACACCGTCCAGCAGGGCGAACGCTACCGCTCCGCCATCGTTATCTCCTCCGTCGCCGAAAACGTGGTCTCCGCCGACCGCATCCAACTCGCCGACCTGGACCGGCGGATCGACGACGCCAGCCTTGAGACCGGCAACCTTCGGCTCGGCTTCCGCAATTACCCCGTTTACGTGATCGAACACTGAGGCGCCCCCCATGTTCACCGTTACCACTGTCAATCTGACCTCCGACACCACCGGCGCCGATTCTTCACTCGGAGCCGCCGAACTCGGCCCGCTTTCCACCGAAGAGTTCGCCGCACTGCTCGGCCGCTTCCAGCAGCTCGAAGCGCGGCAAAACCACGACGCCGACCCCCACATTCTGGTCACCGCCGCCGCCGGCCGTTTCCTCATCCGCACCGGCCAGGGCAAACTCTTGCTCTACAACGCCCGCGATACGACCCAGCCCTACAGCGAACTCTCCGCTTCCGAGATCGCCGCCCAGCTCGACCGCCCGCACACGGCGCCGCTTCCCATCGCCACGGAGTCCACCGCCGCCGCGCCCAAATCCCCGCCGCACTACGCGATTGCTTTCGCCATTTTGATCGCCGGCCTCGGCCTGAACGGCTACACGCTCTACTCCGTTTTCTACACGGAAAGCGTCAACATCAGCGAGGCGGTCGTCCTGCTGACCGACCCCGCCGAAGTCGCCACCCGCGGCCGCGATGCCGTCGGCAGCTATACGACCGGCAATCTCCCCGGTGACCGCGCAATCACCGTCACCTCCGACGGAAAAATCCAGTTCTTCGAACTCGGGGCCAAGGACGGTATGACGCTCAACGCCGACACCTTCAAACTCGGCCGTCACAACAAGAAATTCTGCCTCCTCACCGCCGGCAGCGGCGTTGTGCATATCGTGAACCCCGATACCCTCGTTTACTACCGCGACACCTACCGTCGCGCAAAGTAAGCTTCCCCCCGCCGGTCTCCGCTGGGTCCGCCCCCGCCGGTTCTACTCCGCAAACAGTTCCCCCACGTCTCGCACCGCTCCGGCCGCCAGCACGCGGTGCTCCGGCAGCTGCGTGCGAAACCACGTCCGCTGCTTCTTCACCAGCGCCCGCGTATTGCGCGCAATCTCCGCCGCCAACCCGGCCTCTGGCCTCGCCCCGGCCAGCACCGCGAGCACCTCGCGGTAACCGATTGCCCCGGCCGCGCTCGGATTGAGCTCCAACCCGGCCGCCCGCAGCCGCCGCACCTCCTCCACCAGCCCTTCCCGCACCATCGCGCCCACCCGCGCGACGATGCGCTCTTCCAACTCCACCGGCGCGCGATCCAATCGCGTGAGCGCGACCCGCCACTCCGCGAACGGCCCCGGCCGCTGCGCAAATTCCGCCGCCAGCACCGCCAGCGTCTTCCCCGACGCGCGACACCGCTCCAACGCCCGCACCACCCGCCGGGGATTCGCCACGTCGAGCGCACCGAGTCCGGCGGGATTGAGCTTCTCCAACTGCGCCACCGCCTCCGCCAAAGACAGCGCCCCCACCTCGGCCCGCAATTCCGCGGACACCGTCACCTCGTCCGCCACCGGACCCAAAAAACTCTTCAGATAAAACCCGCTGCCGCCCGTGACGAGCACGGCCCGCCCCCGCGCCGCAATCTCCGCCACGGCCCGCCGCGCCGCCGCCACGTAGTCGGTGATATCCATCCTCTGCGTCACCTCGCACAGATCGATCAAATGATGCGGTACGCGCGCCCGCTCCGCCGCCGTCGGTTTGGCTGTCCCCAGATCCATCCCCCGGTAAAACAGCAGCGAGTCGCAGGACACGATCTCCGCGCCGCGCACCTCCGCCCAGCGCAACGCCCATTCGGTCTTGCCGACCGCCGTCGGACCCGTGAGCACATGGAGGAGTGGTTTCATTCGGAACTGCATTTCATCTCTTATCCGCGCCATCGGCGCAATCCGCCGCTAGAAAAATCACCCGTTGAAAACCCTCTTCATCGTCAACCCCCGCTCCGGCCGCGCCACCGCCGCCCTCCCCGCCGTCCGGGCCTTTGCCGCGCGCCACGGGGCCGGCGTCACGCTCACCGACGCCCCCCGCCATGCCTCCGCGCTCGCGCGGCAGGCCCTCGCCGCCGGCTGCACCGTGATCGTCGCCGTCGGCGGCGACGGTACGCTGAACGAGATTGCCTCCGTCCTGACCGGGACCGCCGCCACTCTCGGCCTGATCCCCTGCGGATCCGGCAACGGCCTCGGTCGCCACCTGGGTATCCACGGATCGGTCGAACGCTCCCTCGCGATCGTTCGCGCCGGCCACGCCCGCCTCATCGACACCGGCCTCGCCGACAGCCGGCCGTTTTTCACCGCAGCGGGGCTCGGCTTCGAGGCGGAAATCGCCGCGCGTTTCAATCTCCTCCGCCGGCGCGGGTTCGCCCGCTACCTGACGACCAGCGCCCGGGCCTTCACGAACTACACGCCCCTGTCCTGCATCATCGAGCAGGGCGGCACGCGCACCGCGTTTCGCACCTTCACGCTCGTCGTCGGCAACGCCGACCAATACGGCAACAACAGCTTCATCACCCCCGGCGCGCGCGTCGACGACGGCCTGCTCAACCTCACCGCGATCCCGCCGCTGACGCTCTTCAATTTCTCCCCGCTCGTATGGCGCCTCTTCCGCGGAACACTCGACCGCGACACCGCGGTGTTCCGCCTCTGCGCCGCCCGCTTTGCCGTCGAACGCCCCGCGGCCGGCCCCATCCACACCGACGGCGAGGTGCACGCCGCCCCCGCCCGCGTCGAGTTCGCCGTGCAACCAGCCAGCCTGCGCATCCTCGCCCCGGCGGATCCTACAATTCGTTGAACCCCACGGCGCGGTTTCGTCCGCGCGCCTTCGCGGTGTAGAGCGCCTTGTCGGCCGCCGTCACGAGATCGGCGCCCCGTTTTCCATCGTCGGGCAATGCGGCCACACCGGCACTCACCGTCACGTTCAACGCGATCCGGTCGTCCACCAGGACCGGCTCGCGTTCCACCGCCGCACACACCCGCCGCGCCACCTCCAGCGCCGCGGCCCGGTCCGTCTGCATCAACACCAGCGCAAATTCCTCGCCGCCGAACCGCGCGACGCGGTCGACCGACCGGGGCAACGTCGCCACGCGCCGCGCGACCTCCCGCAACACCGCGTCCCCCGCGGGGTGGCCATACGTGTCGTTCACCGATTTGAAGTGGTCGACGTCGATCATCACCAACGCGAGCGGATAACCGAAACGCCGCACCCGCTCCTCTTCCTCGGTCAGGATGCGGTCAAACTCGCGCCGATTGAGCAAACCCGTCAGCTGGTCGCGCGTCGCCAGCCGGCGCAACGCCTCGAGCGTGTCGCCCAGTTTCATCGCATACCGCAGCGAACGTTCCAACGCCCGGGGCGTGATCTCGCCCTTGACCAGATAGTCGAGTGCGCCCGCTTCCATCGCCGCCACGTCCACCCGCTCCGCTGTTTCCGCCGTCAGGAACACGATCGGCGTGCGGCAGCCCCGGGCCACCGCCTCGCGGATCAGTTGAAGACCGTCGCGCTCGCCGAGTTGATAGTCGAGGAGACAGGCCGCGTGGCCGCCATCCATCAGCCTGATGAGTCCCTCCTCATAGGTCGCCGTCCACTCGAGTTCGTAGCGCTCACCGTGAAAATTGTTGAAGTTCGCCTGCGTCAGCCGGAATTGCATCCGGTCATCGTCGATCAGCAGGATTTTTCGCGCCATGATTTGCAGCGAGACAGACCACCCGGCCACCCCTGGCGTCGCAAGGCGAAACTCAGCTGCGAATGACGCCCGCCGCGAGGTCGGAGGCCTTCGCGGCGAGCGCGGCCACGATTTTCACCGGATCGCCGAGGTGCTCGCGCACGCAGTTCACCAGCGCGCTGCCCACCACCACCCCGTCGGCCAGCGCCGCCACCTGCGCCACCTGTGCACGCGAACCGATCCCGAAACCGACCGCCACCGGCAACGTCGTGTGCGTCCGGATGCGCGCCACGGCCTCGGCGATATTGCCCGCGACCTGCTCGCGCACACCCGTCACCCCCTCGCGCGACACGTAATAGATAAAACCCGTGGTCGCCGCGACAATCGTCGGGATCCGCGCTTCCGGCGTCGTCGGCGCGATGATAAACACCGTGTCCACCCCGTGCGTGCGGCAGGCCGCGGTCACGTCGCCTGACTCTTCCGGAGGCAGGTCGAGCGTGAGAATACCATCGACCCCCGCGGCCTGCGCGGCGCGCACGTAAGCGTCGACGCCATTGGCGAACAGGAGGTTGTAGTAGGTATAGAAAATGATCGGCGCCTCGCTCGTTTCGCGCAGCCGGCGCACGAGTTCAAACACCCGCGCCGCCGTCATGCCGTTTTCCAAGGCCCGCTGCGCCGCCAGCTGGTTGGTCAATCCGTCCGCCAGCGGGTCGGAAAACGGCACACCCAGTTCGAGAATGTCCACGCCGCTCGCGAGCAGCGCCCGGCAGGCCGCCAGCGAGGTGTCGAAATCCGGATCGCCCGCGCACACATAGGCGACAAAGGCGGCTCGGTTCTGCGCCCGGGTGCGGGCGAACGTTTGGGCAAGGCGTGACATGCGGACCCGCATCGCCGCAAAAAGCACCGGCCGGCGCAAAGAAATTTTTCAGTCGACCTCAAATTCCACCAGCACCGGCCGATGGTCCGACAGCATCGAGCGCACAATCTCGCACCGCACATTCCGGCATCCGGCCGGCAGAAAAATAAAATCGAGGGCCCGGCTCGGCAGCGGCGAGGGAAATGTCAGTCCGGTCAAAGGATGGAGCACATAATCGCAATAGTCCGCGAGATGGCTGAGCAGCGAGGCCGTCGCGTCGTCCCGAGTGCCGGGATTGTTGAAGTCGCCGCAAATGATGGGCGGCACCGCCCACCGCTTCCCGTGCAACCGGTGCTTCTCGCGCAGCCAGGAGAGCAGCCGCTCCAGCTGCCGCAACCGTTGGGCGCGCGAGCTGAAGTGCAGATGCAAATTTACGAGCGGCACGCAGCGCCCGGCCACGTCCAACTCCACATACAAAAAACCCTTTTCGCCCACACTCCGGGTCCCGAACACGACCGTTTCCGAAGCCCGGATCGCATGCCGCGCGAGAATGGCGTTGCCATAGCTCAGATTGAGCAGGCCCGTGCGGCGGTTGTTGATGCCGAACACCGTGTGCGGGAAACTCGCGTGGACGCGCAGATAGTCGAGGTGGTCAAAATTGCCCGACCATCGGGAACGTTCGTCGATCTCCTGCAGGGCCACGATGTCGGGTTTCAGTCCGTCGAGGAGGGCGGCGATGCGGCGCAGGTTGAGCCGGAGCTTGCGCTGCGAGGTCAGCCCTTGGATGGGCGTCAGACCGCGCCCGTGGGCGATATTAAACGTGACGAGGCGCAGGCGCGGCATAGCGGCGCCCCGAGCCTGAAACCGCTCCGCCCATGCGCAACGGCAAACGCGGGAAGAAGGGATTGACAGCCTCCGCTCGCGTGGTGAGGGTTCGCGCTCGTCAGTTTGCGGCGGCCATAGCTCAGCTGGTTAGAGCACAAGATTGTGATTCTTGGGGTCGCGGGTTCGAATCCCGTTGGCCGCCCCATCTTTTGGTGAACAGTGCCCCGGTGGGCGCGCGCCCACTTGCTCCGGACACGCCCAAAACCCTTGCACACCGTCAGGTCTGCCGCCCTTGCCGCAGACGATCGAGAAACACGGCGACGATGATCACCAGCCCGATGATAATCTCCTGAAAATACGTCGGCCAGCCCATCTGCTGCGAGCCGTTGCGCAACACCGCCATGATCAGCGCGCCGATCATCGAACCCAAAATCGTGCCGACCCCGCCCGACAGGCTCGCCCCCCCGATGATCACGGCGGCGATAATATCGAGCTCAAGGCCCACGGCCACCGTCGGGTCGCCCTGCCGCAGCCGGGAAAGCTGAAACAGTCCCGCCACCCCGAAGAAACACCCGGCCAGCGCGTAAATCATGATTTTTAATCGCACGGTCGGAATACCACACAGCCGCGCCGTCGCCTCGTTGGAGCCCAGGGCAAACACATGCCGGCCAAACACCGTGTTTTTCAACACCAAGGCCGTCAATGTCGCCAGGGCGAGGGCGACCCACACTCCGGGGGGCAAGGCGTAGCCCGCCGGGTCGGCCGTGGTCATCCATTGGTTGATCGGCGAGGCGTCGTAGTTGACGGTTTGGTTGTCCGCCATCCACTTGGCCGAGCCGCGCGCCACCCCCAGGGTGCCGAGAGTAATAATGAAGGGCGTCATCCGCAGGCCCGCGATGGCGACCCCGTTGAGCAGCCCGATAAGGGCGCTTGAGACGATCATGCCCCCCACGACCGGAGCCGGGCCCCAGCCGCTCTGAATCAGCAACGCACCCACGACGCTCGTAAACGCGATGCTCGAGCCGACCGACAGGTCGATGCCGCCGCTCACGATGATCATCGTCATGCCGAGCGCCCCGATCGCGACGATCACCGTCTGGGTGAAGATGATCTTGAAATTGTGATACGTGAGAAAGAACTCGCGTGTTTCCGTGGGCAGGGAGAACAGCACGATCACGAGGATGAGGCCGATGAACGGTCCGCCTTTCGCGAGGAGTTTTCTGAGTTTGTCTTTCATCGGGGAAATCAGGAACTGCCGGTGGCGACGCGCATGATCTCGGCCTCGCTCCAATCCGCGCACGGCCGGATCGCCGCGAGTTCGCCCCGGCACATCACCCCGACCGTGTCGCACAAACCGAGGAGCTCGGGCAGGTAGCTGCTGACGACAATCACCGTCTTGCCCGCCGCCGCCAGATCGCCGATGAGCTGGTAAATCTGGGCCTTGCTGCCGACATCGATGCCGCGCGTGGGTTCGTCGAGCAGGAAAATCCGGGCCGGATGCTCGAGGAGCCGCGCGATCGCCACCTTCTGCTGGTTGCCCCCCGAGAGGTCGCCGATCGGCTGCCCCGCATCGCGACACTTGACGCGGAGTTCATCCACCCAGCGCTGGGCAGCCTCGCGTTGCCGCGCACCGTTGATCCACCCGCCGCGTCCATACGATCCCTGTTTCGTGAGCGTGAGGTTGTCGGCGATCGACTGGTTGAGCATCAGCCCCTCCTCTTTGCGGTTCTCGCTCAGAAAACCGAGCCCTTGCTGCCAACGCCGGCGCGGAGTCGCCGCTTGGCCCTCGGCGCCGATAATACACACCTCGCCGGCGACGACGGCATCGAGCGAAAAAATCGCCCGCAACAAGTCCGTGCGGCCCGCGCCGATCAACCCGGCCAAACCGAAAATCTCGCCGCTGCGGACCTGAAAACTGGCCCGTTTGAGGCGCGGTACACTCGCCACCGCCTTCACTTCGAGGACCACAGCCCCGCGCGCGTGCGCACTCCGAGGATAGAGAGTTTTCACCTCGCGCCCCGTCATCAGCGTGACGATGTGGTCGAGCGTCGCGTCCTTCATGACTCCCGTGCCGACCGTCTCTCCGTCCTTGAGCACGGTGTATCGGTCGCAGAGACGGCGGCATTCCTCGAGGAAGTGGCTGATATAGATGATGCTCACGCCCTGGGCCCGCAGCCGGAGAATCGTCGCGAAGAGCTTCTCCGTATCGGCCTGGGTGAGACTGCTCGTCGGCTCGTCCATGATCAGGACCTGCGGCTTGATGAGCAAGGCGCGCGCGATCTCGATCACCTGCTGTTCCGCGATCGAAAAATCGCCCGCGCGCCGGTCGAGGTCGATACTCTCGTGTCCCAGCTGCGCCAACGCGGCCCGGGCCCGCTCCCGCGACGCGCGGCGGTCGATCCAGCCCAACGAGGCGGACTCGGCCCCGAGCAGAATGTTTTCCTGCACGGAAAGGTGGAGCGCGAGGTTGAGCTCCTGATAGATCATCGCGACGCCCTTCAGCCGGGCGTCGTGCGGATCGGCCGGAACGTAAGGTTGCCCGCCGAGTTCCATCGCGCCCGCGTCCGCGGCATGGGCCCCGCTCAGGATCTTCATCAGCGTGCTCTTGCCGGCCCCGTTCTCACCGATCAGCCCGTGAATTTCCCCGGGCACGATCTCGAACGACACGCCGCGCAAGGCGCGCGTCGCGCCGAAACTCTTGCGGATGTCCACAAGCCGCAAGCCGGCGGCGGTCGTCGTCATTATTTCAAATACTTGTCGAGCGGCGGGCGGACAATTTCGGCCATCGCGGGATCGTTGAAATTGGCCTTCGTCACGAAGCCGACACCGGTGTCGATCACCGCTGGCACTTTTTCCCCGCGCAAAACCGCATAGGCAGTCTTCACGCCGAGGTAGCCCATCTGCATCGGATTCTGCACGACGAGGCCGTCGATATGCCCCGCCATCAGCCCGGCGTTCAATGTCTCGCCCGAGTCGAAGCCGACAAACTTCACCTTGCCCGCGAGCCCGGCGTCACGCACCGCGAGCAACATGCCGGCCGTGCCGGACTCGTTGCTCGTGAAGATGCCGTTGAGCTGTTTACCAAACCGGTTGAGCAGGTTCTCCGCCGCCTGCTTGGCCGTGTCCCGGGTCGCGCCGGCATGCTGGTCGCTGGAGAGAATCTTGATGGCCGGATGCTCCTTTTTGATCGCTTCGAGAAACCCCTCCTCGCGCTCTTCGGTGCTGGCCGAGCCGACTTGCAGGCGGAGCATGATCACGTTGCCTTTTCCGCCGAGGAGCTGGCCGAGCTGGCGACCGGCGATGCGCCCGCCCTCGCGATTGTCGGTCGAGACGTAGCTGGCGATGGCCTTGGTCTCGAGGCCGGAGTCGATGACGACGACGGGAATCTTCGCGCGGATGGCGCCCTCGACCGGAGCCACGAGCGCACGCCGGTCGAGCGGCGCGAGGACCATCGCGTTGACCTTTCGGCCGACAAAGTTCTCCACGACCTGCACCTGTTGCTCGCGATCGTCCTCTTTGAGCGGGCCCTTCCAAATGATTTTCACCGCCTCGCGGCCCGCGGCCGCGTTGATTTCGCGTTCGGCCTTCACCGCGCCGGCGTTGATGGATTTCCAGAACTCGTGCGTCGTACCCTTGGGGATGACGGCGATCTTGTAGGCCTCGGCGGCGGCAGCAAACGGAGCGACGGCAAGGACGAGGAGGGGGAGGAGGTTTTTCATGGGGAGGGAGAACGCGGGGAACCGACTCGGCTGGGGGCGCGCAGTTAGGCAAATCTGAATTCGGTTTGGCGAGCGCAAACGCACCGGCGCCAGCGAAGCGGGCGAACCTGAGCGTGAAGTCAGCGGCCCGCGCCGGGCGCGGCACGGGCTCTCGAGCCCGCGAGCGAGTAGGCCGGTTGCCCGCTCGCCGGCGAATCCCCGGGCGGGAAAGCCCAAGCCGCTTGAAGCACTGACTTCATCTTCAGTGACACCGCAGCGCAGCGGGAAGCCCGGCCGGCCCCGATCGGCCAAAAGAAAACCCCCGCGCCAACAAATGCGCCGGGCGACAGATCGGTCCGGGCCCCGCACCGGCCGATCGGTGACCTTGGCTTGCGTCCACGCCGAGCAGGTCCGGCGCTTGGCTGAGCTTCGACCGACAAAAGCCGTAGCACGCGATGCGCGCGAAACACACGAGCGGCATCACGAAGCTGAACGACCCGTTGGAGAGGACCCCAGCCGCCCCATGAGCTTGGGCATGAGTGCGCCGAGACTGATCGACATGACGACGCAAGCCGGGGCGTCCTTCCGGGAGTTCGGCCCAAGGCCAAAGATTTCCAGAGCGAAGATGGTCGGGCACATGATCGACATGACAAGGGGTTCTTCGCCGACTAGTGTCGGTGAAGTTCAAGCTTTCCACGGCGAACGAGTCGAGCGATGCGGGAAGCCGCGCCCCATCGCCCATCCGCCGCGCGCGAACGAACTCAGATGGGGTGCTCAATCACCGCCGCGGGAATGGACATTCTTCGCCAATCGATGGCCCATCTCGATCTCCGGGTCATCCGGTCACTCCGGACTCGCCGTCGGCGCGGCGGTCCGTTTGCTGCGGGCATGTTGTCCGCGCTGTTTTGGCTCAAGAAATTCGTGTCGTTCTGGCTGATGCCGCTGCCGCTCTGCCTCACGCTCCTCGCCGTGGGCTTGGGCTGCCTGCTCTTGACGAGGCGGACGAAACTTGGCCGCGGCCTCCTGCTCCTCGGCACCGTCATGCTCATGCTCTTCAGCAATAAATTTGTAAGCACCGCGCTCGTCCGCCCCCTCGAAGCAAATTACCCCGCCATCCCCGAGCTGCGCGCCGGCGAACCGCTCCCGACCGATCTCGCGGCCTGCCGCTTTGTCGTCGTGCTCGGCGGAGGCAACGGCCACGCCCCCGGGCTCTCGGCGACCAACCAGATGTCCGTCTCCGCCCTGAGCCGGATCACCGAGGCCGTCCGCCTGCTGCGCGTGCTCTCCTCGGCCCGCCTGATCGTCAGCGGTCCCGGCGATCCGGCCCGCCCGGCCCGCCCGAGTCACGCCGCGATGCTGGCGCGCGCCGCCGAGTCGCTTGGCATCGACCGGAGCCGCGCCCTATTCATCGAAGCGGTGCGCGACACCGAGGACGAATCCCTCGCCGTCAAGCGGCTCGTCGGCGGTGAACCGTTCGCCCTCGTCACCTCGGCCTGGCACATGCCGCGCACGATGGCGTTGTTCCGCCACGCCGGCCTGCGCCCCCTTCCCTGCCCCGCCGACTACACCGCGCGGGCCGGAGATGATCTGCAGTGGCAGGATTTCCTCTGGGACACGGAATCCCTCGGACGCAGCACTTGGGCCGTGCGCGAACGCCTCGGCTACCTGTGGGTCTGGTTGCGCGGAAAAACCTAAAACGGCCGCCGGCGGACGGCACCGATGCAATTGTGCTTGTGGACCATCGCACAATCGACCGAGCCTACCAGCGTATGGCGACCCATCTCGAAATCTCGCTCCAACGCGACATCGACCGTATTCGCACCAAGGTGACAGAAATGGCTGCGCTTGCCGAGGTCGCACTCCAAGACTGCATGAAAGCGGTGGCCGAATACGACCGGCAGCTCGCCTACGCCGTCATTCTGCGCGACCAATATATCGACGAAAAGGAAAAGGAAATCGACCGGCTCTGCCTTGAGTTTCTCGTCCGGCAGCAACCCGTGGCCGGCCCCCTGCGTTTCGCTTACAGCACCATTCGCATCAATCTGGAACTTGAACGGGTCGGCGACTACGCGGAAAGCATCGCGCGGCGCCTGCTGAAACTGCGCGAGATGCCCGCGACTTTTCCGCGGGAACAATTCGTCGAACTGGCCCGGTGCGCAACCGCGATGCTGCACGATGCCGTCAAAGCCTTTGTCGCGCAGGATGCCGAGCTCGCGCGCAAGACAATCGAACTTGAAGAAGGCATCGATTTGCGGCGCAGCAAACTGATCAAGGACATCGTCCTTCTTTTTCGGGAAAACCAACTGCCGTTCGAAGCGCTCGATCCGTTGACGATGATGGTGCGCCGCTTCGAACGCGTCGCCGACCAGGCCCAGAATATCTGCACCGAAGTCCTTTACATGTGCACCGGCGAAAACGTCAAACACCCGGGCTCCGAGGTGTTCCGCGTCCTGTTCGTCGACGAACACGACGCGTGCCTGACGAAGATGGCCGAGTCGATCGCCAACTCGCTTGGTCAACCCAAGTTCGTCTTCACCAGCGCGGGTTTGGATCCCCAGCCGATGGCGACCGAGACAATCGCTTTCCTGCAGCGGAAAGGCCATGAGACCTCCTATCTCGTGCCCAGAATTCTGCATCAGGTGCCCAACCTTGATCACTACCATCTGATCATCGCGCTGTCGCCCGAGGTAAAAAAAGCGTTTCCGCGCCGCCCCCGCAAGGGCGTCTACCTCGACTGGAACGTGCCAGATCCCAGCACGTACAAGGGCACGCCCACCGAGGCCGCCGAAGCCTACGAACGCGCTTACAAAGCCATCAAGGAAAGCATCGACGATTTCGTGCAGGCCATTTTGAAGAGCTAAGCCAACCCCCGTCCGATCATGATCTACCCGTCCCCCGCCTTGTCCCGCCGTTTGTTCCCCCTCCTGTGCGTCGCCACCGGCGCGCTCGCGTTCCTCACCGGGTGCAAGCCGAAAACCGGCGACGTGAGCACCACCGGGGGAAAATCCCGCACGACGATTCAGAACAAGGGCTCCGACACGATGGTCAACGTGGCCCAAGTCTGGGCCGAGGAATATAAAAAGCTCCATCCCCATGTGGATGTCGAAATTTCCGGTGGCGGATCGGGCGTCGGCCTCGCCGCCCTCACCAAAGGCACCATCGACTTGGCGAACGCCAGCCGCGACGTGAAGGCCGAAGAGAAGGCGCTGGCCAAGAAGAACACCGGCAAGGAGCCCAAGGAGTTCGTAGTCGGCTTCGACGCCCTCGCGGTTTACGTGCACAAGGACAACCCGCTCACCGAGATCAACCACGACCAACTCACCGCGATTTTCGCCGAGGGCGGCAAAATCACGAAATGGTCCGAATTGGGCGTCAAGGTGCCCGCGGCGCACGATCTCATCATCCGCGTCAGCCGCCAGTCGAGTTCCGGCACCTACGAATTTTTTCGCGAGCACGTCCTCTCCAAAAAAGATTTCAAGCTGGGGTCGCGCGACATGAACGGCTCAAAAGAGGTCGTGGAACTCGTCGCCACGACGACCGGAGCGATCGGTTACAGCGGTCTCGGTTACAACGAGCCGGGCAAGGTCCGGATGCTCAAGGTATCGCCGAAAGCCGGACAGCCCGCGATCGAGCCCAGCGTCGCCACAACTCTGAGCAAGCAGTATCCCATCGCGCGTCCGCTGCTCGTTTACACCCTCGGGGAGCCAACCGGTGAGCTGAAGAATTACATCGATTGGATTCTGACCGATGCCGGCCAAAAGATCGTCGAAAAAAGCGGCTACGTGCCGCTGCGGGCCGGGGCGCCGAAACCCTGATCAGGGCGAACCCCGCGGCACTACTCCGACTCCCCCTCTTCGCCCTAATGACCGAACCGAAGCGCACCCCGCCCCCCCCGCCGATCTTCGCGGTGCGCGCCGCCAAACGTGCCGCGTGGGCCGTCAGCGGCGAGAAAGCCCTCGAAGCGCTCGTTTATCTCTGTGGTTTTAGCGCGATCGTTTTCGTGCTCGGGATTTTCATCTTCGTTTTCAAGGAAGCGTTACCCGTGCTCACGCAGGAGAATTTCAGCTTGGCGGAGTTTCTCGGCAGCAGCGATTGGTATCCCACCTCCGAATCCAATAAGCGCTACGGTGTTTTCGCGATGATCGCGGGCACGGTCGCCGTCACGGTGCTCGCGATGGTCATCGCGGTGCCGTTCGGACTCGGCGCGGCTATCTACCTGTCGGAATTCTGCGGCCAGAAGACCCGCGAGACGCTCAAGATCGTGATCGAGTTCCTCGCGGCTGTGCCCAGCGTCGTCTGGGGATTCATCGGTCTGACCGTCATGAGCCGGCTGATCGTGCAATTCACCGGGGCGCAAGTCGGGGTCAATGTCCTCAACGGCGGCATCATCCTCGCGCTGATGAGCGTGCCCATCATCGTTTCGATCAGCGAGGATGCCCTCAAGGCCGTGCCCGACTCGTATCGCGAGGCGGCAATCGCCCTCGGGGTCACGCGCTGGCAGCTCGTTTGGCGCGTGCTCCTGCCGGCGGCGAAGCAGGGCCTGCTCGCCGCCGTGCTGCTGGGTGTCGGTCGCGGCGTCGGTGAGACGATGGCCGTGCTCATGGCCACCGGCCACGCCGTGCATATTCCGCATAGCGTGCTCGACTCGGTCCGCACGCTCACGGCCAACATCGCCGCCGAGCTGGGCGAGGCCCCGGCCGGCTCGGATCATTACCGCGTGCTGTTCCTTACCGGCGTGCTGCTTTTCACCCTCACCTTCGGAGTCAACCTCATCGCCGACACGATTGTGCGCGGCATTCGCCGGAAATGAACGCGCTCACCGGCCACCCCAGATTCGCCGAGACTCCCGCGGTCCGCCGCAAACTCCGTCAGGAGGCACTCGCCAAGTGGATCTTTTTCGCGATGGCCGCGGCCATGATCGTGCCGCTCGTGCTCATCGTCGGTTATCTGGTCGTGCGGGCCGCCCCGTCGCTCAACCTCGAATTCCTGCTCGAGGTGCCGAAGCGCGGCATGACCGAGGGCGGCATCTGGCCGGCCCTCATTGGCACCCTTTACCTGGTATTCATCTCTCTCGCCGTCTCGGCCCCAATCGGAATCCTGGCCGCCGTTTATCTGAACGAATACGCGCGCGACAACGGGTTCAACCGCGTGATCAACCTCGCCGTCATCAATCTGGCCGGCGTGCCCAGCATCGTCCATGCGCTCTTCGGCCTCGGCGCGTTCGTGTATGCCGCACGCTTTGGCTACTCGATCATCTCAGCCGCGCTCACCCTCGCGATCATGACCCTGCCGGTGATCATCGCGAGCACCCGCGAGGCGCTCGCTAGTGTGCCGCGGAGCTTCCGCGAAGCCTGCTGGAACGTGGGGGCCACGCGTTGGCAAACCATCCGAGCCATCGTCCTCCCGAACTCGATCAGCGGCATCCTGACCGGGGTCATCCTCCAGGTGAGCCGCGCGGCCGGCGAGACCGCGCCGGTCATGTTCACCGGCGTCGTCTTCTTCAAGTCCGTCGAACGCGGCGACCTCCTGCCCTACTATCTCAATGAGCAGTGCATGGCGCTTTCGATGCACCTCTACACGATCTCGACCCAAGTGCCGGGCGTGCAGCCCTCGATCCCGTTCGCCACGGCGGTCGTGCTGCTTGCGCTTGTGGTCATCGTCAACGCGACCGCGATTTCGCTCCGCGTCTACCTGCGCGCCCGAAAAAAATGGTGACCATGGCTGCCTCCGCCAACCACATCGAGGTCCGCGATCTCCGGCTGTCCTATGGGCTGAAGGAGGTCATTCACGGGATCTCGTTCGATTTGCGCCGCAACGAAATTCTCGGCGTGATCGGCCCGGCCCAATCCGGCAAATCCTCGCTCCTGCGCTGCCTCAATCGCACGATCGACTTCACCCCCGACACCCACGTTTCCGGCACCATCGAAGTTGATGGCGAAGATGTCCGGAAGGTCGGCAACGTTTATGCGCTGCGCCGCAAAATCGGAATGGTCGCTCCGCTGCCCGTCGGCCTGCCCCTGTCGATCTACGACAACGTCGCCTTTGCCCCGCGCTGTGCCGGGCTCAACCGGAAAGGCGACCTCGACGCCATCGTCGAACAGTGTCTCCGCCAGGCCGCGCTGTGGGACGAGGTCAAGGATCGCCTCGACAGCTTGGGCACCAAACTGTCCGGCGGCCAACAGCAGCGCCTCACAATCGCGCGGGCCCTCTCGCACGAGCCCGAGATTCTCTGCCTCGACGAATTCAGCATCGCCATCGATCCCGTCACCACCATGCGGATCGAGGACGTGTTGAAGGAACTGCGCCGGCACATGACGATCGTCCTCGTCACCAACCTCACCCAGCAGGCCCGCCGGCTGGCGGACCGCACGATGTTTATGTGGAAGGGCGAAATCGTCGAACTCGACACCACCGAGGTGATTTTCGGCGAAAAACCCAAAGACCAGCGCACCCGCGATTACGTGGAAGGAATCTTCGGATGAGCGCCCCGGCTGATCACAGTATCACCGCCCGCGACGTCAACCTGTGGTATGGCAAGTTCCAGGCGCTGCGTGACGTGACCCTCAACATCAAGCACGGCCTCATCACGTCGCTCATCGGACCATCCGGCTGCGGGAAAACGACCCTTCTGCGCTGCTTCAATCGCGTCAACGAGCGCTACGGCTACGTCACCACCACCGGAGAAATCCATCTCCTCGGCAAGAATATCTACGACCCGGATGTCTCGCTGATCGAGCTGCGCAAGTCGGTCGGCATGGTGTTCCAACGCCCCAATCCCCTGCCGCTCTCCATCTACGAAAACGTGGTCTTCGGCTTGCGCGTGCACGCCGAGGGCGCCGCGCTCCGGCGCTCCGCCCTCGACGAGGCCGTGGAAAAAGCGCTGACCGAGGTCAATCTCTGGCACGACCTGAAGGACCGGCTCCATCACAAGGCCATCGCGCTGCAACTGGAGCAGCAGCAGAAACTCTGCATCGCTCGCCTGCTGCCGCTGAAACCGGAGATCATCCTCATGGACGAGCCCTGCTCGGCGCTCGATGTGGAGGGCACGGCCGCCATCGAAGAGCTGATGTTTTCGCTGAAAGGTCGCTACACCCTCGTCATCGTCACCCACAACATGGCCCAGGCCCGGCGCGCCAGCGACGAGTGTATTTTCATGCTGCTCGGCAAGATGATCGAACACAGCCGCACCGAAGATCTGTTTCTGACCCCGGCGGACCCGAAAACGGCCGAATACATCGAGGGGCGTTACGGCTGAGCGTTGGCGCCAAGCCACCGTGTGCGGGCTCGGCAAACGCCGCGTCGACCGCCGAATTCCGCCGCGCGCCAGCGCACCGGGCCTGGCGGAGGCGGGACGCGCCCGCGCTGCGCACCCCGCGGGCGTATTGTTTCGCCATCGCCGGCCAACCCGCCGACTTTTTCCGCGCATGCTTTCGTTCAAGAAACTCTTCGGCAAAGACGACACGTTCTTCGATCTGCTCGAAGCCGGCGCCGAAGAGGCCAAGGCCAGTGTGGTCCTGTTCTCCCGCTACCTCCAGGCGGTCGCCGCCGGCACCGCCACGGGTGCCACGCTCGACGATTTCATCCAGACCCGCCGCAAGGAAAAACGCATCCGCCAAACGATGACGGAAGAACTCAGCAAGACGTTCGTGACGCCGCTGGAGCGCGAGGACATCGAAGCGCTCTCCTGGGCGCTCTACCGCATCCCGAAGCAGGTTGAAAAAATCGTCGAACGCCTCTCCATCTACCCCGGTCGCGTCCCGCACACCGCCTTCCAGCGCCAGGCCGAGCTCATGCTCCTCGCCGCCGAAGCGGTCGTGTTCATGGTCAAGCAACTCCGCGGCGGCACCCACATCGAGAAGATCCGCGAGGCCAACGACCGACTCCAGTTCGCCGAGGGCGAAGCCGACAAGGTCATGCTCACCCTGCTCAAGGACCTCTATCATGGCCCCTATGACGCCAAAGAGCTCGTCATCCTCCAGGAGCTTTATGAGATGGTCGAGCAGGCCGTGGACCGTTGCCGCAACGCCGGTAACATCGTCGTCCAAATTGTCCTCAAGCACTCGTAACCCGGCGCTCGTCGCCCCGACATGACGCTGTTCCTGTTCGTTCTGCTGGCCGCGCTCGTTTTCGAGTACATCAACGGCTTTCACGACACGGCCGACGCGATCGCCACCGTGGTCTCGACCAAGGTCCTGACGCCCCGCCAGGCCATCCTCATGGCCGCGTTTTTCAATCTGATCGGTGCGCTCGCCGGCACCGCCGTCGCCAAAACCATCAGCGGCGGAATCGTCTCCGCCGGAGCCGTCACCATGCTGACGGTCCTTTGCGCTCTGCTCGGCGCGATCATCTGGAATCTGTTCACCTGGTGGCTCGGCCTCCCCTCCAGCTCCAGCCACGCCCTCATCGGCGGCCTGTGCGGCGCGGCGCTCGCCACCGCCCAGGGCAACTGGGACGTGCTCATTTGGTCCAGCGTCGACGCCAAGGGCTCCGCGATCGGGCTCTGGCCGAAAGTCGTGCTCCCGATGTTCAGCTCGCCGCTGATCGGCTTCGTCGGCGGCGCGGCGCTGATGTGGCTCTTGATGGTCGTGCTGCGAAAGACCACGCCGCGCATGGTCAACCTGATCTTCGGCAAGGCCCAGTTGTTGAGCGCGGCCTTCATGGCTTATGGCCACGGCAAGAACGATGCCCAGAAAATCATGGGCATCATCACCCTCGCCCTCTTCACCGGCACCGCCGCCGGGGTATTCAAGGATCTTCCGGAGTGGGCGACGTTTCTCCGCGTATCCGAATTCAAGGACATCCCGTTCTGGGTCGTCGTCACGTGTGCGATCACCATGGCGGCCGGCACCGCGGCCGGCGGCTACCGCATCATCCGCACCATGGGCCACAAAATGGTAAAACTTCAGCCCGTCCACGGCTTCGCCGCCGAGACCACGGCCGCCATTATCATCGACGGAGCCTCGATGATCGGCGTCCCCGTCTCCACCACCCACGTGATTTCCACCTCGATCATGGGCGTCGGCGCCACGAAGCGCCTGAGCGCCGTGAAATGGGGCGTCGTCGAACGCATCCTGTGGGCCTGGGTTCTCACCATGCCGGTCACCGCCCTCCTCGCCTACGGGTTGGAACGGCTCCTCGTCTCCATCGGCATGTAGCCCCCGCCCGCGGCGGACCTCAGCTGCGTCCCGCCGCGCGTCAGTCCTTGGCGGCGGACCGCTCGGCCAAGGTCGGTCCGTCCACCCACCGCCCCCGCACCATGAGCGACAGCGGATCGAGCGGCAGGCCGCGTTCCCCGCGTTGGATTTGCGCGATGATCGTCTCCGCGGCCACTTCGCCCTGGAGTTCCAACCGCAGGTCCAGCCCCGCACAGGGCCGCTTGCGCTCGGTCCAGCTCAGGCTGAAAAACGCCGTTTCCTCCGGCACCCGCGCGCCCGCCCGCTGCAACCACGCCACCGCTTCATCGAGATGGCCGATCACGAGATCGGGCCGGTGCTGCCGGTGCCACCGCCCAAAGCAGCCCTCTTCCACCTGCTCGGGAATCAACAGCGGCACGTCCCCAATCGCTCCGCCCGAACGCTGATACGCCGCAAACGCCGCCGACCATTTGTGCGCGATCCGTTCATCCTTGAACCGCGCAAGAAACAATCCGATCCGCCGGTAGCCCAGCGTCTGCAGCCGCACGAGCGCACCCGTGAGCGTCATGTAATGATCCAGACAAACCGTGTGCAGCACCGGCTCCCGCTGCCCGTAGTCGATCTCGATCGTCGCAAATTCGTCCCACGGAAAGCCGGCCATCAGCCCGGTGGGCTCGGTGTAGAGGAAAATCACCCCCTGCACCCCGCGCGCCCGCAACACCCGCACAAATCCCTCCGGGTTCGCCGCGTCCCGCTCCGCACTGAACTCATAGAGCTGAAACCCGAGCGCCTTCGCCCGCGCCGCCGCCCCCGCCATGATGAGTCGCTGCGCCGGCAGCAGGCGCGGCTGGCCCGGTGACGCCACGTGGATCACCGCGAGGTTGCCGAGGAACTGCTGCGTCCGTCCCGCCCGCACATGCGCCATGAGTTTTCCCACAAGTTCATTGCGCCGGTAGCCGTGCAAACCCGCCGCCGTCTCAACCTTGGCCCGCACCTCGGGCCGCACCGACGGATGCCCCGACAGAGCCCGCGAAACGGTGGACGTCGAGACACCGCACGCCTTCGACAACACGGTCAGAGTGGGTTTGGTGAGCACGCATGCAACGCTTGCAAGTCGGCGGGCCTGACACAACTTCAACCTCCGTCACCGTCCTGGAGCTCCCCAAACCCGGCGTCCCACCCTGCGACGCGCACGTCTGACCACACCTAATCCCTACCATGCCAACCTCCCCTGCTCGCTCCCCGCTTCCGTGGCCCCCCTGCGCCGCCGTGGCCGTTTTGCTCTTCGCCGGCCACCTCGCCGCCCAAACCGCCCCCGCCGCCAAGCCGGTGACCGGTGCCGGCCCGAGCCCGGCTCTCACCGAGGAAACGGTGATGCTCTCCCCCTTCCAAGTCGCGTCCGACGCCGACCGCGGCTACCAAGCCCTCAATACCCTCTCCGGCACGCGCCTCAACTCGAAGCTCGAGGACCTCGGCGCCTCCATCACGGTCGTCACCAAGCAGCAAATGCTCGATACGGCGGTCCTCGATATCAACGACGTCTTCCGCTACGAGGCCAGCACCGAGGGCACCGATAATTTCACGACGTTCAACCGCAACCGCTCCGGCGGCGTCAACGATCAGGTGCAGTCGAATCCCCAGCAATCGAACCGCATCCGCGGTATCAGCACGGCAGGTCAGAGCGCAGGCGGCGCCAACACGGCCTTCGGCAATTTCCGATCAATCAACTCCATCCCGTTCGACCTCTACAACGTTGCCGCCATTGAAATTTCCCGCGGCCCCAACTCCAATCTCTTCGGTCTCGGTGCGGCCTCCGGCACCGTGAACATCGTGCCCACCCAGGCCAACCCGGACCGCGTCACGGCCAGCGCCTCCTTGCGCTTCGACGACTGGGGCGGTCACCGCGAGAGCCTCAACTTCAATCAACCCATCGTGCGCGGGAAACTCGCCGTCCGCGTAGCCGCCGTCCAGGAGAGCAAGGGCTTTACGCGCAAGCCGGCTTCGGAGCGCATTCACCGTGAATTCGGCACCCTTCTCGCGCGTCCCTTTAAAAACACCCAAATCCGCCTGACCGCCGAGTCCTACAAAAACGACTACCGCCGGCCCAACTCCATTACACCCCGCGATACGACCACCGAGTGGAAAGCCCAAGGCAGCCCGACCTGGGATCCGACCACTCAGATCGTAACTTTCGCCAATGGCACCAAGACCGCCGCCATCACTAACGACGCCCTGCTCCCCTTCGGTCTTATCGGCGGTTACAACGGCATCTACTCCCGGCCGGGAGTCTACATCGACAACACCAGCATCCAGAATTTTTCCGTCCAACGCACCAACAACGCCGTCACCACCGGCAATCCCACCAACCCGTTCACCGGCGGCAATAGCACCCTGCGCTATCTGCAGAGCGGCACCACCATTCAACGCAACCGCGACATCCTCGGGCCGACCGGCCTGCCCCTGTATCTTATCCCGGGCACCAACGATAAATCCATCTACGACTGGTCTTCGATCAACATCGTCGCCCCCAACAATGGCGCCGACCAAGCGGAAACCTACAGCGCCGAAATCGAACAAGTGCTCTTCACCAACCGCAGTCACTTGATCGCGGTCAAAGCCGGCGCATTCTCCCAAAAATTTGAAAGCAACGTCTACGGTGCAATCGATAATCTCGAAACCGTCATCTACGTCGATGTGAACGAAAAGAGTCTCGATGGTAGCCCCAACCCCTACTTCAAGCGCCCTTACATTCAGGCCACGTCGCCCAGCAGCGTCCGCCGGCCCCAGACGATCGACATCCAGTCGGCTGATCTCGCCTACCAATACACCCCCAACAACCTGCCCCGTTGGCTCTCGTGGATTGGCCAACAACGCTTCGGTTCCCACGCCGAGGTGGACCGCAGCGACAGCACGGGCTACCAGTCGGCCCAACGCGTGACCTCCAATCATCCTTGGATCACTCCCACCAATCGCATTAACACCCAAGGTATCGCCCAACGGTATTTTCTCGGCGACAACGTCGGCCAAAACGTCGACCGCGGGCCGACCTTTCTGAAGAACCTCGACGGATCCTACCCGCTCACGTGGTTCGACAACCGCAACGGCGTCTGGGTGAAAGAACCCGTTACCGTGAGCACGGAACTCAACAACGGCCAAGGCGCCCGCCAGCGCACTGAGACCCGCACGGTCAATGCCACGGCCCAGAGTTTTTTCTTTAACGACCGCCTCGTGACCACCGTCGGCTTCCGCCGCGACCGCCAGCGCTCCCGCACCAGCGCCGGTGCCTTCGTCAACCCGGCGACGGGTCTCGCCGATCTGTCCAACACCAACATCTTTGGACCCGCCCAAGGGTTCGTCTCGCCCTCGGGCACCGTCATCAACCTGCCCGGCTGGGTCGAACAAAACGGCGACACCAAAACTTACGGCGCCGTTTTGAAGACCACGAAGTGGCTTAACCTTCACTTCAACAAGTCCGACAGTTTCGCCCCTCAGGTCGTGCGCCAGTCCGTGGGACTCGGCAACGTCCCCAACCCCCGCGGCTTTGCCACCGAATGGGGCGTCAGCGTCTCGGCCCTCGAGGGCAAACTCAACGTCCGCATCAACCGCTTCCAAACCAAGGAACTCAATTCCCGCGGCAGCGAAGTCGGCACGCTCGGTAATCGCTACCTCGACATGGAAGGTCGCCCCGACGGATCCAACAATATCCAGCAACCTTCGTTTCGCTTCTTCACGACCAACATCGCCCGCGGTCGTTTGATTGCACAAGGCATCGCCAATCCCACCGACGCCCAGATCTTCCCCCTCGTCGCCTCACTCATGGCACCCTACGGCAGCGACAAATCTAAGAACGAAGAGTGGCTCACCCGCCTGATGTTCTCCGGCCCCAGTCAGCCGCAGACCGTTGGCACCACCGACGTCTCGTCCAAAGGCTTCGAGTTTGAAGCCACCTACAATCCCACGCGCAACTGGCGCCTCAAGTTCACGGGCTCACAAACCACCGCCCAAGACGATCGCGTCTCCCCCGAGATCTACGATTGGTGGCAGTCTCGCCTCCCGGTGTGGACCACGGTGCGCAGCGATATCGTCCCGGGCGACAGCAAGGGCCCGACCTGGTGGACTTCCTTGCCGCCCAACACCACGCAGACTCCCGAGACCCGTTGGATCGGAGAACAGTTCGGCCCCTATTGGGCCGCCGCCACCAACGCCGGTCGTCCCCGCTCGCAGCTGCGTGAATACCGCGTCACCGGTCTCACCAATTACGACTTCACCGAAGGTCGGCTGAAGAATTTCAATGTGGGTGGAGCGTTCCGCTGGGAAAGCAAAGCCTCGATTGGTTTCGGCGCCGCCCCGGCCGAAACCAGCGGCCCCTACCGCGGCACCGTCCTCTTCCTCGACAACAACAAACCCTACTGGGACAAGCCCCGTGCCTACTTCGATCTTTCTGCCGGCTACAAATTCAAACTTTGGGGCGACAAGATCCGGGCCAAGGCTCAGCTGAACATCCGGGACGTCCTCGAGAACGGCCGCCTCCAGGCCGTGGGCGTCAACCCCGACGGCAATCCCTTCGCGTATCGTATCATCAATCCTCGTCAGTTCATCTTCAGCACGACGTTCGATCTCTGATCGCGGGACCTACGTTCCCACTCGCGATCTTCGTCGATTGCTTGCTCCCGAGGCGCGTCTTCACCGACGCGCCTCTTTTTTTTCCCGTCAATTTTCCGATGTTGCGCGGGGTGAGCGCGGACTTGCCACACTCGCAAACAACCGAATCAGTCCTGACGAACCCCATCGCCCCTGTCCGCCCCGCCACGTCGCCCAACCCATCCGCGTCGGTGGCCAAACCCCTCTAGAACACCCATGAACACCCCAATCGAAGTTCCGCACGCGACGTCGCGTGCCCGCCAATACACCCTGCTGGCAATCGTCCTGAGCTTGTCGCCGTTAAACGCCCAGATCGCCCCCACGACGAATACCTCGTCCGTGCCTGCGGCCTCGGCGAAATTCAACGAAACCATCATCCTCTCGCCCTTCACGGTTGTTGAAGACGACAAGGGCTACCAGGCCTTCAACACCGCCGCCGGCACGCGCCTCAACTCGAAACTCGAGGACCTCGGATCCTCCATCACCGTCGTCACCAAGCAGCAGATGCAGGACACCGCCGTCCTCGATATCAACGACCTCTTCCGCTATGAAGCCAGCACCGAGGGCACGGATGATTTCACGCAGTTCACCCCCAACCGCACCGGCGGCGTCGGGGACAACATTCAGGGCGATCCGGCTCGCGCCAACCGCATCCGCGGCATCGGTTCCGCCGGCACGAGCGGCAGCGGGGTTAACAACGCTTGGGGCAATTTTTCCAGCAACAGCAAGATCCCCTTTGATCTCTACAACGTCGGCGCCATCGAAATCTCCCGCGGCCCCAACTCCAATCTCTTCGGCCTCGGTGCCAGCGCCGGCACGGTGAATCTCGTCCCCGACGAAGCCAACACGTCGAAGCCCACCGCCAACGCCACGTTCCGCGCCGACAGTTTTGGCGGCCACCGTTCCAGCCTCAGCCTCAACCGTCCGCTCATCTCCGGGAAACTCGCGATGAAGGTCGCCGCCGTCGAGGAGTCGAAGGGGTTTGTCCGCAAGCCTTCCTCCGAACGCATCCACCGCGAATACGTTTCGCTCTTCGCCCGTCCGTTCAAAAACACTTCGATCCGCGCCTCGGCCGAGCGCTACAACAACACTTACCGCCGGCCCAATTCCCTCACGCCCCGCGACACCTCCGATGAGTGGAAAGCCGGCGGCAGCCCCACGTGGGACCCGACCACGCAAATCGTCACTCTCAGCAACGGCACAAAATCAGGGCCCTTTGCCGCAAACGCCGCCCAGGACGCTCTCCTCCCCAATGGACTGCAAGGCGGAGGCAACATCAACGGCGGCCGTATTGCCATCGTCGAGAACAGTCAGATCACGAGCTTCTCGGTTGGACGCATCAGCAATCCCATCACGACCGGTCTACCTTCGCCGCTCACCCAAAACAGCAACATCCGCTACATTGAGACCGCCTCGTTTCTCATGCGGAACAAGGCGAACCTCTTCCCCCTCTTCTTCGAGCCCGCCATGGCCGACAAATCCGTTTACGACTGGTCGAAGGTCAACTTCGTCGCCGCGAACAACGGCCGCGACTACGCCAAGACGTTCATGGTGCAGGGCGAGCACATGATCCTCAACAACCCCACCCACACACTCGCCGCCAGGGCCGGGTGTTTTCGCCAGGAGTTCCGGCGCCAGGCGGCCAACTTTATCGACAACACCGACTCCGTCCTCTACGTCGACGTCAACGAGAAGCTCCTCGACGGCACGCCAAATCCGAATTTCAAACGCCCCTACTTCCAAGCCCTCGGCGCGATCGCCACCGACGGCCGCGAGATCTCCGACACCCAGACCGCCGATCTCGCCTATCAGTTCACACCGGCCAAGTTCCCGCGCTGGCTCGGCTGGATCGGCCAGCAGCGCCTCGCTTCCCACGCCGAGGTGCGCCGCGCCGACGCCGTCAGCTACCGTGCTTCCCAAGTGATTGCCGACGATCACGCGTGGAGCAGTCGCACCAACCGCGTCAGCCCCGCCGCCATCATCCAGCGCTTTTACGTCGGCGACGCGCAGGGTCAGAATATCGATTACTCGCCCTCGCCCATCGAAAACATCAGCGGGAGCTATCCCTTGCGGTGGTTCAACAACCTCACCGGCCAATGGGTGAACGAACCCACGGTCGTCGACAACCTCGGCATCCTCGGCACGAACCGCAACCGCGAGGAAATCCGCACTCTCAACGCCACCGCGCAGAGCTACTTTTTCAAAAACCGCCTCGTGACCACGTTGGGCTGGCGCCAAGACCGCCGCCGCGAGCGCACCTCTTTGCCCAACGTCGTCGACGCCACCACCGGCCTCGTGAGCTACGAGCCGCTGAAGACGTGGAATCGCTGGACCGACGATCAGGGCGAAGTCGTGCGCGCTTCGCAGCGCGGCGAGACGAAGACGTTTGGCGCTGTCGTGAAACCCCTCACGTGGCTGAATCTCCACTACAACCAATCCGACAGTTTCTTCCCCCAAGTCGTCCGCCAACAACTCGACCTCAAAAGCAACATCCCCAATTCCCGCGGCGAGGGCAAAGACTACGGGTTCAGTTTCTCCGCCCTCCAGGGCAAACTGAACCTGAAAATCAACCGCTACCAAGTGACCGAGTATGACTCCCGCGGCAGCGAAGTCGGCACGATCGGCAACCGCACCATCCGGCTCGAAGGCCGCCAGGAGAACAACGGCGTGCGCGATTCCAACAGTCTTTATCCCTTCGCCGAAACCGTCATTCGCGCCCGTCTCACGGCACAGGGCGTCACCAGCCCCACGGCCGCGCAGTTGCGTCCCGCCATCGCAAAATTCATGGGCCAATCTGAAGAGTGGCTGAACACATTTCTCGATTCCGGCCTCGCCCAGCCGCAGACCGTCGGCACCACCGATGTCACTTCCAAAGGCATCGAACTTGAGGCGACCTACAACCCCACCCGCCACTGGCGCATCAAGTTCACCGGCGCCCAAGGCGTCGCCTACGACGCCGCGATTTCACCCGAAGTCTTTAACTACTGGCAGTCGCGTCTGCCGACCTGGACCACCGTGCGCGCCGACTCCGTCCCGGGCAATGGCGACGGCAAGGGTGCACTGTGGTGGACCACGGTCCCCGTCGGCGGCGGCAACACCCCGGAAGCCCAATATAACAGCGCACTCATTTCGCCCTACTCCGTCGGCGTCGCCAACGTCGGCAAGCCCCGCACCCAGGTCCGGGAGTATCGCTGGAACGCGCTCACCAATTACGAATTTTCCTCGGGCCGCCTCAAGGGCTTCAGCATCGGCGGCGCCGTGCGTTGGGTCGACCGCGGCTCCATTGGCTTCCTCGGGACCGCGCCCGAGACCAGCGGCCCGTTCACCGGCGCGATCCTCAGCCTCGATAAAAATAAGCCCGTCTGGGACGCCGCGCGGTTCTACTTCGACGCTTCCGCCGGCTATCGCTTCAAATTCTCCAACGACCGGATCCGCGCCCGCGTGCAGCTCAACATCAAGGACGTCTTCGAAAAGGGCCGCCTCCAGCCCGTGGCCGTGAATCCCGACGGCAATTACTTCGCCTACCGCATCGTCGACCCCCGCCGCTTCACGCTGAGCACGTCCTTCGACTTGTAACGGAGCGGCGGTTTCCCAACCGCCGACTTTCCTCGCGACGACAATTCTCACCCCCGACCGCTTCCAGTAACTGATTTACCGCGAGCGTGGTCGATTTTTTTGCGCAATCACGATCTGACCGAAAAAGGATCCGCAGGATTGTTATTCCGGTACGTTCCGCTTCAAAAACGCGCAAAATCAGTTGTCACGTAATACGTGACAACGCCTCTGAAAAAGGACCTTTTTTGTCGACAGGTAAAGTGCCCCAGCCATGTGCCACCGTCCGGTCCGCGTCGCCCTGCACGACGCATTCCGGAAGGTCCCGGAGCCCCTTCACGGTGCCCGTTTCGCCCCGGCCGGCGAAGAGGCAAGGGCAGCCCAAACATCGGACTACCTGTCGGCGAGCTTCCACCTCCCAATTCCTGCCATCGCGTGGCCCACGAGGCAAATCCGCCGGGTATCGACCTGGTAGGGCCTGATCTCCTGCGCCGTGGCGAAGCGGTGAGGGAGGCCACCCGCCAGCGCGCCAAACTCGGCACAGCCGGCCCGATGGCCGTGACCGGCAGCATCGCAATCACCCCTGCGACCACCAAAATCCGGACGTTCCCGCGCTGGCAAAGAGTGCACCGTGCCGCGCCGCTCAATAGGTCCACGTCGTCGTGAGGCGGATCTCGCGCGGCGCCACCAAATCGTAGCGACCATAGGCGGGCCCGCGGCCGCCCGGCACCCCATAGCCGTCCGGCACGCTCGCCCCCGTCGCCAGCCGCACCGGCAGAATGTCGGTATGGTCGAACACATTCGACACGTTGAGCTGAAAGCGCATCCGCCCGGGCAGCCGTTCAAACTTCCGCGTGTAGGCCAGCATCACATCGTTCGCGACGATAGGCTCCCCGGTGATTTCGTTCCCCTTGGAGTCCGCGCCGATCACGTTAGCCGAGCGCCAGCGCCAGCCCCCGCCAATCGTGAACCCCTTCAGGCGCCCTTCGCGGAAATCATAGGCCGTGAACAGGCTCACCTTGTGCGGACGCAACCCCCAGCGCTTCTCCTCGTCGTCGCGCTCCGCATTCATCGTATCGACCATGTTGTAGATTTCCTGCGCGATCGAGTTGCCGTTCGCCGTCGTGAGCGTGGACACGTTGGCCGGGGTCCGCAGCGCGCCCAGTTCGAGCCACTTCGCCACCGTCATCCCCGGTTCGAACGCACCCGGATCGACCACAAAGCGCCCTGTCGCATCCTGCCGCACGCCTTGCACGAAACGGTCCTCCGCCATCTTCAAGCCATACCACTGCGCCACCTCCGCCCCGACATTCTTGCGGATGAAGTCGGTGTAGGAATAGTTCGCCACGAGCCGCCAGTTCCGCGTCAGGTTCGCCGTGATCCGCGCTTCATATCCTTTGGATTGGGAATCCGACGACGCCGCCGTGACCGGCGGAGTATAGGCGCTGTAAATGGGCTGCCACTGGCTCGTCGAATACGGCAGGCCATTGCCCGCCAGCACCCCCGCAAACGCGTCCATCACCCGCGTGTTGCGGCCCGGGGCTCCGCCGAGACCGTTCGTCGTGATCCGGCCCTCTTCCGTGGACGAAAAATAGACCACCCTCGCACTCACCTTCCCCTCGAGCAGATCGAAGCTGAGCCCGTAGTCCGAACCGACGCCCTTCGACGCCGGCGCGAGCTCGCCCTTGGGGAACGTCGTCCGCACAAACGACGGCACGCCTTGGTTGGTCGAGTGATTCGCGACGAGCGACAGCCATTTAAACACGTGCAAAACGCCGCCCGCGGTCCCGGTAAAACCGGTCGCGCTCGTGGTCACGCTCTTGCTGCGATCGCGGTCCACGACGTCGCCGATGAGCGGATCGTTGTAGAATCCGAGCTGGATCACATCGACCGTGTCCTGCCGGTAACCGAAGGTCGTGACGAGGCGGTCGTCGAAAAAATGGCTCTGGACCGCGCCCAGGGCGGTCTTGGACTCCTGTTCGCCGCCGCTGTTGTTCGCTCCGCCGACTTCGTTGGCCCACACCAACGGGTAGGCCCGCCCGTCGAAGTTCACCGTGGCCGGCAGCGAGCGCCAGTCGCCGACGCGATACGTCGCCCAGCTGCCCTCGGTAATGTAGTTGCGCACCGTGATGCGGTTGTTGGCGTTGCTCGGCGTCGCGTTGAAAGGACGGCCCGCGAAGGCCAGCCAGGAGTTCGCGCGGATATCGATCTGCTCGGTCCGGGAAACCAACGCGGCCAGCCGGTGCCGGCCCAGCCATTTGGAGCCGGGGTTCAGCGAGTACGAGGCCGCCAGGCGCGTCTCCGTGACCTCCCCGACGTGGTCATCGCGCCGCCATTCACCATCGAAATAAAGCCGGCCCGCATACGGGTTCGCCGGACCTCCCACCCCCCGTGTGCGGTTCGGATCGCCGCGAAACGTCGGGTCGGCCCCGGTCATGAGCGTGACCCGTGCCCGCGAATACTGGTAGTTGCGCCCGAGGTTGAACACCAGATTGCGCGTCGCCTGCCAGTCCGCGGTCAGCGTGTAATTTCGCAGCGTCTGTTGCCGAAACATCCCCGGACCCGCCGCGTTGACGTTCCCGGGATAGATCCGCGGATCATTCACTTTGAACGCCGAGGACGTCACTCCGGGCGTGCCGTCGGGTGCCCGGACCGCGGCGTTATTATAAGTCCCGGAAAGCAGGGTGCCGCGGGCGTCGAAAACCGTGCCGTCATTTTCGATGAAGATCGCCTTGTGGTTGTTGCCGGTCGCGGCCACTTCCCGCGCCGTCACCCCCACGGCCAGCATCGCCGCCGTCGGGACCAGATTGTTCGGATCGAACGTGACGGCACCGACCCCCTTCGCATTGCGATTGTCCAGCCAAGCGAGCGCCTGGTCGGTCTCCACCGTGTTGCGAATCACCGCCGTCAGGTCCCGCCCGACTTCCCCCATCGCCGTCACCGTCAGCGATCGCATCGGCCGGACTGTAACCGACGAAAAAACACGTTTCTTGTCCTGGTAATCGAACGCCCGCCACCCCCCGTTCTCCTGGTGCAGACCCGCGACGGACATCGCCACCCGGTCCTTCCGCAGCACCCAGTTGGCGTCCAGTTCGAGCCGATGCCGGTCGAACGAGCCGGCCCCGTAGCGCACCAGCGCGCTCTCCCGCGCGGTATTCGCGATTTTCGAGCTTTCATTGATCAGCCCCCCCGGCGCCCCCAACCCAAACAAAATGCTGTTCGGGCCCCGGTTGTCCTCGTACCGCCCCACGCGATACGCGTCCGACGGCGTAATACTCGTGAAATAGTCCATCCCGACGCTCGCGGTCGCCCCGCGGATCAGGACGACCGGCGTCAGGCTCTGCGCGTTGACGACAGGATTCTGACCAGTGCCCGCTTGGTTCTCGTTCGTGCTGATCTCGGCATTCATCGAATACTGCACCAGCTCGCGGACGTCCGTGATCGCCAGATCGTCGAGAAATTCGCGCGTGAATACGGACACGGAACTGGCGGTGTCGCGCAGCGACGTGTTCAGCCGGCTGCCCGCCAGCGTGTTCTCTGCCTGATAGCCGACGTCGCGGCTCGTGTTCACGGTGAACGGGCTCAGCTCGACCAGATCGGTCGCCGCGGCCGCCGCGCCCGTCGGCGGGGCGGGGGGCGCCGTCTGGGCCACGAGGGCCGCGGCAAAGGCGCTCGTCAGAAAACCGGCAGGGCCGGCGCGGAAGGATCGGATCAGGGGCTTCATGCTCATTTCGGGGTAGGGTTTCCCGGGGCCCAATCCGACGTGGATTCGCCCCCCGGCCAAACAAGGCGCGCCCCGCGGCCAACGACAAGCGAAAGTTCGCGCTTGCTTTGCCGTGCAACTCAGAGCCTCTGAAAAGGCGTGCGCCCCACCCGCCCCGGAGGGGTCCCCCACGCGCCCCCATCCGTCGATTTACCCCCAAACGCTACCCTGCCCCCATGCCCTTGAACCCATCCCCTGCCCGATCGCGCCTGACGGCGTCACTGATACTCGCTCTCGTCCCCGCCCTCTCCGCCCAACTTGCCCCCGTCAGCTCCGCCGCCGCCGCGAGTGCGTCCAGCAAGGACGAACCCGTCGTGCTCTCGCCCTTCGAGGTGAGTCCCGACTCCGTCCGCGGCTACCAGTCCACCGCAATCCTCCAGGGCGGCCGCGGCAAGATCGACCTCGCCGATGTCGCCGGCCAAGTCCAGGTCTTCACCAAAGATTTCCTCGACGACATCGGCGCCACGACGACCGACGAGGCGTTTCTCTTCTCCGCCACGACCCAGACCTATTTCGACAACGTCAACGGCAACGGCGACTCGCGCCCCGGTTCGCGGAATGGCGCCGACGATTCCGGCAATTCCCGGGGTCTCGGCAACGTCGACAAGACCCGCAATTATTTCCGCACCACCATCGAGCCCGACTCCTACAACACCGAGCGGTTCTCCCTCGTGAGCGGCGCCAATGCCGTGCAATTCGGTCTCGGCGGCTCCGCCGGCACGGCCGAAAGCACCTCCGCCCGCGCCAACCTCACCCGCAACCGCCAGAGGCTCTCGCTCCGCGCCGACAGCTACGGCTCCGAACGCACCGTTTTCGACGTCAGCCAGGTCCTCGTCCCGAGAAAACTCGCGCTCCGGCTCGTCACCCTGCGAGAAAACAAGGAATATTTCATCACCCCGGGCTACGACGACAGTCGCCGCGCTTTCATCGCGACGACGTGGCAGCCGTTCAAGAACACCACCGTCCGCGTCGAGGGCGAGTATCACCATCGCCGTGACGCCCGCCCTGCCACCACGATGGCCCGGGACAACGGCTACCTGCATTGGCTCGCTGCGCAGCGCGCCGGCACACCCCAGACCTATCGCAACTTCGCCGCCACCGCCGCGACCACCGGCCGGCCCGCCGCACCGACCTTCGCCCTCGGCGACGGCACCACGCGCGCCTATGCCTTCAGCACGAAGTCGCAGCTCTTCGTTTTCCCGCAAAACTCGGTGCCGTCCTTCGTGAACTTCCAGGACGTGCGCAACACCGTCTTCGTCAATATCGCCGACGGCGCCGCCACCTCCGGCAACACCCAGACCCTGATTGATCCGGGCCTGCCCTGGAACACCAACCCCGCCGGCTGGGGCCGCTACAATTTCCGCCGCAGCCGCAACGTCACCGCCACGATCGAACAGCGCGTCGCCCGCACGACCTTCGTCGAGCTCGGCTACTCCTTCGAATCCTACCGCAATCAAACCGCGCAGCTTTTCGCCAACAACGCCTACGACATTCTCGTCGACATCAACGCCTCGCTGCCCGACGGCGTGACCCCCAATCCCCTCTACGGCCGCCCCTACCTCGAGTCCAACCGCTCCACTGGCCAGGGCAACTGGGCCGATTTCGCCGTCCACCAGGCGCGCGCCGTCGGCACCCACGAGCAGAACTTCACCCAGAACGCCGGCTGGACCCGCCACCTCGGCCTCCACCGCCTCGGCGTCTTCGCCAGCTACGAGGACTCCGTGACCTACACCCTCGCCCAGCTCCGCAACCTCATCATCGGCAAACCCAGTTTTCTCTCCGCCGCCGCACGCGACAATCCCCTCAGCATCGAGCGCGAAATCAACCTGCGCCAATACCTCCCGACCTTCGGTAGCACAGGCGATCCGCGCGCCTACGGCCTTGCGGCCCCCACCGCCTACGGCGATCTGATGGAAACACTTTGGTTCACCACCGCCGCGGGCGAGCGCTTCGGCGTCACCTCGTTCGAGAATCCCGTCGGCGGCGTCGGCACCGCGCCGTCGGCGAACCACCTCCAGCGCGGCTCGCTCGCCGGGAGCACCTCCAGCGTGTTCTTCAAAAACCACTTCGTGGCCAACGTCGGCGTCCGCTACGACCGCGTCCGCAATTCCAATTTCGGCGCCTTCCAGCCGATCCTCACCGAAGGCCCGATCACCCCGCAAAACCCCCTCGGCACCGGCTACCGCGCCTACGCTGACTTCCGCGAAAAGGAACCCGCGTCTGTCTGGACTCCCTACCGCTCTGCCACGCGCTGGAACTACGGTTTCATCGTCCGCCCCCCCGGGCTCGAACGCTGGGTCTCCTTCGGTTACGACTACTCGCGCAACGCCTCCCTCAACGAGGTCGCCGTCGTCCGCGACGTCAACGGCACCGTCCTCGAACCCAACTACGGCGAATCCCAGGAATACTCCGTGCGCCTGCGCCTGCTCGACGACCGCCTCAACTTCAAGGTCAACTATTTCAATTCCCTCAACCGCAACACCACCCTCGCCGACTCCGGCCTCCGCCAGAATCTGATCAATTTCGAGCAACAGCTCTATCTCAACAGTCCGGCTTACGCGATAAACCCGCTCTTCCTCCAGGCGCGCAACCCCCTCCCCGCCGATTTCCGTCTCCCCGGCGACCGCAACAGCAAAGGCCTCGAAATCGAAGCCACGTTCAACCCGACGCGCAACTGGCGCATCTTCCTGAACGCCGGCCGCACCGAAACCGAAATCGACGACCTCTCCACGCAACCGTGGTATGACTACCTCGACGCCAAGCTCGCCACGTGGCGCGCCTACGGCGGCGGCTGGGCCAGCGCCGCCTACGACGCCACGCGCACCGTCGAGGCCGCCCACACCCAGCTCATCCAGGGCCCCCTCGACGATATCCAGGCCAGCCTCGGCAACCCCGGCGGCAACTCCCAGACGTGGCGCTCCAACGCTGTCGTCACCCGCAGTTTCACCGCCGGCCGCTTCAAGGGCGCCACCGCGTCATTGAATTTCCGTTACCGCGCCCCGTCGGTGATCGGTTTTCCCACCAAAATCGACGCCAAGGGCCGCACCCGCACCGACCGCGACCGGCCCTATTATTCCGAGCGCTACATCCTCACCGGCCTGATGGCCAACTACCGCTTCCGCGGCTTCGCGAATTCGTCCTGCCGCGTCCAGCTCAACGTCAACAACGTCTTCAACACCGCGCGCGTCTTCGTCTCCCGCACCTTCGCCAACGGCGCCCCGCGCAACTACGGCCGCCAGGCCGGCCGCGAATTCCTCCTTTCCCTCGACATCGAACGCTGAGTTTCTTTCCCCATGAATCGCCGCAACTTTCTCGCCTCCACCGCCGCCCTCACGTCCCTCGCCGCCCTCGGCCCCCGCACGTTCGCCGCCGAAGCGGTGGCGGCTGCGGGCGGCGATCTCCTCCAGGAATTCATCCGCGCCAACGACGCCGGCATTCCCGCCCTGCTCGCCAAGCAGGAGCGTCGCACCGGCCACCGGTGGCTCGGCGGCCAGCTCAACGAATACGGCCTGCACACCGCGCAGAACACCTCCGGCTTCGTCTCCGCCCTCACCTGTGCCGCCTGCGCGCCCGGTTCCAAACACTACAAGTCGGCCGAGCTCGTGGAGCCGCTGCGCCTCGCCCTCGCCTACCTGCTCGCCGCGCAGCATCCCGAAGACGGCACGGTCGATTACTACGCGACCAATTTCCACTCGCCCCCCGACCTGGCCTTCATCCTCGAGGTCGTCTGCCCGGCCTGCGTGCTCCTGCGGGCGAGCCCGGTGCCCGCCCTCGCCGCGCTCGCCGGTGAGCTCGGGAAATTTATCACGCGTGGGGCCGACGGCCTCGTCACCGGCGGCGTCCACACCCCCAACCATCGCTGGGTCGTCTGCGCGGCCCTCGCCTCCGCCAACGTCCTGTTCCCCAACCCCCGCTACGTCGCCCGCATCGACCAGTGGCTCGCCGAAACCGTCGACCTCGACCCCGACGGGCAATACACCGAAAAAAGCACCACGGTCTACTCCCCGATCGTCAACCGCGCCCTCATCACCGTCGCCCGCCACCTGAAGCGCCCCGCGCTCCTGGAGCCGGTCCGCCGCAATCTCGAGATGACGCTCTACTACGTGCACCCCGACGGCGAGGTCGTCACCGAGGCTTCGCGCCGCCAAGACCGCTACCAACGCGGCAGCATGGCCCGCTACTACTACTCCTACCGCACCCTCGCGCTGATCGACGGCAACGGCCGCTTCGCCGCGATGTGTCGGCAGATCGAACGCACCGCGCGCAATCAGATCGGCGAGCTCGCCGCGTTTCTCACGGAACCCGACCTCCACCGCGCGCTCCCCGCCGATGCGCCCTTGCCCACCGATTACGCGAAGCACTTTTCCTATTCGAGTCTCGCGCGCGTCCGTCGGGGCTCCGCCAGCGGAACCATTCTCGCCAACAACACCACGCTCTTCTCTTTCCGCAAAAACTCCGCCGCCCTCGAAGCCGTGCGCTTTGCGACCGCCTTCTTCGGCAAGGGTCAGTTCACCGCCGACACCCTCGAAGTCCGCGACGGCCGTTATATTCTCCGCCAGACCCTCGAGGGCCCCTACTTCCAACCGCTCTCCGCCGAGCAAATCGCCCACGGCGACCACACCAAAATGGCCCCCAACGGCACCCTCGCCACGAACAGCAAGGCGATGCGCCTCCAGAGCAATCTCCAGCGCCTCGACGCCGTCGTCGAAATCACCGAAACCGCCGGAAAATTCTCCCTCGCCCTTTCGCTCACCGGCACGGCCGACGTCCCAGTCTCGATCGAACTCGCGTTCCGCTCCGGCGGAAAACTCACGGGCGTCGAACCCGTCCCGCGCGTGACCGACGCCTTTCTCCTGCGTAGCGGCAATGGCAAGTACACCGTTGGCGACGACACCATCGAGTTCGGCCCCGGCAGCGTCGATCACACCTACACCCAAATCCGCGGCGCACTGCCGAAATGGGAGGGCCAAAGTGTCTACCTCACCGGCCTCACGCCGTTCCAGACGACGCTCACGATTGCCTAAATGAAGCGCACTTTCCTCGCGGCGCTGCTCGCCGCCATTTCCGCGACACTCGGCTTCGCCGCCGAATCCAACCGCCCCGCCCTGCGCGACTACGACATCCTGCGGGCGTTCCCGCCCGGCCGACTCGCCGCACTCAGCGCCGGCGACGTGCCCGACGCCAATGGCTTCACCGGCAACAACCGCGCCCATGGCAAGTGGATCGAATCCGGCCCGCAACGCGGCAGTTGCCGCGGGGTCATCGCCGCCGTCGTCGCCGGCGATCTGGCCGCGGCGGACAACGCCTGGCGCGGCATCGAAGCCGCCTTTGCTCACCAACGCCCGGACGGCGGCTTCGTCGCCAACCCCCAGGCCAACGGCAAAGTCTCGAGCGCGTTCAACGCCAACGTCGAGACCGCCTATTTCTTTCTCCAAGAACTCGGCCGCGCCATTTTGGTCATCCGCCAGTCGCCCCACGAGGCCCACTTCCATGCCCGCCTCGCCGCGCTCGAGCCCAAGCTCCGGCGGGCCGCCGATTACATCGCCAGCGGCTTCGACACCATCGTCCCCAAAGTCGGGCACTCCGTGAATCGCGTCATCATCGCCGCGAAAGCCTTCGGCACCTGCGGCGTCGTTCTCGGCGACGAAAGCCTGATCGCCCAAGCCCGCCGCCTCGTCGCCCACGCCCTCACCCTGCGCGACCAGGAAGGCATCTTCATCGAAAACGGCGGCCGCGACTCCAGCTATAACGTCGTCTCCATTCTCTTCGGCTCCGTGCTGGCCCGGCACGTTTCGCTCCCCGAGTTCGAGGCCGTCCTGCCCGCCGCAGTGGCTTGGCAACTCACGCGCGTTCTGCCCACCGGAGAGATCGATGTGAAAAACAATACCCGCACCGGCGTCGGCAAAGAAGCCAACGCCTTCGGCCAAGCCAAGACGGTGAACTACACCGAGGTCATCCTTGCCCTCACCTACTACGGTCTCCTCCACCGCGACCCGGCCGCGCTCGACGCCGCCAGCCGCGTCTTCGCCTACACGCACCCAAATTCCAAACCGAGAAAAGCCCCCCCGTGATCCGCACCCTCCTCGTCACCCTCCTCGTCACCGTTGCCGCCAGCGCCGCGACACCGCCGCCCAACATCGTCTACGTCCTCGCCGACGATCTCGGGATCGGCGACGTCTCCTGCTACAATCCCCAGAGCGCCTGGCAAACCCCGCACCTCGACCGCCTCGCGCGCGCCGGCCTGCGTTTCACCGACGCCCACTCGGCCTCCTCCCTCTGCACCCCCGCCCGCTACGCGCTGCTCACGGGCCGTTACGCGTGGCGCGGCCGACTCAAGCAGGGCGTCCTCCAAGGCTACCATCCCCCGCTCATTGAGGCGGGTCGGCCCACCGTCGCGTCATTCCTTCGCGACCACGGCTACACCACCGCGGTCTTCGGCAAATGGCACCTCGGCCTCGATTGGACCCGCACCGGCCCCCAACTCGAAAACGTCGACTTCGCCCGACCTTTCGCCCACGGCCCGCTCACTCACGGCTTCGACCGCTTCTTCGGCATCAGCGCCTCGCTCGACATGCCGCCCTACGTGTGGCTCGCCAACGACCGCGCCACCGCCGTGCCCACCGCCACCATCGGTGACAGCCCCGTCCCCAAGCTCTGGCGCGGCGGCCCGATCGCCGACGATTTCAAAATGGACGACGTGCAGCCGCGCCTCATCGAAAAATCGCTCGCCTTCTTCGCCGAACGCGCCGCCGCGAAAGACGCCAAGCCCTTTTTCCTCTATTTACCCCTCGCCGCGCCCCACACGCCCATTCTGCCCACGCGCGAGTTCGACGGCAAAACCAAGGTCACGGCCTACGGCGACTTCGTCCTGCAAGTCGACGCGGACATCGGCCGGATCGTCGCCGCCCTCGAGCAGCACGGCTTCGCGAAAAACACGCTGCTCATCGTCACCTCGGACAACGGCTTCGCCCCCGCGGCCGACGTCCCCGCCCACGCGAAATTCAACCACGACCCGAGCGCCGGCTACCGCGGCTACAAATCCGACCTCTTCGAAGGCGGTCACCGCGTGCCGTTCATCGCGCATTGGCCCGCCGTCATCAAAGCCGGTGCCACCACGCCCGCACTCGTCGAACAACTCGACCTCTTCGCCACCTGCGCCGAAATCCTGAACGCCCAGCTCCCGGCCACCGCCGCCGAAGACAGCGTCAGTTTCCTCCCGCTCCTGCGCGGCGAAACCTCCCCGTCCTCCGCCCGCACCACCCTCGTGGCCCACTCGGCCGAGGGCCGGTTCTCGATCCGCGACGGCCGCTGGAAACTGCTCCTTTGGCCCGGCTCCGGCGGCTGGAGTTCGCCCACGCCCAGCCCCAGCCAATGGCTCAAAGTCGCGCGCACCGACCTCGCGACCCTGCCGCCCTTCCAACTCTACGACCTCGCCGCCGATCCCGCCGAAACGGCCAATGTCGCCGCCGACCATCCCGCCATCGTCCAACGTCTCGGCCGCCTGCTGCGGGCGGATATTGAGCGTGGCCGCAGCACCCCGGGCCCCGCCCAGCCCGCCACCCTCGGCCCCGACTGGCCGCAGGTTGCGTGGCTGAAGAGTTTCACGCCCTGAATTCGCCGGCCGTAAGGCCGCCCGACGGTTGCCGTTGGTCCCGTCTTTCATCCGCACCGATTGTCCCACCCCATGAAAACTCGTCTGGCTCTTGCTGTCGTCCTCCTCGCGTTCACCGCCAGCGCATTCGCCCAGCGCCCCGTCGCGCTCTACCCCGACGCCACGCCCGTTCTCTCGCTCGACGAACTGCGCACGGTCGCATGGCCGAACACCACCATTGAGTCCGTCGCCGTCAACGAGGCCGAGGGATCCGTCCGCATCACCGCCGTTGTCACGCATCCGCCCGCGAAGGATCGCGTGACGGTCTGGGTCGCACTCCCGCTGAAAAACTGGAACGGCCGCTTCATGGGCACGGGCGGCGGCGGTTTCATGGGCGGACGGCCCGAGAGTCTGCGCGGACCGGTGACGCAGGGTTTCGCGGCCGCCGCCACCGACACCGGCCACGAAGGCGGCAGCGGCGCCTTTGCCCTCAACGCCCACGGCCGCCTCAACTGGCCGGAGATCCGCGACAACGCCTACCTCGGCATTCACGAGATGACCGTCGTCGGCAAGGCGCTCACGCAGGCGTTCTATGGGAAGCCCGCGCGCTACGCCTATTTCATCGGCAGTTCCACCGGCGGTCGCCAGGGATTGATGGAGGCGCAACGTTACCCCGAGGACTACGACGGCATCTTCTCCGGCTGTCCCGCGGTCAACTGGGCGCGGATGGTGCCGGGGGGATTGTGGCCGCAAGCGGTGATGCGTGAGTCGAACCACTATGTTTCGAAGGCCAAACTCGACGCCGCCACTGCCGCCGCCGTCGCTGCGTGCGATGCCGCCGACGGCGTGACCGACGGCGTGATCGACGATCCGGTCAATTGTGCGTGGGATCCGACCGCGCTGGTGGGAACCAAAGCAGGAGCAGAGGTTTTCACGGGAGCGGATGCGGAGGTCATCCGCCAAATCTGGGACGGCGCGCGGTCCCGCGATGGAAAACGGCTCTGGTACGGCTACCCGCGGGGCACGAACCTCTCCGCGGTCGCGGGCACGGAGGGTACACCGCTGACGGGCAAGCCGTTCACGATCGCCTGGGACTGGATCAAATTTTTCCTCGCACAGAGTCCCCACTACGATGGCAGCCTATTCACCCGCGACGAATTCGAATTATTCTTCAACCAATCCGCCGAGCTCTACGGCCCGGTGTTCAGCGCCGACAACCCCGACCTCACGCGCTTCCGCGACCGTGGCGGCAAACTCCTCATCACGCATGGGCTCGCGGATCAGCTCATCCCGCCGCAAAGCACGATCGAGTATTACGAAAAGGTGCAGCACCACATGGGTGGCGCGGCGCAGACCGCGAAATTCGCCCGCCTCTTCCTCGTGCCCGGCGTCGATCACGGCTTCCGCGGCGCGGGACCGACACCGACCGGCACGCAGGCGGCGCTCATCCGTTGGGTCGAGGAAGGCCACGCGCCCGACCGCCTGCTCGGCGAGGCGAAGGACAAGGACGGCAAGGTCCTGCGCACGCGCCCGCTGTTCCCTTATCCGCAGTTCGCCAAATACTCCGGCCGCGGCAGCCCCGACGACGCCGCCCACTTCGTCGCCGCCACTCCGGCCCGCTGAGCCTCACTCGTCCTTCATCGCCGGCAGCGTCAGAAAAAACGTCGTGCCCGCACCCGGCGCGCTCTCGACGCGCACTTCCCCTCCGTGGGCCTGCATCACGTTTTTTACGATCGCGAGGCCGAGGCCTGTGCCGCCCTGCTCGCGCGCACGCGCCTTGTCCACCCGGTAGAACCGCTCGAACACCCGTTCTTTCGCTTCCGGCGGAATGCCCGGACCGTCGTCGCGCACCGTCAGCTCCACGCGGTTCTCATCCAACGGCCGGCCGCCGATCGTCACGTGCCCCTCGGGCCGGCCATACTTGATCGCGTTGTCGATCAGATTGGACAGCACCTGGCGCAACCGCTCGGGGTCGGCACGCGCGACGAGGTCGGCGGGCACCGCATTTTCCAACGTCACGCCGCGCGCCCGCGCCATGATGCCGAAATCGTCGAGCGAATCCTGCGCCGCCTCCCGCAGCGCCCACGCCTGGAACTTCATCTCGACCCGACCCGCATCCAACCGCGCCAGCAGGAGCAGATCGTCGATCAGCAGCGTCAACCGGTTCGCGTGCTTGTCGATGATCTCCAAAAATCGCGTCGCCACCGCCGGATCGTCCTTCGCGCCGTCCAGCAGGGTTTCCGCCGTACTCTTGATGAGCGAGAGTGGCGTGCGCAGCTCGTGACTCACGTTCGCCACAAAATCCTGCCGCACGGCCTCCAGTTCCCGGAGCCGGGTCACGTCATGGAAGACAAGCACCGCCCCGGCCGCCGCCCCGGCGGTATCGCGCAGCCCCACCGCACTGATCTGCAGCACGCGCACCGTGGGACTCTCGATCCGCACCTCCTGCTCGATCACCGCGCCTTCCGCGCCGACCCGCGCCGCGAGCGCGGCGACCTCGTGGTGCCGGAGGGTCTCCAGCAACGTCCCGCCGACCATCATCCGGGAAAAACCAAACAGCGCCTCGGCGGCCCGATTCGCCAGGGCGATGCGCCCGCGCGGGTCCACCACCACGAGGCCCTCCACCATACTGTCGAGCGTCGCTTCGAGCCGGGCGGTGTGCGCATGCAGCGCCGCGGCATGGACCTCGCGCAGCTCCGCCACCTCGCTGGCGCGACGCGCCTCCGCCGCCCGCCACCGCCCATAAAACCACCGCGCCCCCACGATCGCGGCCCCGGCCAGACTGCCCAGAAACAAATTGAGCGCACTCATGCCGTCCCAAGGGTGGGCCCAACCTCCGCGCCGGGCGCAAGGACTATCCCCACAGAAGGGCTCATGTCGGCTCAGTCCTGCGCGAGAAACCGATAGCCCACGCCCCGGATCGTTTCCAGAAACCGCGCCGTGTCGCCCAGCTTTTCCCGCAGCCGCCGCATGTGCGTGTCGACCGTCCGGCTGTCGATCGGGTTCTCATAGCCCCAGACATCCTGCAACAGGCGCTCGCGCGTCTGCACGCGCCCCCGCCGGCGCGCCAGCAGTTCGAGCAGCTTGAACTCCGTCGCCGTCAGCACGACGGCCTCACCCGAGATCGTGACCTGGTGACGCGGCCCGTCGATTTCCAGTTCGGCAAAACG
>JBIKOK010000132.1:0-17031 GCA_044358025.1 Opitutaceae bacterium
CGGACGGTTTCGCCGACTTCGACGTCAATGGCGATCCGTTCCAAGTGAAGTCCACCTGGATGTTCGATGGCCAGGTGTCCTACAATTTCCGCAACACGATGGGTTCCTGGCTCCAGGACACCAAGCTCACCGTCGGTGCGCGCAACCTGCTGGACCGGGATCCGCCCTTCTCCTCCGGCAGCGGTGGCAACTCTACCGGCTACCCCGGCTTCCTCTACAGCTCCGAGGGCCGTTTCTGGTACGTCGCGATCAGCCGCAAGTTCTAAACCGGTTGACGTGAGCTAGTCTCACTTCTGACGCCCGCAGCCGAAAGGCTGCGGGCGTTTTTTTTTGCACGGGGCGCGCGCTCCCGCCATCACCGACGCATGCAAGTCCCTTTCCGCACCGCGCTCGCCGTCCTAGGGTTGTTTGCCACGCTCGCCCGCGCTGCCGACGAACCGCGTCCGTTCAGCCGGACTCTGTCGCCGGCTCAGCAGCAGGCGCTCGGACTGGCCACGCTCACGCCGGAGCAGCGCGTAGCCCTCGATGCCGCCGTCGCCGCCTACGCGCGCGGCGAAAAAAGTGTGGCCGTGGCCGCAGCCGTCCAACAGGTCGAGCGCCAGGCCGAGGCGACGTTGAAACAGGCTGAGCAAAAAGCCGCTGCGACCGCCGTCGAGGACTACAAGAAAAAGTCCGAGCCCGGAGTGATCGCCCGCACGTTGGAGAAATTCAAGCGCACCACGGAGGAAGCGAAGGTGGAACGGCTCACCGCCCGCGTCGTCGGCGAGTTTCGCGGCTGGCAGGGAGGCACGTATTTCCCGCTCGAGAACGGCCAAGTCTGGCGCCAGGTCGGCACGGACACCTACGAACTGCCGCCCGTGCCGCACGCGGAGGTCGAGATCGTCCCGTCAGGCAACGGCTATTGGCGCCTGAAATATGACGGCGGCTGGATTACGGTGAAACGGCTGCAGTGACGCCGGGCGCCCAGCACGCCGACCGTGCGCGCCCGGGTCAGTTTTTCGCCGGCAGATCGATCACTTTGGTTTCGCCCACCTTTACGTTCCCCGTCGGGCCGAGGTTTTCGGCGAGGAATTTCTCCAAGGTGCCGTAGAAACCGAGCGAGGCCTTTTCTTCGCGGAAACCGTGGCCCTGCCGCTTTTGGGTGACCGACTCGTACGGCTTGCCGAATTTTTTCAACTGCGCCTCCAAGCGCGACCAGTGGTCGATTTTCACGCGGGGATCTTTCTCGCCGTAGGCATGCAGCGAGGGCACGCGGATGTTTTGGACGAAGTTGACCGGCGACGTCGCCGCGCGCCATTCAGCGGTCGCGCCGACCCACTCGCGTTGGTAACTGAAGTCGTCCGCCGTCGTGTAGGCGTCGTCCCCCCGGTTCTTGAAGGTGATATCGAGGTCCGATGCGCCGACGTAGTTCACGCCGCAGCGGTAGAGTTCGGGGGTCAGGGTCAGGCCGACGAGCGTCGCGTACCCGCCGTAGCTGGCGCCATAGATTGCGACGCGCGCGGGGTCGGCGTAGCCCTGCACGATCGCCCACTTCACCGCGTCGGTCAGATCGTCCTGCATGGCACGGCCCCACTGTTGCTTGCCCTTGTTAAGAAACGCGCGCCCGTAGCCGCCGCTACCGCGGTAGTTGACCTGCAGCACCGCGTAGCCGCGGCTCGCGAGGAACTGCACCTCGGGATTGAAGCCCCACGAGTCGCGCACGCCGAACGGCCCGCCGTGCGGGTGGAGGATGAGCGGCGTGCGTTTGCCGTCGTGCCCCAGCGGACGCGTGAGGTAACCGTGCAACGCCAAGCCGTCGCGCGCGGCGAAGGTCACCGGCTCCATCGGCGCCATCGTGCGCGGATCGATTTCACGGATGCGCTTGAACTGCACGAGCGAACCCGCGGTGCGGTCGAGCACGAAGTAAACGCCCGGCTCGCGGTCGCTGCCCACCCGCATCAGCCATACTTTTTCGTCCGCCGAGGAGCTCGTGATGCGCACTTCCATCCCGGGAAACGCCGCTTCGACGCTCGCCTGGACCGTGCGGCGGCCCTCGTCGAACCAATGATAGTTGAGCTTCTCCGTCTCGTAGACGACGCCCTGGAGGCTGCTCTCGTCGTAGTTCAAGACGAGCGAGTCGATCTCGCCGGCCGGGGGCACGAATACCGCGGGGCCGCGCTCGAAGGTGCGGGTGTTGTAGGCGTAGAGCGCGCCCCGGTCGTGCTCATCGCGCGACACGAGCCACAGCGTGCGATTGTCCGCCGCGAAACTCAGCGGGTGCCATGTCTCGGCGTAACCGTTGAACGGATGCCGAGCGATCTCGCGCCACGGCTGATCGTCGGTGGCGCGGTGTTCCCAGATCAGCTCGCCCTGCGCGGTCTGGCGCGAGCGCAGCCGCAGCGCGCCGGCGCGGTCCACCACGATGTCGCCCGTGCGGTCGGAGGCGTGGTAGGTGTAGACGGTCGAGATGCCGCGGTTCTTCACGTTGACGCGGGCGAGGACGACATCGCTGGTCTCCGAGGCGCCGCCGCGGAAAAGGCCCTGTACGACGATGCGGTCCGGATCGGCGCGCAGCACATCCACAATGCGCCCGGCACTGCTTTCGATGAACTCGCCCGGCTGCGACTCCACGATGCGCAGCACTTTCTTCCCCGTGAGGTCCGTCGACCCGATGAAGAACGACTCGTTGCCGCCCACGTCGGACGAAAATACGATGCGGTCGTCACCCTTCCAGAAAAACGGGCCGATGCTTTCGTCGGTGCCCTTGAGGATCATGCGCGCCTCGTTGGTCTTCCGGTCGAACACCCCGAGCGCGAGCTTCCCCTCGTTGGGAAAGAGAAACGCGATCTTGGCGCCGTTGGGCGAGAGCCGCGGCTGGGCGATCCCGGGGAGGCCAAAAAAGGCGTTGATCGGCGGGGGCGCGGGCGTTTTTTCGGCGGACTCCGCACGGGTCACGACGAGGGCGAGCGTGAGGAGGGTGGCGAGGCGGATCGCTAGGCGCATGGCGGGAGCCTGCGCGAAACCGATCGCGAGACAAGTTCAAGCCCGCCGGCTCCGGGATCGGGGATTCGCCGTGTCCGCCTCCGGCAGGTCGAATGGGAGAAGGGCGCCATCTCACTTTCCTGCAAGCGCCGCCCGAGGTGGGCCGGCCGCTCCGCGGGCGGCGGATGGCAGAGAGAGGCCGTGGCCTGCGGAGCCGCGCGCGGAGCGCACAGCCCACCCGGGGACACCGGACCCGGCATGAAAACTGAGATGCGCGCATGTGACAATTGGGCGAAATTCGTCGTTGCTTACCTCGGGGCATTTTTTTGTCATATTTGGTCACCACAACGCCTGACGGCACTCCTGCCGGCTGGAAGATACCTGCAACTAACACACCACCTATGAACCAAGCGCTATTGTCGGCCGCTCTCGCGACCGCCCGTTTCGGTCTTTTCTCCGTTCTCAGCGTCGGCATTCTCGCCGCGCAACAGGACCCGAAGAAAGCCGATGATAAGAAAGATGACACCCAGAAGCTCGAGAAATTCGAAGTGACGGGTTCCCGGATCAAGCGGCTCGACACCGAGACCCCCGCTCCCGTTGCGACGTTTACCGCCACGGAAATCGAAGCCAAAGGCTACACGAACGTCGGCGACTTTATTCAAAGTCTCCCGTTCAACTCCGGCACGGCAAATTCGATTTACCAGACGGCGAGCTTCCTTCGCGGCGCCGCTACGACCAATCTGCGCGGGCTCGGCGCCCAGCGTTTTCTGACCCTCGTCAACGGCCGTCGCGCCGTGCCCTACGCGCTCACGAACAGCGGCAACCGCTCCGTGTTCGACTTCAACAGCCTCCCTGCTGCCGCCATCGAAAGCGTCGAGCTCCTCAAAGACGGCGCCTCCGCCATCTACGGATCGGACGCGATCACCGGCGTGCTCAATATCAAGCTGAAGAAAAACTTCACTGGTCTCTCCACGAGCCTCTATTACGGCAACACGTTCAAGAAGAGCGGCGGCGATACCGGCATCAAGCAGTTCAGCCTCGTTGGCGGTGCCGATTCCGGGAAGACGAAAATCATCACGGCGGTCGATGCCAAGTCGGCCAATTCAAACTTCCTCCGCGATTACGGCGTTACCACGACTGACTGGAGCGCCCTCGGGACCAACAAAGGTTCTAACCTAAACTCGGCGTTTAACTGGCCCGCCAACCTCACCCTCACCCGCGCCCAGGCGGCCTCAGCGGGTGTCGCCTTCCCGAATGTCGCAGCGACGGTTGGAAGCTGGACTTTTGCCGTGCGTGGCGGACAGCCCACCGCTGCACCCACGCTCGGCGGTTTCGTGGCCGCACCGGCCAATCCGGCCAACGCCAACGCCGTCCTCATCGGCAACGAAAACCGCTATAATTTCGCCGAAACCTTCCAGATTTATCCGGCGTATGACTACGTGAGCAACCACACCGCGATCGAACAAACCTTCAGCGACAGCTTGAAGGGATTCTTCGAACTCACGTTCGCCAAGAATTCGACCTACTTCGCGTTCACCCCCGGCGTCATTAATTACCCCACGGAAGGTCTGACCCTGCCGGCGACGAACCCCTATAACCCCTTCGGCATTCCCCTCACCTCGTTGACGGCGCGCACGAATTTCGGACCCGTCCGCAAATTTGACACCGAATCCACCAACGCCAACTTCCTCACCGGTCTGCGTGGCACGGTGCTGGGCCGGTGGGATTGGGAGTCGGCGGTCAGCTACGGTTTCAGCAATGTCGCGACGGTTTCGCGCAATGCCATCCGCGCCACGACCTACCAAGCGGCCCTCAATGGCACGACTCGGGCAACCGCGCTCAATCCCTTTGGCCCCTCGGACAACCAAGCGCTCGTCAATGGCCTTTTCACGGTCTCGAATGCTTCCAGCAAGGCTGAATCACTCACTTACGATGCCAGCGTTTCCGGCAAGATTTTCGAGTTGCCCGCGGGTGACGTCGGGGTCGCGGCCGGGGTGGAAATCCGTAACGACAAGCTGGGCACGGCCCCCGACACGGCGGCTTACCTCGGTTCCGGTGGCGGCCTTCCCCTGAACGGCAAGCGCGTCGTTTCCTCGCAATACGTCGAACTCACCGCGCCCCTCTACAAATCGGCCGCCATCGGCTCGGCTGAGCTCCAACTCGCCGGCCGTCACGAATACTACAGCGACTTCGGCAACACCACCAAGCCCAAGGTTGGCCTGAAGGTTCGTTTGCCGGACACCAAGTACCTCAACGTCGTCCTCCGTGGTTCCTACTCCGAGTCCTTCCAGGCGCCGGCCCTCGGCTTGCTCTATGCTTCGCAGACGATCGCGTTCTCCTCGACCGTCCTCCAAGACCCGCTGCGCCCGCAGGACACGCCCACGCAGTTGCGCATCATCACGGGTGGCAATCCCAACCTGCTGCCGGAAACGGCCAAGATCCAATACGTCGGTGCCGTTTTCGAGTCACCGAAGATCAAGAACCTTTCTTTCAGCATCGATTACTTCGATATGCGGATCAACCAGGTCATCGTGACCCCGAGCGCTAACTACATCCTCTCCGCCAACGGTCGCGCTCAATTCCCCAATGCGATCGTGCGCGACCCTGCTGGCGGCAGTCCCGGTCCGATCCTCCGCTTGGAGTCCGTTCCTTCCAACAATCCGCTCGCCTACCAAATCTACCGGGGCTTCGACTTCGGCGTGAAATACTCCCTGCGGAACACCCGCTACGGCGATTTCCGTTTCAATGCCGATGCCACCCAGATTCTCAAGACCGGTTCCGATTCCGGTTTGGGCGGCGGCTTCTTCGACAACGTGGGCTATTACTACAGCCCGGAGTGGAAAGCTTCGGCCGGCGCTTCCTGGAACTACAAGCAGTTCGGCGCGTCGCTCACGGGTGACTATACCCACCATTACTATAACGACGCTTACACGGTGCAGGGCTGGGGCGAAAATCCCTTCACCCTTTACGGCGGCAGCGTGCGCTACAACGGATTCTGGAACAGCACCATCACCCTTGGTGTGAGCAATCTGTTCAACAACCGTCCGCCGGCGAATGGTCGTGAGACGACCGGCTTCGACCCGAACGCCTACGGCGCTGGTGTCCTCGGTCGGTTCGCCTACATCCGCATCCGCAAGGAATTCTAAGCCGCCCCGCCTTTCCGGCTCATGGCGCTTGCCAAGGCGTGCCCTTCACCGGGCACGCCTTTTTTCTTCTAGGATAGAAGCCTCCTTCGCCGTATGAAATTCCGCCTCGCCGCCCTCCTTTTTGCCGTCGCCCTGCCGCTTGCTGCCGCCCCGGCCGCCGGGGTCGCGACCGCCGCCGGGCCCGCCGGGCCCGAACTGCCCGTCAAAACGTTTTTCCAGGCGCCCGTGATCGCCTCGCTGACCTTTTCCCCCAACGGCAAATACATCGCCTGTCTCGTCCCCTACGAGCACCGGATGAACCTCGCCGTGATCGATCTGGAGAAAGGTACGAAGAACCTCCTCACTAACTTCAAGGACCGCCAGGCCACCCAACCCTCCTGGGCCAGCGACGACCGCATTCTCTTCCGGGTCGACGACGACGGGAAAGAGTCCTTCGCCCTCTACGCGGTGAATCGCGACGGAAAAGATCCCGTGGTCCTCGCCTCCGGTTACTCGAAGGCCGACTCCAACGAGGAGGTGAACGTCCGCTTCCGCAGCGTCCTCGGCCGCATCGAAGGCGACACCAAGAACATCCTCGTACTCGCCAACATCACGTATCGCGATTGGTCCGACGTCGCGACCATGAACCTCAAGACGGGCACGATGACCAAGCTCATCGAGGCCCCCGGCAATGTGGACTACTACCTGCGCGACCACACCGGACAGGTCCGCATCGCCGTGACCCAGAAGGAGCAGACCCGCCGTGTGCTCTATCGCGAGACGAAGACCAAGCGTTGGGTCACGCTCGGCGAGCACCACATGGATGCGCCCGGCTGGGAACCCCTCGCGTTCGACGGCGACAACCAGACTCTCTTCATTTGGTCCGACGTCGGCCGGAAAACGAAGGCCATCTATCGCTACGACACCGCCGAGCGCAAACAGCTCGACCTCGTGTTCGCCGACGACACCTACGATGCCCTCGACGCCAACGGTGCCGCCGCGACCAGCTTTTCGTCCAATCTCATCGTCGATCCGGTGAAGAAGAAAATTGTCGGGCTGGCCTACTCGGCCGACCGCACGCGTTTCCACTGGATCGACGACGAAATGCGCAAGATCCAGCAGAAACTCGAAGCCTCGCTGCCCGATACGGTGCATCGTCCCCGCCAGTTCGCCGCCGACGGTTCGAAGATCATCTATCTCTCCACGAGTGACCGCGATTCCGGCGTTTATTACCTCTTTGACCGCAAGACCCAAAAGCTGAACGAACTCGCCGTGATCAAGCCCGGCATCGATCCCGACCAGATGGCCGCGATGAAGGCGGTGACCTTTCCGGCCCGCGACGGACTGACGATTCACGGCTACCTCACGCTGCCCCGCGGCCGGCCCGCGACGAATCTCCCGCTCATTCTCCATCCGCACGGCGGGCCCTTTGGCATCCGGGACGAGTGGAGCTACAACGACGAGGTCCAGTTTTACGCCAACCGCGGTTTCGCCGTGTTGCAGGTGAACTATCGCGGCTCCGGCGGCTACGGCCGGGCTTACGAAGCCGCCGGTTTCAAGAAATGGGGACTGGAGATGCAGGACGATCTCTCCGACGGCGTGAAGTGGTGCATCGCCCAAGGGATCGCCGATCCGGCGCGGGTCGTGATCAGCGGCGCCAGCTACGGCGGCTACGCGACGATGGCCGGCCTGACGCTCACCCCGGAACTCTACTGTGCCGGCATCAATTACGTGGGCGTGACCGATATCGAGTTGCTCATCCCCCGCGAGGCGCCGCCGGACCGCATGTATTGGCGCAACACCCGTCTGGGTAAACTTAGCGACCCGGCCGACAAGAAACGCCTCTACGACACGTCGCCCGTGCATTTTGCCGACCGCATCACTGTTCCGCTCCTCATGGCCTATGGCAAAAATGACCCGCGCGTGCACATCGACCACGGCTTCGACATGGAGCGGGCGCTCAAGAAGGCCGGCAAGTCCTACGAAATGATCATCGAGGCGGACGAGGGCCACGGATTCCGCAAGGAGGAGAGCCGCATCGCCTTCTTCGACACCGTCGACGTCTTCCTCAAGAAAAACGTCCTCGCCCGGTTGGGCACAGTCCAAGTCGGCCCGATTCAGGTCCTCGATTCTGCCGACAAGGCCCGCCACTAGCCCGGGGTCCGGTCGGCTTCTGCGGCACCTTTCTCCGCGCCGGAGCGGCGGACGATCGGTTTTTTGAGCCGGCCTCCGCGGTCTCGGAATCACGGTAATCGCCGTTGCCAACGGCGATAAACTGACCTCGCTTACTCGGTCTTTTCTCGTCCCAGCAGGCTCTCGCACCCCATCGCGCGCGCCGATTCCGTTGTTTCAACTATGAACTACCGCCGATCCGCCCCCTTCTTTGCGAGTGCCTTCCTCCCGGGGCTGCTTGCGCTGTTTTCCTCCGGTCTCGCCGCCGCGGAAGTGACCAGGAAAAACGACGGGGAAAAAAAGGACGAGGCGCAAAAACTCGAGGCCTTCGAGGTCACCGGCTCCCGCGTCAGGCGGCTCGACTACGAGACGGCCTCGCCCGTCGTCACTTTCACGGCCGCCGCCATCGAGGAGAAAGGCTACGCGACGTTCGGCGAGTTCATGCAGAGCCTGCCTTACAATAACTCCACCGGTGTTTCCGAGTTCACCACCGGCAGCTTCGTCACCGGCGCCGCGACGATCAATCCCCGCGGCCTTGGCTCGAATCGCGTGCTCACCCTGATCAACGGCCGCCGCGCCATTCCCTACGCGCTGACCAACAGTGCCAGCGGCACGCCCCAGACCGTTTTCAATTTCAACAGCATTCCCGCGTCGGCCATCCAGCGCGTCGAGTATCTGAAGGACGGCGCGTCCGCGATCTACGGCTCCGATGCGATCACGGGGGTGTTCAACATGATTTTGAAGAAAAACTACGAGGGCTCGTCGATTGACGTCACGTTCGCGAACACGCTGAAGCACGACACCCTCCGCAAGACGGTCAGCATCTTCACCGGTCTGTCCAAGAACGGTTGGGAAATCACCGGCGGCGTCACGTTGCAGAGCCGGCAGGCCAGTTTCCTCAAAGACTACGGCGTCACGACCACGGACTATCGGTACCTTGGGCAGAAGGGGATCAATCAGAACAGTACGATTTACCATCCCTCCTACCTCAACCTCACGGCGGCTCAGGCCGTGGCGTCGGGCCTCGGAACGGCCAACGGTTTCTATATCGTGCAGGGGCCGACGGGCACGGCCACTCCCACCAAGGCCAGCTTCACCTATGTGGGCACCTCGACGGCCGTTTTTACGAACGACAACCGGCAAGATTTCGCCAACGTCACCCAGCTGTATCCGTCGAGCGAAAGCGGTGGTGCCTACGCCAGTATTCTCCGCACGATCAATCCGCACATCACCGCCTTCGCCAACGTGCTCTACAGCCGCAGCCTCACCCACTACGAACTGCAGCCCTACGGTTTCACCAACTCGCTCGCGGGCATCACGCTGCCGGCGACCAATCCCTACAATCCCACGGGCTTGGCGTTGACGAACACCGCGACGTCTTTCCCCTACCTCTTTCGTGGCCGCACTCTCCCGAAGCGCGAGGTCGCGAGCACGACGCTCTCGACGGTCGCGGGACTGCGCGGCACTGCGCTCCGCCTCTGGAATTGGGAGACCGGGGTCACCTATGCGCAAAACGGCACCACGCGCGACACGGACCTCATCGCGGCGGCGGACCTGCAGGCGGCGCTCAACGGCACCACGCGTGCGACCGCCTGGAATCCGTTCGGTCCTTCCGACAATCCGGATATCGAAAAAAATCTCTACACCCGCTCGCGCGGTCTGGACGGCGATATCACCAGTCTGAGCTACGACGTCTCCGTCAACGGCAGCGTTTACCAGCTCCCGTGGCAGGGCGCCGGGGAGCTCGGAGTCGCCGGCGGCTATGAGTTTCGGCACGACGAACTCAGCGGCAACCCCGAGCCCAAGAACTTCATCGGTTTCACCGCCACGACGCCCTTCTCGGGCACACGGGATAGTCACTCGGCCTACGCCGAACTCTCGGTTCCGGTGCAGAAGTGGCTCGATTTTCAATTCGCCGCGCGGCACGAACGCTACAGCGATTTCGGCAACACCACGAAGCCGAAGGTGGCCGCCAAGCTCCGGCTTCCGTCCAATCGCGTTCTGAATATCGTCCTGCGCGGTTCTTATTCGGAGTCGTTCAAGGCGCCCGACATCGGCCAGCTTTACGCGCCGCAGTCCAATGCCACCACCACCGCTGCCTTCCTCGATCCCCTGCGTCCGCTCGACGCCGCGCGGCAGATGCCCTCCACCGTCGGCGGAAATCCCGACCTCAACCCGGAGGAGGGTAAGGTGCAGTATGCCGGAGCGGTCTTTGAGGTGCCAGCGGTCAAAGGGCTGAGCTTCAGCGTGGATTTCTTCGACGTCCAAATCACCAACGTCATCACCTCCCTCGGCGCGTCCTACCTGCTCTCGGCGGAGGGCCGTCGGCTCTTCCCCGACAAGATCACGCGCGAGCCCACGGCGGCGGACGGCACCCCTGGCCGCATTACCCGGATCGGCACCATCTCCAGCAACCTCGGGCTCCAGCTTTATCGGGGCGTGGACTTTGGCCTGCGTTATGGCCTGCGCAATACGCGCCTGGGCAGCTTCACCTTCGATGCGCTCGCCACCCAAGTGATCAAGAAGGGCTCCGATGCCGGCACGGGTGCCGGTTTCTTCGACAACACCGGCTTGGCGTTTGATGTCGAGTGGCGCTACAACTATAGCCTCGGCTGGAGCCATAAAAATTGGAGCGCGCGCGTGGCCGCGGATGTCGTCGGAAAGTATTTCAACGACAACTGGACTGCCGCCGGCTGGGGTGAAAACGCCTTCACGCTCGTCAATCCCTCCGTCAGCTACCGCGGTTTCAAGAAGACCTCCATCACCCTGGGCGTGACGAATGTCTTCGACAGCCGTCCGCCGGCGATGGGCCATCGCACCCTCGGGTTCGACGACCGCGTCTACGGGGCCGGAGCGCTGGGCATCGCCGGCTCGCTGCGCGTGCGACGGGAATTCTAGCCCCGGAGGTCCCGGCGGGCGCCGCTGGTTTTTACGGGCGCGGGCGCCGGTGCGGGCCCCGCCCCGAGGATCGCCCCCGCCGGACCCCGGCTTCCCCCAAGTTCGGCGAAGCGGGGAGGGGCGGCCGGCCGGCCCCGACCACGGCGGGGAGGGCCCGGGAAATTCGTATCCCGCGCGGAGGAACTCTGATTGCGCGCGGTGCGCGACTGGGTACCTATGGGTCGCCGTGAACGACTCCGTCGCCATCCGCCACATTTTCATTTCGCCCGGCCATAATTTCTTCGGCCGTCACGGGCAGCCCGCGGGCGATCACCCCGCAGTCGACGTGCGCGCGGTGAACTGCCGCGCGGGCTTCGGCCTCGAGGGCGACCGGTTCTACGGCTACCGCCCGGGCTACAAGGGACAGGTCACGTTTTTCGCGTGGGAAACGCTGGTCGCGGCGCGAGAAAAATTCGGCCGGCCCACGCTCTCGCCGGCGGTCTTCCGGCGCAACGTGATCGTCGAGGGGCTGGATCTGAACCGCATGCTCGAGCGGCGCTTCACGCTCGGCGGGGTTGAATTCGAGGGCACGGGGGAAGCGCGGCCCTGCCACTGGATGAACGCGGTCGTCGCGCCGGGCGCCGAGGACTGGCTGATGGGCCGGGGCGGGCTGCGGGCCAAAGTCGTGTCCGACGGCGCCCTGTCGGTCGGGCCGGTCGAGCTATGGCTGGCGCAGGAAGTCGCGTAGCCAGCGCACGCCGCCGGCCTCGTCGGCAAACGCGCCGTCGAGCTGCGCTTCAAAGGCGGCGTCCAACACCGGCTTGAACTCCGGACCCGGTTTGTGCCCCAGCGCCAGGAGGTGCCGGCCATAGACGAGCGGCCGCGGGGCGGCGTCGGCGAGGGTCAGGGCGTGCGCCCGGGCGACGAGTTCGTCGATGCGCGCATGCGTCTCCGGCGACGTGAGGGGTGGACGGCCGTTGCTGTCCGCGCGCATGACCGCGGCGAGTTCATCGATCGTGGCCGGGGCGAGCCGTCGGGCGAGGCGCCGGACGCTCGGGTCGGAAAAGGTGGTTTGCCCGTGGTGGTGGGCGAGGTGGTTGACGACGAGGGCGCTGACCGGGGCGTCGAGGTCGCGCAGGGCGCCGATTCGCCGGAGAAACGCCGCCGCGATGGGGCCGCCCGCCGCTTCATGGCCGGGGCTCGTCCACCGGAGCACGCCGCGCTTTTCGACCCGCAGGGTCGTGGCGGGTTTGCCGAAATCATGGGCAAGCACGGCGAACATCAGGAGGCGCCGCCGCGCCGGGTCGGCGCCGGACCATTCCGGCAGAGCGACGAGCGCATCGAGGCAACACTGCGTGTGGGTGAAGACATCGCCCTCGGGATGCCACTCCGGCTCCTGCGGGGTGCCCCGCAGCGCGGCGATCTCGGGAAAGTGCGCCAGCCAGCCGGTCTCCGCCAACACGGTGAGTCCGCGGCCCGGTTTCGCCGCCTGGGTGGCCCATTTTTCCCATTCGCCCCAGACGCGCTCCAGCGGCAGCTCGGTAAACGTGCCGGCGATGCTCCGGCAGAGCGCAGCGGTCTCAGGTGCGAGCGTGAAATCGAAGCGCGCCGCCAGTTGCATGGCCCGCAAGACGCGCAGCGGATCTTCGACGAACGCCGCGCTCGTGTGCCGCAGCACGCGGGCCGAGAGGTCCCTCCGCCCGCCGTGCGGATCGATGAGTTCCCCGGAAAATGGATCGCAGGCGATGGCGTTGACCGTGAAATCGCGCCGCGCCGCCGCTTCGGCGTCGTTCAAGTCCGGATCGGGCGCGACGGCAAACCCCCGGTGCCCCGCACCCGTCTTGGACTCGCGCCGTGGCAGGGAAAAATCATATTCGGCGCCCGTGAGGCGGCTGCGAACTTTGATCACGCCGAAACTGCGGCCCACGATGTCGGTGGCGCCGAATGGCCGGAGGGCCGCATGGAGTTTTTCGAAATCCACCCCGCCCACCTCGAGGTCGAAATCCTTGGGCGCGAGCCCGAGCAGCCCGTCGCGCACCCCGCCGCCGACGAGGCGCGGCCGGCCGATGCGCCGCACGGCCTCCAGCATCGCGCGCAGGTCGGCGGGCAGCGTCAGCTCGTGCGGCGGAATCATTCGTCTTTCGCCCACGCCGCCGCGACGACGCAGAGCCAGCCGACGATCAACGCGGTCCCGCCCAGCGGGGGCACGGCGATTTTGAACCACAGCGGCGCGCCCGTCGTGACCGCGAGGAGGTAAAGGGAGCCCGCAAACAGCGTGATGCCGAGGCTCCAGCTGCGGGCCGCCCACGCGATTTGGGTTGCGGCCGCACCGCGGGCGGACCGGAGCCACACCGCGGCGCCCAGCAGGGCGACCGCGTGGGTGAGTTGGTAAAAGACGGCGGTTTCCCAGCGGTCGCGGGTGCCCAGGTCGTGCAGGGCGGTGCGCAGCGCATGGGCGCCGAACGCCCCGAGGCCAACCCCGGTGGCGCCGAACAGCCCGGCGGCGAGGAGGGGGAAGCGGTGCGGAAGGGACATGCGGCTACGCTTGCACAAAGAAAGGCGGAAACAAGCGCGATGGTGCCGGCCGGGCCTGGGTTTCCGGCGCCTGCCGGGCCGAACGAGTTATTCACAACCCAAAACAGGGGTTGACAGTGCTTCGTGAAACCTCACCTTTTGACCTCTTTTCTCATGAAAACGTTCCTCGCCAAGAATGAGACAGTGCAGCCCAAGTGGCATCTGATCGATGCTGAAGGTGTCGTGCTCGGTCGTCTCGCCGTCAAAGCTGCCAACATCATCCGTGGTCGTCACAAGGCTTCCTACACCCCCTCCGTGGACAACGGTGATTTCGTCGTCATTATCAATGCCGAGAAGGTCGCGCTGACCGGCAAGAAGGAAGTGCAGAACGAGTACATGTTCTTCTCCGGCTTCGTCGGCGGCGAAAGCTACCGCAAGCTCTCCGAGCAGCGCGAGCGGCACCCCGAGTTCATCATCGAGCACGCCGTCAAAGGCATGCTGCCGAAGAACCGGATCGCCGCCAAGATGCTGACCAAGCTCCGCGTCTTCGCCGGCCCGAAGCACACGCACGAGGCCAACAATCCGGTCAAGATCGCCGTCTAACTTTCCGTCTAGAACATGAGCACCACCGCCCCCGCCACTATCTTCCTCGGCACCGGCCGCCGCAAAACCTCGACCGCCCGCGTGCGGATCACCGAAGGCACCGGCAAGCTGACCGTCAACGGCCGTACCTTCGATAGCTATTTCTCCCACGAGAATTTCTCCAAGCAGGCCTATGCGCCGCTCCTCACCGTTGACCTTCGCGAGAAGATTGACGTGACCGCGAATGTCGCCGGCGGCGGGGTGTCCGGCCAGGCCGGGGCCGTCGCCCACGGCATCGCCCGCGCGCTCCAGAAGATGAACGCCGAACTCCGTCCGGCGCTGAAGAAGGCCGGCCACATCAAGCGCGATCCCCGCGCCAAAGAGCGCAAGAAGCCCGGTCAGCCCGGCGCTCGCGCCCGCTTCCAGTTCTCGAAGCGCTAAGTCGTCCGCCCGAAAGGTGGCGCGGCCAGGTCCGCGACGCCCCCTGTTTTCGCTCGAACCGTTCGCCTTATCCGCGGGCGGTTCTTTTTTTTGGGAGGGCCGACCGTGGGCCGCGGCCAAAATCTTCGGAGTGGCGAAGTGGAACGTGACGTGCTTACTGGGCCTGTGATGAAGCCCACTCTCCGCCACGCGGTGGCCCCGTTCGCCATGTTTCTTTCGACTGCTGTGCTCGCCCGCGCCCATCCGGGGCACGACGGACACGATTTTACCTGGGACTTCGGCCATCTCGCGGCCTACCCGGATGCGACGATCCTCTGCTTCGGCCTCGTGGGTGGGGCGGTGTGGGGAACCTGGAAAATTGTGCGGGCGTCGGCGGAAGCGCCCAAGGGCGTGGTAGTTCGGGTCGACGAAGCGCGCCGCGACCGCTGACCGTTCAGAGTTTCCGCGGATCGCAGGCGAGCCGCGGGAACTGCGCGGAAAGAATTTTCCGCACGTCACGCAGGGCTTTTCGGAGCTGAATTCCGTCCCGCGCGACCCATTTGATACTCCAGCCGCCGCGGCGGAGCGCACTCACGCCGATCCACAGCCCCTCGCCCTGCAAGGCGCCGATGGCCGTGCGCCATTGCACGTCGGCCGGTCGGGGCGGGGCGATCAGGACGGCGTTGCCAAAGCAGGCGCTTGGCCCGGAGCCGGCGAGGGTGGCCAGGGCGTGGAGATCGGGGCCGCTGTGCGCGAAGCGTTCGCGCAGGATCAGTTCGCCGCCGAGTCGCACGGCGGTTTCGAGGCAGAGGTGCTTCCATTCCCAGGCCTCGCCGTGCGCGACGCGCCCGGGCATCAGCAGATCCGCGAAAAACACCTCACCTCCCGGCACGACCTCAATCGTCGTGGCCTGCCGGTAACTGCAACCGCGGTGGGGAACGAGCGGCTCGGGCATGACCTCAAGCCAGGCACCCGCCGCTACCTGGAACTGCTGCCGGCACGCGGCCGTGCCCTCCTTCATTTTGAAGACCCGGCTCGCGCTGGGCGTGGTCACGAGCAGCGCGGCGCCTTCGTCGACCGAAATGGCGGACTCCAATTGGTCGCCGGACAAAATGCCGGCGGTCGGATTGACGACCTGCGCAATGAGCGTGTGGGTGTCCGCATCCCAATACGGTTTGCTCAAATGGTAGGGCGCGCGGAATGATTGGGCCGCCAGGACCGTGCGGCCGTGGGCGCGGATGGCGGCGCGCAGCGCGAGCTGTCCCGAAAACCCGGCCATCAGCGGGAAGCGACAGTCGGCTTTTGGCCGAACAGAACGTCGTGCTCGATCCACGCGATGACGGCGTCGAGATTGTGCTCGCGCTTCAGATCGCAGAACAAAAACGGGCGCGCCCCACGCTGGATCTTCGCGTCGCGGTCCATCACGCCGAGATCGGCGCCGACGAGCGGGGCGAGGTCGATTTTGTTGATGATGAGGAGATCGCTGAACCGGATCGCGGGCCCGCCCTTGCGCGGGATTTTGTCCCCCTCGGCGACGTCGATCACGTAGATAAACGCGTCGACCAACTCGGGGGAAAAGGTCGCGGTGAGATTGTCCCCGCCGCTCTCGACGAGGAGGAGCTGGAGGTCGGGGAATCGGGTTTCGAGGGCGCGGCAGGCCTGCTCGTTCATCGTCGTGTCGTCGCGGATGGCGGTATGCGGGCAACCGCCCGTCTCGACACCGGCGATACGCGCGGCGGGCAAGGCGCTGTGTTGGACGAGAAACTGGGCGTCCTCGGAGCAGTAAATGTCGTTGGTGACGACGGCCATCGAGTAGCGCTCGCGGAGGCGCTGGCAGAGTTTAAGGCAGAGCATCGTCTTGCCGGAGCCGACGGGGCCGCCGATGCCGATGCGGGGGGGGCGGGGAAGAGCCATGATTAGGAAATAAACATCCGGGAGTCGGCGGTTTCGTGGCGGGCGGCCGCGATGTCGAGCCAGGGGTTGAACCACCCGATGTCCGCAAAGGCGGTCTGCTCGGCGGCGAGGATGATTTCGGGAGTGGTCGCGAGCGCTTCGGTGAGCAGGGACTGCGAAGCGTTCTGGCCGAGGCGGAGGACTTTCATGGCTGCAGAGAGAAGCGCGGAAAGGGTCGTGTAGGAAATCCCCGCGAGTGCGGCGGTGAGCGGGGCCCCGAGGACGCAGCTCTCGAGTGCGGCAGAAACAGCCGACGAATGCGGCCAATTTTCGGCGGAGGTACGGGACAGGAAAGCTTGTGCCAGCGGGTGCACACGCAGTGAGGCCATGAGTTCGGCGCGCTGTCGGCCGATGTTTTCGGAGGCGGCGCGGGCTTCGCGCGCGGTTTTGAGGGCGGCCGAGAGCACGCAGAGTTCGCCGATGCGTG
>JBIKOK010000351.1:0-5066 GCA_044358025.1 Opitutaceae bacterium
GCGCAGCGATCCCGTCTTCGCCCGCACGTTGCCCTCGGCCGCCGTGCCTTTCATGCGCCGCTTCAACGATCCGTCCACGCCCGCGATCGGCAGCGACGCCCCAAAGCCCTTCGCTTCGCGATGGGTCGCCATGAATTTCAGCAGCGCCACCGTCGCGTTCGCCGTCGTCAGATTGTTCCGCGACAGCCCCGAGCCTTCCTCGAACCGCACCTCGTCCGCCGGTAGTCCGCTCTTTTTCAAAAACTCCTGCAACGCCAGGACGCCGTAATCCTCCGACGTGCGCGCGCCCGGCGCCGCCGGTGCGTCCGCCCCCCGCCGCACCTCGCCGAGATGCGCAAACAACAGATCCGTCTCCAAATTCTGCGACGGCTTCATCAACGCCGTCACGAGCTCGCGCAGCGGCGGCGACTTTACTTCGCCCAGCTTCACGCTCGTCGCCCCCACCGCCGGCGCGTCGGGCCAGCGCAGGCTGCGCGCGCCGCCCTCGACGCGAATTCCTTTTCGCGCCAACGCCTCCCGCAGCGCCGCCGCAAACCACGCCGCCGGCCGCGGCACCGTCACGTCCAGGATCTCCGCTTTGTCCCCGACCGGCAGCTCGCCAAATACGTGCACCACGTTCTCCCCCGTGAGCCGCACCGCCTCCAACCGCCGCTTCCCGCCCTGCGCGATCGTCGTCGTGCGGTTGTCGAGCACGAGCCCCGTCTTCGGCTGCACCAGCGTAAAGTCACACGGCAGCCCGGCCCGCGCCCCCGGCGTCACGCGCAGCTCCGCGTAGTTGTCCTCCAACGAAATCGCCGAGATCTCCGCGCCATAATAGTCGTTCAAATCGTCCGCCGTCCATCCGGCCCCGTGCGGCAACGCCTGAAACCACGTCGCATCCGCCACGATGTCGCCCGTGATCCGCCGCACGCCCGCCTGCTCCAACACCGCGACCAGCGGCGCAAACGTGCTCCAAAAATCCCGGCCCGATTCCTCGCCCGCGCCCCGCGCCTTCCAACTCGGATCGCCCCGCCCGCTCACCACCACGTCGCCCACCAGCGTCCCCGCCCGGTCCGGCTTCCCCGCCGCGAAGATCGGCGTCACGATGCGATAGTCGCCGCCGAGTTGGTCCAACACCAGCGCCCCGGCGTAAAGCTTGCTGTTCGACGCCGGACTCAGCCACCGGTCCGCCTGGTGCTCAAACAGGGTCCGGCCCGCGTCGAGCGAGACAATCTTCACGCCCCAGAGCGCCGCCCGGAATCGCGGCTGGGTGACGTGCGCCTCCAACCGCGCCCGCAATTCCTCGACCGACCGCACCGCCGGCAGCACCGCCGATGGCACCGCCGGCGCCGGCTGTGCCCCCGCGCCCCCCACGCCCCACGCCAGCGCGACCATCACACAAAATCCATGAAACGAAGGAACGGTTGAGGTCATGCCGGGAGGAATTGGCCGCCACGCTGAGCGTCCGTCCCGCCCGGTGCAACCGATTCTCCGGCCGAACCATTGGACTTTTTCGTCAACGTGCCTTTAGTCCCGTCCCAACCGCCGGTTCTCCGGCCCAATCCCACCTCCAGAACAACATGAAGAAACTCCTCCTCGCCCTCGCCACCGCCGGCCTGCTCGCCTTCACCGCCGCGCCCCTCACCGCCGCTGACACGGCCCCGAAATCCGTGATCCACGTGGTCACCGTCTCCTTCAAGGCCGACGCCAAACCCGAGCAGATCAAGGCCGCCCTCGACGGCGTCAAAGCCCTCCCGGCCGCCTACAAGGGCATCACTCGCGTCTGGACCCGCGCCATCAAGGTGCAGGGCGGCAAGTCCCACGCCATCGTCATGGAGTTCGCCGATGAGGCCGCGCTCAAGGCCTACACCGACAGCCCCGCCCAAAAAGACTGGTACAAAGTCTACCTCCCGGTCCGCGATTCGAGCACGACGTTCGACATCACGAACTAAGTCGGTCCTCGCACCTTCCTTTCTGCCCGGGCGGCCTCTCATCAGGCCGCCCTTTTTTGCGCCCGCCCCTCCGCTCTTCACCCCTCCGCTCTTCGCGCTCCACTCTCCACTCTCAGAACAAATACCGCACCCCTTGGCGCGTCCAGCCCGCGAAGCCCGCGATGTCCTGCGTCTCGTAGTTGTCCGCATAGTGGTAGAGGTGCATTTTCTCCTTCCACCTCGTCGGCAGCGTTTTCAAGTCCGACAACGGCGTGTGCACCGCCCCCGAGAAAAACTGCACGTCGTGAAAAATCACCTCCGCCCGGTCCGCATAAAGATCGAGCAGATCGCGGTCGAACCGCGTGTCGCCCGACACCAAAATCCGCCCGTCGATCATCAGCCCGAACGACACAAAACTCGACTGCCAGTCGGCCGCGTTGTCCGGGACGTGTTTCGTGCGAAACAGATCCAGCCGGATCCCTTCGAAGTCGATCGTCCAGATTTCCCGCGGCTGCTGCGTCTTCCACGTCGGCCGGACGACATTGCAGTAGTCGGTAAACGAGAGCAGCTGGCCGCGCCCCGCTTCTTCGTTCCACTCCAATCCTCCGCGCAGCGAACGGTCCCACAGCACTTCCTGGTAGTGCTCGTTGATAATGCACGTCGGCTTCGGCCCGCCTCGCTTCACGCTGCTGTAACGCCACGTGAGAAACAACTCCTCGACCCCGCCGATGTGGTCGGCATGCGAATGCGTCGGCAGGAGATTGCGGATGTCCGTCGGCAACAGCCGCGCCGTCTGCAACAGCGCCAGCGGCCCCACCGCCCCGAAGTCCACGAGCACGTGCGCGTCGCCCTTGATGATGAGAAAATTACTCTGCGCATGCTTCTTGGACGCCGCGCTGCCCACCCCGATCCAGAACATCTCCAAGTCCCCGTCATTCTTCAACGCGAGTTTCTGATCCACCGGCAGCGTTTCAATTTTCATGGTCCACCGCCCAGTCTACCCACGCCCGAAAATACGTCGACCCCCGAGTGACCGACCGCGCGGACCAAAATCAGCCTGACCCGCATCCATCACACTTTCCTCAATAAATTTTGTTTCACGGAGCGCCTAGAGTTCAGAAGCGCGGTCACGGAGCCAAACACGTTCTCCGCTCTGTGAGCTCGGTGGGCTGGGCTCTGCTCTGTGAAATCGGTTTGGTCAGTTGAGTGTGAAATACCCCGGGCGAGGCACCGGTCCCCGTGCGAAATCTCCTCGCCAGCGCCCATCCGATTTCCCGTGATGACGCTGCTGCCTCGCCCGTCTTGGTCCTTGAACCCGGCGGCGAGGTCCTTTCCCGCCACCCTCCTCCCCGCATGAACGCCTACTTCACCCTCGGTGACTGGATCGTGATCGTCGCCTACCTCGGTGCGATGATCGCCCTCGGTCTCTGGTTCGGGCGCGACCAACACACCACCCGCGACTACTTCCTCGGCGGTCGCGACCTCCCGTGGTGGGGTATCGGCGCCTCCATCGTCGCCACCGAGACCAGCGCACTCACCATCATCGGCGTCCCCGCCATCGCCTACGGCGGCAACCTCATGTTCATCCAGATGATCGTGGGCTACGTCATCGCGCGCATCATCTTGGCCATCGTGCTCGTGCCCCACTACATGAAAGGCGAGATCTACTCGCCTTATCAGTTGCTGGAACAACACCTCGGACGCGGCGCCCGGCGCCTCGCCGGCGGCTTCTTCCTCTTCCTCGAACCGCTCTCGGCCGGCGTCCGCGTCTTCGTCGCCTGCATCCCCATCCGCCTCATGCTCGGCGAACAGGTCTGCAGCCTCGGCGGCCTCGTCGATCCCATCCTCGGCGCCATTTTCCTCTTCGTTTTCCTGTCCCTGATTTACACGTATATTGGCGGCATGAAGGCCGTCGTCTGGACCGATGCCATCCAGATGGTTCTCTTCATCGCCGGCGGCCTCTACGCGCTCTTCTACATTCCCACGTTGATCGACGGCGGCTGGTCCGCCGCCCTCACCGAAGCGGGCAACGCCGGCAAACTCGCTTGGTTCAACCCGGACTTCACGCTCTCCGCACCCTTCAACATCTGGATGGGCATCGTCGGCGGCACCGTCCTCGTCCTCTCCTCGCACGGCGCCGACCAGCTCATCGTGCAACGCGTCCTCGCCTGCCGCGACCTCGCCGCCGGCCGCAAAGCGCTCGTCTTCAGCGCCGTCGTCATCTTTCCCCTCTTCCTCGTTTTCCTCTTCGTCGGCGTGATGCTCTGGGTCTTCTACCAACACCACCCCTTCCAGATTCCGCTCCCCGAAAGCCGACCCGGCATCAAGTCCAACGATTTCATTTTCCCCATCTTCATCGTCACCGAGATGCCTTCGCCGATGCGCGGCTTCCTCATCGTCGCCATCCTCTCCGCCGCGATGTCGTCGATCAGTTCCGCCATCTCCGCCCTCGCCTCGGTCTCGACCATGGACTTCCTGAAACCCCTCTGGCCCGGCCGCGACGAGGCGTGGTTCGTCCGCTTCAGCAAACACTCCACCGTCGTCTGGGCCTGCGTCCTCATCTTCGTCGCCTGGCTCACGCGCGAGGTCACCTTCGTGCTCAACGCCGCCTTCTCGCTCCGCGGCCTCACCAGCGGCGCCCTCCTCGGCGGCCTCATCCTCGCCCTCTTCGCCCGCCGCGTCGGCGTCCGCGCCGCCGTGATCGGCATGATCACGTCCTTCGTCTTCATGAACCTGATCTACTGGCCGGCCACCATGCCGGCGCTGCGCCCGTGGTGGCTCGCCTCCTTCGGCGGCGAGGTCTTCTGGCCCTGGTTCACGCTCATCGGCACCCTCGTCACCCTCGGCACCGCGTGGGCGACTAAATCCCTCTGGCCCGAGTCCCCCCCACCCGCACCGGCCCCATCCGCCCATTCGTAAGCGCCACCGGGCGGCGTGCCCGGGCGTGGAGCCACGCCTGACTTTCACTTTGCACTTCGCCCGTTATCCGGTCTCTTCTTCGCCCATATCCGTCTGGCCCCCGCAGACTCGTCCGCCCCGCCCCCCATGCTTCGGAGAATCACGCCTTTCAATTTATCGCGCTCACGCCTGCCCGCGACCGTGCTCCGGGTGTGCGTCGTCCTCTCCACAGCGACGGCCCTCGGGTTCGGCGCATCG
>JBIKOK010000133.1:0-16879 GCA_044358025.1 Opitutaceae bacterium
GACGACTACTTCTCCCGCTGCCGCCTCGCCGCCTTCGATCCCCGCGCCACCGCGGCCCTCAATCGCGCCGAAACCGAATTCGCCGCCCTCGCCGCCAAGGACATGGCCGCCAACCTCGCCGAAATCGCCCACTTCCCGCTCGCCCGCATCGAGGCCGGCCGCGCCCTCCCGCTGGCCGACGGCGTCAATCCCGCCTGGTCCGCCGCCCTGGCCCACTTCCACGCCATCGCCGTCACCCCCGCCTTCGGTCCCGGCAAAACCTCCCTCACCGCCGCCGAATGGGAGAGCCTCAACGCCACACTCGCCGCCCATGAAGCCTGGGCCGCCGCCAAAGCCGGCGCCAGCGTCGAGCCCCTCGGCCTCGCCCGCCTCACCGCCATTCTCGCCGGCCAGGGCCAGGCCGCCCTCACCGCCCTCGTCGCCCGGGACGCCGCCCTCGCCCCCGAAGCCGCCGCCATTTCCAACCTCGAGAAACTCCTCCGCTACTCGCGCGATCTCCGCGGACTCCTCCACAATTTCGTCAACTTCGCCGACTTCTATTCCCGCGACCGCTGGGCCGCCTTCCAGGCCGGCACCCTCTACCTCGACAGCCGTTCCTGCGAACTCTGCATCAAGGTCGACGGACCCCACCCGCTCGCCGCGATGAGCAAGACCTACATCGCCTACGTCAACTGCACCCGCCCCGGCAGCCCCGCGATGACCGTCGCCTGCTGCTTCAGCCAGGGCGACAGCGACTACCTCTTTGCCGGCCGCCACGGGGTCTTCTACGACCGCAAGGGCCGCGATTGGGACGCCGTCATCACCAGCATCGTCGACAACCCCATCAGCCTCCGCCAGGCGTTCTGGTCCCCCTACAAAAAATTTGTCCGCATGATCGACGAGCTGGCCGCCAAACGCGCCGCCGCCGCCGATGCCGCCTCCAACGACCGCCTCGGCAAAGTCGCCGACAAAGCCGTCACCGCCGCCGCCGATGCGGCCGCCGCCAAGGCCGTGCAAGCCAGCGCGCCCGTGCCGCCCCCGCCGCCCAAGAAACTCGACGTCGGCGTCGTCGCCGCCTTGGGCGTCGCCGTCGGGGCCGTCGGCGGAGCCCTCGCCACCGTGGGCGCCAAACTCTCCGAGATGCACTGGTGGCAGCTCCCGCTCATCGTCATCGGCGTCATGCTCGCGATCTCGCTGCCCGCCGTGATCATCGCGTTCCTCAAACTCCGCCAACGCACCCTCGGCCCCATCCTCGACGCCAACGGCTGGGCCGTAAACGGCCGCGTGAAAATCAACATCCCGTTCGGCACCGCCCTCACCGACGTCGCCAAACTGCCCTTCGGCTCCATCAGCTCGCTCGAGGATCCCTACGAGGACAAGGAGGCCGCGCAACAAAAACGTCGCGCCACCGCGCTGCTCGTGCTCCTGCTGCTCGCCACCGCCGCCGCCTGGATCCTCTGGAACCATAGCCAAACCGGCCGCTACTTCTGGCAGCCCGCCGCGCCCGTCCCTGCGGCCGCCACGCCTGCCCCGGCCGCCCCCGCCGCGGTCGCGCCCCCCGACGCGAAGAAATAAGGTCGCCGGACCGGGCCGTCGTTCACCGATACTCCGTCCACTCCGCCGACGCATACTGCTCAACGAGGCCGCTCACTTCGTCCTCGTTGAGTTCCGGCCACGGCGTCGCCTGCGCCTCCACCCCCAGCATCACCGCCAACCGGGCGACGAAGTCGGCCTCAAACCGGTCCCAGTCCACGGCCACTCCGCCCGCGACCGCGGCCGGCCGCCAGACCGAGCCCTGGCACAACAGGCCGCGCTTGTTCCGTTTCTGCGCCGCTCCCGCGATCTTTTCGCCGGTGCGCTCGTGCACCACATCGTAAACCTCCGCGCGCTGAAAACACACACCCGCCGGGCCCGCCGCGGCGCCGTCGCCCGCCTCCGCCTCGCCGCACGGTTTCGTCACCGCCGCCACTCCCTGCTCCCGCAACGCCGCCGCGAGCGCCTCGTGCACTTCGCGGTAACTCTGGGTCGCCCGCAACTCCTCCAGCGGGTGCCCCCGCGGAATCACCAACGCATACGTCCAGTCGTCGCGATGGTCCACGATCCCGCCGCCGGTCGCCCGCCGGCACAGTTCATACGGCGGCTCCACCCCCGCCAGCGCTTCGCGCACGACGGCGATCTTCTGCCCATACCCGAACGTAAACGCCGGCCCCCGCCACCCGTAGTGCCGAAACCGTGACACCCCGGCGCGCGGATAGCGCTGCAAGAGCAGAAAGTCCGTCGCCATGTTCTCGGCGGCGCCGCCGGTGCGGGTGGGGAGGAGGTCCAGATGCATGGGCGCGCGTCTCAGCTCTGCCGCAAATACCACTCGCGCACCGGCCCCGGCACTTTCAACCCCTCGACTTGCTCCGCCACCGCCTGCGGCCGCGTTTTCAGCAGCGCCGCCAGCGGCGCAATGTCCAGCGCCAGACAGGCCTGCCGCTTCTTCGCCGCCTCCGGCGTCTCCGCGCGCGTCACCGCCGCGATCGGCGCCTGCGCTTCCGTCAGCCGGAAACGCTCCCGGATCTTCCCGCCGAGCGCATGCCGCGACAGCAGCTCCGTCCCTCCCCAATGCCGCACGCCGCTCACGTCGCGCCGCTCGCACAGCTCCACCAGCACTTCCGCCAGATTGTCCGCCGTACATGGCTGGCGGAATTCATCCGTATACAGCCGCGGCGTCTTCCCCGCCGCCCAGTCCGCCAGCAGGCGCTCGTGCAGACTCCGCTTTCCGCCCGGACTGTCCCCCATCAGCAGCGGCACGCGCAGCGTAATCGCAAACTCCGGCGCCGCCGCCCGCACCGCCCGTTCGCTCTCCGCTTTTTGCCGCGCGTAAAGATTGATCGGCGACACCGCGTCGTCCGCCCCATACGGCGCCGTGCGCGTCCCGTCGAACACCTGCTCGGACGAAAGATGCACGCAGCGCGCGCTCACGTGGTGCGCCAGCCGCGCCAGTATCGCCGGCAACCCCACGTTCATCGCCTGCGACCGCGCCGGATCGGCCTCGCACTGCTCCGGCACCGATACCGCCGCACAATTCACGATCGCGTCCGGAAACGCCTCGAGCACGGCCGCCGTCGTCGCCACCTCGTCGGTCAGATCCACCGCCCGCTTCACCGCCACCCCCTCCAGTTCGCCCGCATAGGTTCCCACCACGCCCGTCACCCGGTGCCCACGCCGCGCCGCCGCCCGCGCAAACACCGAGCCGACCAACCCCGATGCCCCAGTGAGAAAAATATTCATCGCCGCCCAGTTGAAAGGTGAAACCGCGCCGACCGCCAGCGGTTCTTTTCGCCCGCTCCCGCCCCGGCCGCCCCGCCCGCGTCACGCATCCAGCAGCTTCCGCGCGGCCTTCAACAGCTCGCTCAACGCGTAGGGCTTGCTCAACCGCGCCAGCCGCCCGGGCGCCAGCCACGTCGTGGCCGCCGCGGCTTCCGGACGCCCCGTGCACAACACCCGCAGCTCGCGGTGCGCCGCCACCAGTTTCCGCCCAAACTTTCCGCCGTCGGTCGCCAGGTTCGCAATCAACAGCTGCACCGGCCGCGCCAGCTCCCGCAGTTCGCCCCGCGCCGCCCCCGGCGACTCCGCCGCGATCACCCGGTACCCGTCCGACGTCAGGATGCCCGCCACCATCTTGCGCACCACCTCGTCGTCCTCGATGAGCAACACCGTCTCCGTCCCGCGCGTCACCGGCAAGGGCGCGACCGCCACCGGCAGCTCCGCGACGGCCTCGCGCACCGCCGGCAGCAAAATCTCGAACGTCGAGCCCACGAGCAGCGCGCTCTGCACCGAAATAAACCCGCCGCTCTGCTGCACCACACCATAGACCAGCGCCAGCCCGAGCCCCGTGCCCCGGCCCTCGGGCTTCGTCGTGAAAAACGGTTCGAACAAATGCTTCTGCGTCTCGGCGTCCATCCCCGTGCCGTTGTCCGCCACCGTGATCGCCACATACCGGCCGGGCGGTGTATCCGACTGCCGGCGATTCAGGCCCGTCTTGAGCTCCCGGTTCTCCGTCGTCACCACGATGCGCCCGCGGTCGCGCAACGCATCCCGCGCGTTCAACACCAGATTCAGCAACACTTGCTGAAACTGGGCCGGGTCCGTCTTCACGTTCGCCAGGTTCTCCGCGAGCTCAAGCTCCAGCTGGCCCGCTTCTCCGACCAGCCGCCGCACAATCTCCGCGTTCGAATTCACCAGATCGTTCAGATTGATCACCCGCGCGTTCAACGGCTGCCGACGGCTGAACGCCAGCAACTGCTGCGTCAGCGTCGCCGCCTTGCGCCCCGCGTGGTGGATCTCCGCCACCTCCCGCATCGCCTGCGGATTCGACACCACATGCGCCGCGAGCATCTCGCAATAGCCGTTGATCACCGAGAGCAGATTGTTGAAATCGTGCGCCACCCCGCCGGCCAGCCGCCCCACCGCATCGAGCCGTTGCGCATGCACCAGCGCCTCCTGCAGCCGGCGCTTCTCCGTCTGGTCGCGATACGAGGCGACGATGTGCGTCATCCGGCCGCGCGCGTTGCACAACGGATCGAAGCTCCACGCCACGCTGGTCGAACTGCCGTCCGCCCGCCGCAAATACCCTTCGCCCACCAGCGGCTGGCCCGGCTGCGCCTTCGGCAGCCAGTGCCGCAGCCGCTCGATGTCCACCCGCTCCAAGTGCAAAAAGCCGTGCGCCCGGTTCACCAACGCCAGCGCGCTGTAGCCCGTCATCGCGCAAAAACTGTCGTTCGCAAACAGGATCTTCATCCCCAGCTCCCCGCATTTGCACTCGGCGATGAACACGCCCTCGCTCTGCGCCCGCAACGCCGCCGCCAACAGCGCCGCCGGCGCCGGCCGGACCGCCCGGATCCGGACCGCCGTCCGCCGCCCGCCTGGTGCCTTTTTTTTCATGGCGCGAGGCGCTCGACCGTCCAGCCGCCGTCTTTCCCGCGGCGAAACCGCAACCGGTCATGCAGCCGGCTGCGCCGGCCCTGCCAAAATTCCACCGTCTCCGGCCCCACCCGCCACCCGCCCCAGTTCGGCGGCGTCGGCACTTCCTGCCCCGCATATTTCTTCTCCAACGCCTTCATGGCGTCCTCCAATACCGCGCGCCCCGCGATAATCGCACTCTGCTGCGCCACCCACGCCCCGAGCTGGCTCGCCCGCGGCCGCGATTGAAAATACGCCTCGCTCTCCTCCCGCGCCACCTTCGTCACCGCCCCCTCAATCGTCACCTGCCGCTCGATCGCAATCCACGGAAACAACAGCGTCACGCGCGCATTCGCCTCCAGCTCCCGCCCCTTCCGGCTCTCGTAGTTCGTGTAAAACACAAACCCGCGCCCGTCCACGCCCTTCAGCAACACCGTGCGCGCCGACGGCCGGCCGTCCCGCGCCGCGGTTGCCAGCGTCATCGCGTTCGGCTCGGGAATCTTCGCCGCCTGCGCCTCCTGGAACCATTTCTCGAACTGCCGAAACGGATCCCGCGCGAGATCTTGCTCGGCGAGCCCGGCGAGGGAGTATTCTTTGCGAAGATCGGCCAGCGACATTTCCACCACCGTGCCGCGGACGGGCAGCCCTGTCAAAAATCATCTCGTCAGCGCGTCAATTTGGGCCCGCGCCCCGGGAAATTCCCCCGCCAGCCCCGCGCGGCTCCCCAGCTCAAACTCCGCCTCTGCCCACGCCGGTGCCATCGTGCAGCCGATCAACGCCCAGCCCCGGCGCCCTCCCGCGGCCAGCCGCGCCCCCTGCCACACCCCGCCCGGCACAACAAGCTGCGGCACCTCGCCCGCCAGCACGTCGCCGCCCAACCGCGTCACCCGCGCCGCCCCGCCACCCGGCTCGAGCCTCACGTGCTCCACCGCGTCGCCCGCCTGATAAAACCACACCTCGTCCGTCTTCAGCCGGTGCAGCGCCGAAAAATCCTCCGGCGTGACCAGAAACATGATCGCGGACCCCGCCGCGCGCCCGTCGGCCCACCGCGCCCCGCTCACCCATGTCTGCCGAAACCACCCGCCTTCGTTCGGCAAGGGCGCCAGCCCCAGCCGCGTGATGATCGCCTGCGCCTCGGTGTTCATCCCGCCACCCAACACCGTTTCGCCGCCGGCGCGAAGCGCAGAAATTTTCCGTGTCTTCCGTGCGTTCCGGCAACACCCTCCGCCCCGTGACTCCTGCGGCCTACATCGACCTCCACTCCGCCGACCTCCTCGCCCGCCTCCGCCGGCTCGTCGGGATCTCCACCGTCAATCCGCCCGGCGAAAACTACGACGCGATCACCGCCGAGCTCACCCGCGACCTCACCGCCGTCGGCCTGCGCACCCGCCGCTTCCCGATTCCGCGCCCGCTCCTCCGCCAAACCCTCCCGCCCGCGCAGCACGCCTTCCCGCGCTACAACGTCCTCGGCCAACTCGCCGCCCCCGGCGCCAAAAAAACCCTCCACTTCAACGCCCACTACGACGTCGTCCCCGTCTCCGGCACCTGGCGACACGGCAGCCCGTTCAGCGGCACCGTCGACGCCGGCTGGATCTACGGCCGCGGCACGTCCGACATGAAGGGCTCCATCGCGAGCCTCCTCCTCGCCCTCCAGGCCCTCCGCGCCACCGGCACCGTCCCGCGCCTCAACGTCGAGGTCTCGTTCACCGCCGACGAGGAAACCGATTCCGTCCTCGGCACCGGCTGGCTCGTCGCCCACGCGCCGATCAAACCCGACTACGCCATCGTCATGGAGGGCGGCGAACTCAACCAGGTCTGCTGCGGCCACAACGGCACCCTCTGGCTCGAGGTCACCGTCCACGGCCGCGCCGCCCACGGCTCTATGCCCGAGCGCGGCATCAACGCCCTCGAAAAAATGTCCGCGCTCGTCCTCGCCCTCGGCGACTACTCGCGCCGCCTCGCTCGCCGCACGTTCGTCACGCCCGAGGGCAAAACCATGCGCCCCACCCTCAACCTCGGCGGCGAGTTCTCCTCCGGCCCCGGCGGCAAGATCAACACCGTGCCCGCCCTCGCCCGCTTCACCATCGACCGCCGCATCCTCGCCGTCGAGGACCAGGCCGCCGCCGAACGCGACCTCCGCGCCTTCCTCGCCGCCGCCGCGCGCCAGATCCCGCAGTGCAAAATCTCCGTCGCCAAAATCTCCGAGAATTTCGCCTGCTTCTCCCAGCCGACCCATCCGTTCTTCACCGCGATGGCCGGCTGTGTGACCCGCGTGCGCCGGCAGCCCACCGTCTTCAACGTGTCGACCGGTTTCAACGACATGCATTTCTTCTCCCACCACCTGAAAATCCCCACCCTCGGCTACGGCCCCGGCGGCGAGGACTACCACGCCGTCAACGAGCGCGCCAAGGTGAAGGAGCTCCTCGCCAGCGCGAAGATCTACGCCGACCTCCTCGCGACCTTTGCCGGCTGATTCCAGTTCGCTTTCGCGATGCGATTCACGCGATTTGTCGGAGCCTGCTTGCCGGCGGTGGCGATGAACTGAATCGCCTGCGCGCAGGCGCCTGCCTTCCGGCTGATTTGCCTCAACTCGATCGCGAATTGGAATGAGCCGCCCCGCCCGGCGGCCTACTTCAGTCCCTGCCGGATCATGTTCACCGCGATCGCGGCCAGCAGGAGCGACACAATCTTCGAAATCGCGCGCATGCCCGTCGGGCGGATGATCCGCCCGATCCGTTCGCTGAACGCAAACGCCAGCACAACCAGCCCGAGGTTCGCCACCAGCGCCGCAAACGTCACCCCCACCCCGAGCGTCTGCGCGAGCAGAATCAGCGTCGTGATCGACGCCGGCCCCGCGATCAGCGGCATCCCGAGCGGCACCACCCCGAAATCGTCCGCCAGCTTCGCCGGCTCCTCCGCCGCCGAATGCACCAGATCGCGCGCCGCGAGGATAAACAGGATCAGCCCGCCCGCGATTTGAAAGTCGCTCGGCGTGATCCCCAGCGCCGAAAAAATCGTCTGCCCCAGAAACAAAAATAACAGCGCCACCGCGCCCCCCGTCCACGTCGCCTGCGTGGCGATCGTCTTCTTGGTCGCCTCCGGCACGCCCGCCCCCATCGCCAGGAAAATGGCCGCCAACCCGATCGGGTCGATCGCCACAAACAGCGGAATAAAAGCCTTCAGAAAACTCTCCAACAGCGGCGGCATGGCCGGACTCTCCCTCCCGCCCGCCCCGTGCGCAAGCCTCCGCCGGCGCGCCTCTCCGCTTCGTACCGGGTCCGGTGTCCCCGGATGGCCGTGGCTCCGCGCGCGGCGCCGCCGGCCACGCCTCTCTCCAATCCGCCGTCCGCGCAGCGGCCGACCCACCCCCGGGCGGCGCTGGCAGAAAAATGCGATGCGCCCCTCGGCCGGCCCCACCCAAAATTCTTTCGTGTGTTTCGTCCATTTCGTGGTTCCCTCCCCCTTTCGCCCATGAAAATCAACGCCTCGCTCACGCCCCAGCGCCTCGCCCAGAAAACCACCCGCGTCTTCGAACTCGCCGGCCAGAAAATCCGCGCCCTCGACGCCGCCTGGGACCCCGCGAAGGGCACGCCCGTCTTCACCGTCGCCGGAAAATACACCTCCCGCGGCTGGACCGAGTGGACCCAGGGCTTCCAATTTGGTCTGGGCTTCCTCCATTTCGACGCCACCGGCGACACCGCGTCGCTCCAACTCGCCCGCGAGAAAACCGTGAAATTCATGGCCTCGCATGTGTCGCACATCGGCGTCCACGATCACGGTTTCAACAACGTCTCCACCTACGGCAACCTCCGCCGCCTCATGCTCGAGGGCAAAGTCCCGCACAACCCCGACGAGCTCAATTTCCTCGAGCTCGCCCTGAAAGTCTCCGGCGCCGTGCAGGCCGCCCGCTACGCCCCCACCAACGCGAAGGCCCCGTGGTCCCCCGTCGCCGGTTCCCCCGGCGTCGCCCCCAGCGGCTACGTCTACTCCTTCAACGGCCCGCAGTCCCTTTTCGCCGACACCATCCGCTCGATGCGCTCCCTCGTCGTCGCGCACCAGCTCGGCCACTCCCTCATGGGCGAGGGCGACAAGCCCACCAATCTCCTCCACCGCGCCATCGAACACGCGGCCACCACCGCCCGCTTCAACGTCTTCTTCGGCCAGGGCCGCGACAGCTACGACGTCCGTGGCCGCGTCGCCCACGAATCCGTCTTCAACCGCAACGACGGCCAGTTCCGCTGCCCGTCCTCGCAACAGGGCTACTCGCCGTTCACCACCTGGACCCGCGGCGCCGCCTGGATCATCGCCGGCTACGCCGAGCAGCTCGAGTTTCTTGATACGGTCAAAGGCTCCGACCTCGACGCCGTCGGCGGCCGGCGCGCCGTCACCGATCTCTTCCTCGAAACCGCCCGCGCCACGAGCGACTACTACATCGACGGCTACTCCGCGAAAGACGGCGTGCCCTACTGGGATTCGATGGCCCTCCACAGCCACAAGCTCGGCGACATCACCAAGAAAAACGCCGATCCCTACAACGCCCACGAACCCGTCGACAGTTCCGCCGCCGCCATCGCCGCCCAGGGCTTCCTCCGCCTCGGCACCTACCTTGTCGCGAAAGGCGAAAAGGCCGCCGGCCAGAAATACTTCCAAGCCGGCCTCACCATCGCCGACACGCTCTTCGACGAGCCGTATCTGTCGACGGACAAGAAGCACCAGGGCCTCCTCCTCCACAGCGTCTACCACCGCCCGAACGGCTGGGACCACGTCGCCAAGGGCCAGCAGGTCCCCAACGGCGAATCCTCGATGTGGGGCGACTACCACGCCCTGGAGCTCGCGCTCCTGATCCAGCGCCTCGCCGCGGGGAAATACACCACGTTCTTCTGACCCATCCTTCTCGTTCCTCGTTCTCGTCCTCGTTCTCTCTTCCGCCCTTCGGATCGGAGAGAACGGGGAACGATTACGAGATTGAGGAACGATTTTCCGGAATTTGCGCCCACCCGTGCCCACCCCGCTCCTCTACGAATCCCACTGCCACACGCCGCTCTGCAAGCACGCCCACGGCGAACCGGCGGAGTATGCCGCCGAGGCCCTCGCCCGCGGCCTAAAGGGCATCATCTTCACCTGCCACTGCCCGCTCCCCGACCGTATCTCGCACGCCGTGCGCATGACGCCCGAGCAATACGAGCACTACGTCGGCCTCATCGCCGCCACCCGCGCACTCTACGCCGGCCGCCTCGACGTGCGCCTCGGCCTCGAAAGCGACTACTACCCCGGCGTCGAACCGTGGCTGGAAAAACTCCACGCCCGCGTCCCCCTCCACCACGTGCTCGGCTCCGTCCACCCGCAGGTGCCCGACTACCGCGCCCAGTATTTCCGCGGCCACTGGTTCGAGTATCAACAAACCTACTTCGACCACCTCGCCCGCTCCGCCGAGACCGGCCTCTACGACACGCTCGCCCATCCCGACCTCATCAAAAACGAGTCCCCCGCCGACTGGGATTTCGCCCGCATCTTGCCCTTCATCGAACGCGCCCTCGACCGCATCGCGAAGACCGGCGTCGCCATGGAGCTCAACACCAGCGGCGCGAACAAAGCCATCCGCGAGATCAACCCGAGCCCGACCATCCTGCGCCTCATGCACGCCCGCGGCATCCCGGTCGTCCTCGGCTCCGACGCCCACCGCCCCACGCGCGTCGCCGACGGCTACGCCCTCGCCCTCGGCACCCTGCAGGAGGCCGGCTACACCGAAATCAGCTTCTTCCTCGACCGCCGCCGCCAGACCGTCCCCATCCCCGCCGCCCTCGCATCGCTGCGCTGAGCCGCGTCCGCCGATGTCCGCCCCGCCGTTTAACCTCTACGACCTCACGCGCGAGCAGCTCCGCGTGCAGCTCGTGCGCTGGGACCTCAACCCGGTGCACGTCGCGCGGCTGTGGAACTACCTCTACATCGAGCTCGCCGCCTCGCTCGACGCCATGCCCGAGCTGCCGCCGAAACTCCGCGCGCGCCTCGCCGCCCACACCCGCCTCGGCGTGTTGCCCACCGCCCTCGAGACCGCCTCGGGCGACGGCTTCACCCACAAATACCTCCTCGCCCTCGCCGACGCCGAACGCATCGAGACCGTCCTCATGCGCTACACCGGCCGCGTCACGGCCTGCATCAGCAGCCAGGTCGGCTGCGCGATGGGCTGCGTGTTTTGCGCCACCGGCCAGATGGGCTACACGCGCCACCTCACGCCCGGCGAAATCGTCGCCCAGGCCGTCCACGTCGCCCGCGCCCTCCGCGCGCCCGCCCCGCCACCCACCCCGGAAGTTTGTCACGTATTACGTGACAACCGCACGGTAGCGCCCAACAAAGTTTGTCACGTAATACGTGACAACGGCTCGGTAGCGCCCAACGACGTTTGTCACGAAATACGTGACAACGGCTCGGAAACACCTGCTGAGGTTTGTCACGTAATACGTGACAAACCCGTGGCCGCCCGTCTGCGCAACCTCGTGCTCATGGGCATGGGCGAGCCGCTCCACAACTACGACGCGGTCATGCACGCCATCGACATCCTGCGGGACCCCAACGGCCTCGCCCTCGGCGCCGAGCGCATCACGCTCAGCACCGTCGGCGTCGTCCCCGGCATCCTTCGCCTCGCCGCCGAAAAGCGCCCGCTCCACCTCGCCGTTTCCCTCCACGCCGCCAACCAGGCCGAACGCGCCGCCCTCGTGCCCGCCGCGAAAAAATGGCCGCTCGACGAGCTCATGGCCGCGTGCCGCACCTACAGCGCCACCACCGGCCGCCGCATCTTCTACGAGTGGACCCTCATCGAGGGGAAAAACGACACCCCCGACCACGCCCGGGCCGTGGGCGCACTGCTCCGCGGCCTGCCCGCGCAGGTCAACCTCATCCCCCTCAACCCCACGTCCGGTTACGCCGGCCTGCCGACGCACTCCGCCCCCGCGAGAACGTTTCAGCACATCCTGTCCGCCGAATTCCAGATCCCGAGCACCGTGCGCCAACGCCGCGGCATCGACATCGCGGCCGGCTGCGGCCAGCTCGCCGTGACCGAAGCGGCAGCGAGCTGACCGCTGCACCGGCGCTCGCCGTTGGGCCGAACCTGTACCAGCCTCCGTCCCTCGTGCCTCCTTTGCGTTTTACGCCCCTCCTCGGACCCCGGTTTGTCCTCGTCGCACTGCTCAGTGCGAGCCTTGGCGCCGGCGAAGCCGCCCCTCCCGCCGCCGACCGGCCCACCGCGCAGGAACTTGCCGCCATCCGCACCGAGGTGGCCGCCTACCGCCGGAAAGTCGGAGACAAAGCCGGCGTGCCCGAGGTCGCCGACAAGTTTATCCCGATCCCGAAAAGCGCGACTTGGCTCACGCCGGCCGAGGCGCAGGGCGCGTTTGCCAAAATGCACGGGAAACTCGAGCAGCTGCGCTGGTGGAAAATCGGGCTCGATCCCGCCACGCTCCAACACGCCCTGCGCGAGCCGGCGGCTATCGTCTCCGGTTGCGTGCACGCCGTGCGCGCCGGCCTCGACGGGGCGCCGCGCTCGCTGGCGTATGCCCGGGAAGCCGGCGATTTTCTCGTCTGGGCGCAGGGCCAGGCCGGCACGGGAGTGTTTCCGTTTCCCGCCGTGCGCGGTGTGACCCGCGACAAGGCCTTCGTGGCCGCGGACCGGTTTCTCGCCAAAGCCGAACGCGAGGGCCGCCTCGCCGACGTCGTGCGTCACGGCTGGGCCGTGGACGACATGACTGACGGCGGCCTGCAATTCGACCACGGCGAGGCGGGTGTCGCGATGTTCGAACTCTACGAAGCAACCAAGGAGAAAACCTATCTGACGTCGGCCCAATGGGCCGCGGATTGGGCGGAGAAGCGCCCGATCGTACGCAATTGGAATTACAACAGCTTCAGCGTCTCCCTGCTGGCCGAGGCGTTTCGCGTCACCGGCGAACGCCGCTACTTCGATGCGGCGGTGCGCAAGACGCTCCTCGGGGTCCTTCCCGGCCAACTCCCCGACGGACCGCACGCCGGCCGTTGGGTGGACGCGCACAATGCGCGGCCCGCCTACCACTACATCATGATGCGCGCGCTCGCCCAGCTCGCGGCCGTCACACCGAAAGACGCCGCCGCGCGGCCCGAAATCATGCGCGCACTCACGCTGGGCCTAAGAGCGCGCAACGAGGAAATCCTCGGCCCCGGCGCGGCCAACAAAGACAAGGCCATGGAAGCGCTCTTGATCGTGAACCGCTTGTTTGCCGACGACGCGGCATTCCTGCGCGAATCCCGCTCCGCCGAAGCCCTCGACGCCCTGGGCCAGCTCGTCTCCGAGCAATTCCGCCGCGGCACCGCCCCCCTCGGCCCGCGCGAGTGGGGCCTGTTTCTGAACTACGTCGTGGAGAAGGCCAAAACGTCCGCGGCGAAATAACCCGTTCCTTGCTTCATCCCATGCGCCAACTCATCTTTCTCGCCTCCTTGCTTTGCGCCGCCGGAAGCGCCGCCGAGACCACCGCCCGCGCCTACTCCGATCCGGCTCCCCAGCGCTATCACCTCACCCAACGAGCCAGCGAAATCGATCCGCGCACCCGCGAACACCCCGCAATCGACTTCGTGTTCAAAGACAAGGCGGGCAAACCGCAGGACATCGAACACGCGGTCGTCGACACCCGCGTCGCCCCGCGGGGCCGGCTCGTGATCTGGCTCATGAACTACAACGCGCCGCTGTTCGACCGCCTCGGCGACTACGGGCTGCACGCGATCCAGGTCAGCTATGCCAACAAGTGGTTCGGGCTCATTCCGACCACGGCCCGGGACGACGGCACGAGTCTCGGAAAAATCCGCCTGGAGGCCACGACCGGCGAAGATTTTTCCCCGCTCTGTACGATCCCCCAACCCGACGGCATGAGGGAGCGGGCGTTTCAGTTCGTGAACTATCTCACGAAGGCCCATCCGCCGGGGCGCTGGGAACAGTTCCTCGCCGCCGACGGCGCGGGTTTGGATTGGGCCAAGATCATCGTCGCGGGCTCCTCGCACGGCGCGACCTCCGCCGCGCGTTTCGCGGTGCACCAACGCGTCGACCGGGTCGTCATGTTGTGCGGACCGCGCGACCAGCTGGAGAGTTGGCCGGGCTTTCCCTCGGCGACGCCGCCCAACCGCTTCTTCGGCTTCAGCCACGTCCTCGACAGCGGCTGGACCGACGACCACTACTGCCGCTCGTGGCAGATGCTCGGCTTGCCCGCGTTCGGCCCGATCACGGACGTCGACGCGACGGCGGCGCCCTTCGGAAACTCGCGCCGGCTCATCACAAAATTCGACGTGCAGGGCGATGCGAAGCGCGCGCACAGTTCCGTCCAACCGGGCGCCGCGGCGGGCAAAAACGCCCGGGGCGAATTCCTCCACGAAGCGGTGTGGAAATACCTCTTCACGCACCCGGTCGACCAGGTCGGTGCGCCCACACCGATCGATCCGGAGTGCGGGGTGACGCTGCCGGCGCAGACGGAGGCGAAGAAATAGTCGCCGTTACGGTTTGGCTTCCAGCCACTGCACGGCGTCGATCACGACGTAGCCTTCGGTGCCGGCGTTGGCGATCTCCACGTAGCCGGCTTTGCCTTTGGTAAACCGGAAGATGCCCACGGGCTGGAGGAGGCCGTCGACGGCGGGCTTCTTCTTTTGGTCGAGCACGACCTTGGTCTCGCCGTCGGCGTGGCGGATCGTGACCGGCACATTGGAGGCGCGGTTCGCGTTAACCGGATACGCAATCGCAACGGTGTAGCGGCCGTCCTTCGGCAGCTCGGGCGTAAAGCGCGCGGTCTGCTCGCCCTTGTCCGTATTCGCATCGTGGAGATAGCCGTGACCGACGAAGGGGGAATTGGCGCCGCTGGAAGAGCGGAAACCTTTCAACTGCGCCGCGTCGTCGTCGACCACGATGCCGGGAGGATTCATTTGTTTCGGGCCGGTGCGCGGCGGCAGTGGGTCGCTCACGAAATCGAGGACTTGGCCGTCTTTGAGGAGGCGGGCTTCGAGTTTCTTCGCGTCGATTTTCTGGACGGTCGTGCGCTCTTCGATCGCGTGCACGGCCGCGGTGGCGGCGCTCTGGCCGAGGACCATGAAGACGGGCTCCATGCGGATGGAACCGAAGGCGATATGCGAAGAGCTGAGGCAGGTCGGCGCGAGGAGATTGGTGCACTCGGAAGCGCGCGGGCGGAGGCTGCGGTAGCTGATCGGGTAGGGGCGCACGCGCACCTGCACGTCGCCCTCGTTGCGCACGAAACCCTCCGCCGTCACGAAGCGCTGGATATTGTGCGAATCCATGTTGTAGGCGCCCATGCCGACGCTGTCGGGGGCGACTTCGGCGCGGATGCAGTTCTTCTCGGTCATCACGTAATCGCTCACCATGCGGCGCGCCTCGCGCACGTACATTTGCCGCGGCCAGTTGTCGTTGTCGGTGAACTCATCCTTCGCGAGGCCCAGGCGCTGGAATTCCGCGCGGATTTTTTCCGGAACGCGCGGGTGGTGCGCGTAGGTCCACATCAGGCCTTTCTGCCAATCGACGTGGGCCTGCACGATTTTCGCGCGCGTGGCGTAGTCGGCCTCCGGGTAGTCCCAATTCTGCCCGATGAAGTCGGTGCTGATCGCAAAATTATTGTTCGTGTCGGTCTTGCGGTTCGGCATCCAAACGGGATTCCACGAAATGCGGTGGTCGCCGGCCTCGACGTTGCGCAGCGCCAGCTCGAACCAGCGCGGATCGTAGTTGGCGGGTTTTTCCCATGCGCGGCGGTTCTCCGGCACATCGGTCGTCGTCATCCGGAAATTGTAGGCCTGCACCTTGCGGTCGCCGGAAAATTCCACGCCGGGGCCGGCGGGATTGATACCGGGGAGGAGGCCGCTCTTCGGATCGCCGGGCTTCACGTAGGGATCGACCTTTTTCGTGAACTGGTGGCTGACGGAGTGGCCGACCTGCACGCCGTTGATGGTCTCGCCGTAAACGGAGTTGGCTTCGCGGCCGACGTGGTAGCTCACGCCGGCTTTGGCGAGCAGATCGCCCTCGTAGGTGGCGTCGATAAACATGGGCGCGGCAAACGCGCGGCCACTCTCCATCACGATGCGCACGATGCGCGCACCGTCTTTGATGACACCCTTGCCCTGCGCGAGATCGAGACGCTCGCCACGGACGACGGTGATTTTCGCGCCGGCTTCGCGGAGCAGGTCGTCGTAGACCTTCGTCGCGACGTGCGGCTCGAAGGTCCACATCGTCTTCTCGTCGGCCCCGGTGGTCTTGTTGCGGCGGTCGAAGTAGTCTTGCGGAGTCTGCCGCGTCCACGAGCCGGGTTTCTGGTAGTGCTCCCACATGCGGCCGTAAAATTCGCGGGCGATGCCGCCGATGGCGCGTTTGTTGCCGATGTCCGTTGCGCCGAGGCCGCCGGTCGTGAGGCCGCCGAGAAATTGCGTGGGCTCAATCAGCACGGCGGTTTTCCCCATGCGCGCGGTCTGGAGCGCGGCGGCGACACCGGACGAGGTGCCTCCGTAGATGACGACATCGGCGGTCGTGGGAGCGGTCGCGGCGCGGAGCGAGACCAGCGCGGCGACAAGAAACAAGGGGAGTGAAAGCAGACGCATAGTGCCGCGAAAGTGACAGGTCCGCGCGACGGCTCCAGCCTGATTCCGAACGAGCGGCCTACGATTTTCCGCCGGGCCATGCGGCGGCGCCGGCTTGGTCCTTCGCCTCCACGGGATCGCGGGCGTAGACACCGTCGATCTCCGGCGTCGGCAGCGTCGGGCGACTGCGGTCGGGTTGGTCGCGGCACCACCACCAATTGCGCGCAAACGAAAACGTCTCGGGTGCGGTGCCCGGGCCGACATTGACGCCGCCGGAAGCCCACGCGGCGGAATCGAAGATGATCACGTTGTCGGAAAAAATCCCGTTGCGGCAGGCGATGAAATCGGGCGCGCGATTCTCCTGCAAAATGCG
>JBIKOK010000134.1:0-16868 GCA_044358025.1 Opitutaceae bacterium
ATGCGCCAGGGCGCGGCGCCGCGGACATCGGGCGGTTTTCCTGAATGGCGGCGGTCGCGGTCATGGCGTCCGGGGTGGGTGGGGCTGCGGTGGGCGCGCACTTGCCGGGGCGGCGATTGCGCGTGGGGGGGGGGGCGCGTGTCGGGCGGGGGTGGCGTTCAACATCGTCCGGCGAGGGGAAAAAGCCAGACCCAACCCTGCGCAGATTTTGCCAGAATCGTTCGCCCGCGCGTCGGCGCGGACGCGGCCCGGCGCCGGGCGGGGCGCAGGCGAGGTCGGGGCGGTCGGCGTTCATGACCTTGCTCCAGGCCGCCACGCAGTCTTGGACGAACCTCGGCTGCGCGGCGCTCCGGGCAGAGATTTCGGCCAAGGCGCGCAACGGCGCGTTCGACCCGAACACGAGGTCGACGCGGGTGCCGGTCCCCTTGACGACGCCGGTGGCGCGGGCGCGGAGTTCGAACCGGCGTCGAAGGATCGCGCGCAACCGCAGGCCACGCGCAACACCTTCCCACTCGCTTTCAAGCTGAGCCTAACGCTGGGCGATCGGCGCGCCAACGGCGCGTGCCAGTCAAAGCCTGGGCAACACCCCAGGAAATCGCCCGCAGTCATGCGGCGGACTGAAGGCCCGCCCCACCTCGGAATGAACCGGGCCTTCCGCCCTCCCTTTGAAAATACCGCATGACCCTGGGCCGTTGGCCCAGGCTGGAATGGGGATGGGCCGTTGGCCCGCAGAACAAATCGGTCCCATTTTGAAAGCGCTGGGGAACAAGCCGGCCCCGCCTGCGCGGCCCTGCCGGCGGGCGCGTTGACCGATCCGGATTTCAACCTCCAGGGGCCGCAGGGGCTTTTGTTCGTGAGCGTCTGCTGCCGCGAGAGGGGGATTTCACCTCGACGGTGAACCCGATCGCGACCCGCGAGATGCCCGATGAAGGGGGTCTCTCCGACGCATACGAGGGCGGTCTGCTCCCGTATCGGGAAAACACCAACGGCCAGGTACGGCAGACGGGGGACGAACGCTCCGGGCGGCAGCGCCTGCGGCCGTGGGGCCCGGCGGTTGCGAACGAGTCGCGCCACCGCACGAGGGCGTGCGCGCGGGCGATTGCGGCCCGGCGCAGACGCGGCGCGGGGGCGGCGATCGCGCCGGGAGCGTGGGGGTGCACGCGGCCGCGTGAGCTCGTGTAACGGAGCGCCGAGTCTCTCGTGCGCCGGAATACGCCGGGGTATTTTACGATCAGCAATCTGCTGCGGCGGCGGCCGATGGTGAATGAGTCGGAGGGGACCGACAGGCCGAGTTATGCGTGGCGGACGCCGGCGCGTGATGACGGTGCGCGAGTGCAGATCGGGTTGCAGGAGACGTTTGGAGGAACGGAAAGCCCGGGCTGAAGCACCGGGCTACGATTGGGCGGGGCCGGCGCGGAAATTTCCGACGGCTTCGCTCGTGCGGAGGGCGCGGGTGTAGATGCGAATCTGGCGGAGGGCGGGCGCGAGCCGGAGTTGCGGGGCGCCGTTCGCGGAGCGCAGGGTGGGGCTGAAGCGGCCCCAGCCGAATTGACGCGTATTGCCGCCGTCGTGGAGCACGCCGTCGACGACGAAGGTGATGATTTTGGGGCCGCCATCGACGGTGATCACGATGTGGCGCGGCGCGGTGGACGCCGGCGATGGGCGGACAAGGGGATCGCTCGTCCAGCTGGATTCTTCGCGGCCGTCGTTGAGCGTGAGCCGGAGCGCGCCGTCGGCGGTCGTGGCGACGAGGAGGCCCTGGCCGGTGGCGGTGCGGGTGTCGAGGAGGGCGGTGCCCGCGGGGAGTTCGCCGGGGGCGAGCCAGAAATCGAGGCTGAAACCGGTGCGGAGATCTTTGGTCCCGTGGTCGGGGCGCCGGGCGTCGCGGGCGAGAAACTCCGGGAGCTTCGGCATGGCGACGGCGGGTTTGAGGGCGGCGGTGGAGAGGTTGAGGGCGAGATGGGCGGTGGCGAGGTTGCGGGCGTCAAACTGGTGGAAGAGCCCGTCGACGAGGGCGGCGGGGAGATCGTGGACGCGGCCGACGTTCTTCTGGGTTTCGGTGAGGTAGAACTTTCCGTCCTGTTCGACGAGGTCGGGGTAGCTCATGCGGATAAACGGATCGTCGTCGTAGAGGGCGATCTCGGGTTGGGACCAGTGGATGACTTTGCCGGTGGGTCCGTCGCGCTCGATGCCGGCGACGAGCCAGGCGGGGTTGCGGTCGTCGTAGGGACTGCCGGATTGGCCGGAGAGGTCGGCGGCTTTTTGGGCGATGAACGGGCCGCCGTGGTGGTGGAACCAGTACAGGAATTGGCCGTTGGCGCAGCGCCAGACGAAGTTGGCGGCGCGCGGGTGTTTCAGGCGGGGGCCACCGGGGGTGAAGGCCTGGTAGGCGGCGGGTTCCCAGGTGTGACCGCCGTTGCGGCTGTAGGTGCTCGCCGGCCAGCCGTCGACGGTGCGGTAGACGCAGTAGAGCGAGCCGTCGCTGAGGCGGACGACGCTTTGCTCCTCGGCGACGCGGCCGCCCCCGCTGGGCGTGCGGAGGCCGACGGTGCCGTCGGGCAGCGTGGCGAAGGTGATTTTTTCGGGGTCGCGCTCCGTGAGGATATTCTGGCTACGCAGGAACGCGCCCTCGGATTGCGCGAAGAAACCGGCGCCCATCGCGCCGACCTTGTGCAACACGAGCAGCGCGGCGTCGGGGAGGAGGAGGGGGCGGCCGACGTTCCAGAAGAAACGGAGCTGGCCGCCGTAGACGTTGGCCCGGTCGAGGGCGAATTCGCGGACGGGGACTTCGTAGCGGCGCGGGGACCAGGTGCGGCCGTGGTCGTCGGAGAATTTGAAGACGTAGTGGCCGAGGGAATCGACGCGTCGGTAGACGCCGGCGTCCTCGCGTTTCACCTCGGTGACGCGGTCGGTGTTGTGATTGTAGAAGGCGTAGATGCGACCGCCGGGGACTTTGAGGAGGACGGCGTAGGAGGCCTCGGGGCCGGCGGCGGGCTCGAGGTCGACGGGTTTTTCCCAGGACGCGCCGCGGTCGGGGCTGCGCAGCGAGACGACGTGCTGGCCCTTGGCGCCCTCGACCCCGGTGCCCGTCGTCATGACACAGAGCCACGCGCCGTCGTCGGTCTGCACGATGTAGGGCTGATCGGCATAGCCTTCGCTGGGGATGATGCGGCCGTTGGCGAGGTGGCGCGGGTCGGGGATGGCGGGTGTGGCCGGGACGACGGCGGGCGCGGTGGCGGCGAAGGCCGAGGCGCCGAATGCGACGGAGAAAAGGAGGGAGGCGAAGGCGGAGCGGAGGGTCATCGTGGGGAGGCGGGCGGTTTGGGCCAGGCGAGGTGGTGGTGGAGGAAAGCGAAGGTGCCCTCGCCGTTGATGCTGTGGCCGCCCTGGAAGTATTCGAGGCGGGTGCGGTCGGCGAGGCCGAGCTGGGCGTAGAGCCAGGCGACCTTGGCGTATTCGTGGGCGACCCAGGGATCGCGGCCGACGCGGTCGAGGTGGCCGCGCTCGACCATGAAGGGGCGCGGCACCAGGAGATAGGCCATCTCGGCGTAGTCGAAGGTGTGACCGAGATTCCAATACGGCATCTCCCACTCGATCGTGCGCATGAAGCTGAAGGGCTGGTCGGTGGCGGCGACCTTGCGCGTCCAGGAGTTGAAATCGCCCGAGCAGATCGAGAGGCAGTAGTTTTCGAGCACCGTGGGCACGCGCATCGCGGTTTCGCCGCCGTAGCTCAGACCGTAGAAGGCGATGCGTTTCCCGTCGACGAAGGGCTGGGTGTCGAGCCAGCGCAGGATCTGGTCGTGTTGGGCGAGGATAAAGGAGAAGAGCGAGGCGCCCACGGTGTTGGCCTTGCGCGAGAGGTAGCGGTAGCGGTCTTCGCCGCGGTAGAGGTTGAAGGGCGCAAAGGTGATGAAACCGCGCTCGGCGAGGGCGGCGGCGAAATTATTGTAGGCGGGATTGTCGCCTTCGAGCGTGTCGCGCGGGAGGCTGTTGCGCCCGCCCTGGCAGACGACGACGGGGCGGCGTTCACCGGGACGAAGATCGCTTGGCACGACGAGAATGCCCCATGCGAAAACCTCGGGCCAGACGTCGAGGACGACATCGTAGGCGGTCCATTTCGCGGTCGCAGCGATTTGGCGGGTGCGGGCGTTGAAGGGGAGGAGCGGCGCGTCGAAGCGGCCCATGGCGTCGGCGTGGAAGCGCTCGCGGTAGGGACGAGCACCCGCGATGAATTTTTCGGCGGAGTGCGTGGGCAGGCGGCGCTTGGTTGACCACGTGGTGTCGGCGAGTTCGGGCATCACGCGATGGAGAAACGCGGCGTCGCGGACCTGGTCGGATTTTTGCAGGAGGGCCTGCACGTGGGCTTCGAGTTCGCGCAACAGACGGGCCTCGCGGGCGGCGGGAGGGAAGGCGGCGCGGCGGTCGCGGGGGATTTCGGATGACGCGGGAGCGAGGTGGGCGAGATGGAGCGAGCGGGCGAACGCCGCGAGAGCCTCGTCGTTGAGGGCGATATTATCGCTGCGGACCAGCCGAGGCGTTGGAAATGTTCCGCCGGTGGCGATGCGGGCGATCTCGGTCTCGACGCGCGTGAACTCGGGCGTGCGCCAGTCGCCTTTGTGGCCGGTGACGGTGGGGACGATGCTGTGTTCGACGACGAGGGTGCGGGGCAAAATGAGGCCTGCGATTTCGGCGTCGCCGAATTCGCGGAGGAGACTCCAGACGTTGCGATAGATCGGTTCGCTCCAGACCTGTTGGCGCGAATCGAAGTAGCCGCTGACGAGGGCGGCGGAGAAACGCGCGTCGACGGCGGCGGCGTAGAAAGCGGTCTGGCCGCCCTCGGCGTAGCCGGCGATGCCGAGCGGCAAGGTGCCCCCGTGACGGGTGCGCAGCCAATCGGCGGCGGCGAGGGCGATTTGGAGTTCGTAGCCGATCACGTGTCGGCCGAGGTGGAAGGCCTGGCGGTAAATCCACTCGCGGTGCGTCTGGTCGGATTTGCGGAGCGGGGCATCGTCGGTCGTGAGTTTCGCGCGGCTGAGGGTGACCGGGAGGAGGAGTTCGAACCCGTTTTCCGCGAGCCGGCGGGCGGCTTGCGCGGCGGGGGCGAGGCCCGGGGCGAGGCCGAGGGAGTGTTCGGGGGTTTGGTCGGCGTCGGGGATCAGGACGGCTTGCGCGACGGGCGGGGTGGTCGGCTCGACGTGGAGACCGCTGCCCCACACGCCGTCGAGGACGGGCCAACGGACCTGCCACACGCGGTAGCGCGCGGTCTCGGCGACGAGGGCGGGCTGGGTGTCGTCGCCGTAGCGTTCGAGCGCGGCGGGCAGGCGGGGGTCGGCGAGACCGAGAATGGAGCGGAAGTGGGCGCGGTTGGGCTCGACGGAGCGGGCGTAGGTGGCGGGCGAGGAGAAATCGCGCGACCAGCGGGCGGCGCGGTGCGCGACGGATTCGGCGATCTGGCGTTCGGCGAAGGCGTGGGCGCCGTCCATGAGGCGGGTCGAGAGGTCGGCCTCGGGCCAGGAGAGCGGGGCGGTCTGCGGGAGGGTGGCACCGCGCGGGGGCTCGGCGGCGGGGGTGGTGGCGACAGAGAGGGCGGTGCCGGTGAGGAGGGCGGCGAAAAAGAAGACGCGAGGTTTCACGGGATGGAGGCGGCGGGGCGCCGGGATGGCTCTACCGGAGGACGGGCGGACGGGTGAGGCGAGGGTGAAATTTGCCCGCATGCATTACGCTCGCGCGAAGAAATTTTTCATAGAGGGCGCGGAGGAGTCACGGAGCAAGACCGCGTGCAGGGCTCCATGGTCTCTGCGGCGGAACTCTGAGCGCGCGGTGAAAAAAAGTTTCTCCGCGAAGGGGAGATGGATGGGCGTTGGGGCGGAGGAGCTAGGATGGGCACAGGCGCTCATTCCCATTCGCGATCAAGTTGAGACAAATCTGCCGGAAGGGAGGAGCCTGCGTGCAGGCGTCAAGTCGGGGCGCATGGCCGATGCCGGGCGGGCGTGGCTCGACGGCGGCGGCGGGAGATTCGTGCACGCTGCTCCACCGCTGCACCCGGCGCGGGCCAGGTGGAACGGCGGAGCGGGCGAGGCAGACGAGATTTCGTGGGCGCTGGCCGTCCGGGTTTTGTCGCCGTGCGCGACGACCGCGCGGCGCGCCGGCTGGCCGCTGCGCAAGGCGTGCCGGTGCTCGGGGCGTTGCGTGTCATCGTCAAGGCGAAGGAGCGCGGATTGATTCCGCTGGCTCGCCCGGCGCTGGAAAAACTGCGGGGCAGCGGAGCCGACGTGAGCGACGAATGGATTGAGCACGCCATCGCGCTGGCGGGCGAAACGTGGCGGAGGCGAAGGAGGTGGGCACGGGTGGCAGCCTCGTCGCGGTGGGGCGCACGGGAAGCGCGGGCGGCGCGGTTACGGGGGAGCTGATACGGCCGGGCGTTTTTGGACGGCGGGGTAGGGGCGGCCGGCGATGAGGCGCGTGCCGTCGGTGAAGCCTTCGGGGCGGCCGGTGAGTTCACGGATCAGGCGGGAGCGCCAGTCGGCGAGCGCGGCGGCGTGGGCGGCAGCGGGCGCGAGGTCGTGTTCTTCGCGAGGGTCGCGTTCGAGGTCGAAGAGTTGTTCGGTGCCGTCGGCGGGGCGCCAGATGTATTTGTGGCGGCCGTCGGTGAGCGCGTGGAAGGCTTGGGCGGGGCCGTAGGTGTTGGCGTGTTCGGAGTGGAGCGTGGCGCGGAGGCGCGCCGGCGAACCGCGCAGCGTGGCGACGAGGCTGAGGCCGTCCATGGGTTTTGGTGACGGGAGGCCGGCGAGTTCGAGGAGCGTGGGCATGATGTCCTCGAGGCAGACGGGTTGGTGGGAGCGGAGACCGGCGGTGAATTTGAGGTCGGGCGAGGCGGCGACGATGAACGGGATGTTGGCGGAGCCCTCGTAGGGTTCGCATTTGCGGAAGTAGCCGTGGTCGCCGAGCATTTCGCCGTGATCGGTGGTGAAGACGATGATCCACGGGCGGCTGGCGGCGCGGCTGCGGGCGGTGAAGGCGGCGATGAGCGGGGCGAGCTGGGCGTCGAGGTGTTCGATGAGGCCGAAGTAGCCGGCTTGGGCGGCGCGGAGTTTCTCGCCTTCGAGGCGGATGCGGTGGCCGGCGCGATCACCGTCGGGCGAGAGGGCGTCCCATTTCACCCAGTCGCCGCGGGCGGGCGCGGGGAGGGCGGCGGCGAGGTATTTTTCGAAGTAGGTTTTCGGTGGGAAGAGCGGGGGATGCGGGGCGTAGAAGGAGGCGGTGAGGAAGAGCGGTTGGGCGGGCGCGGTTTCGGTGAGGACGGCACGGGCGCGGGCGGCGACCCACGCGGTGGGGTGGAGTTCGTCGGGGAGCGCCCACGGTTTGGCCTGCCAGAAATTGGTGGTGAGTCCGAGGCCTTCGAGGACGGCGCGAATGCCGCCGGATGCGGGAGCGGCGGCGCGGAGAGCGCGGTCGTAGTCGTCGTCGGAGAGATAGGTGGAGCCGAGGAGTTCGCGTTGATAGCCGATGGATTTGTTCGGCGGGTTTTGGTGCATGTTGCGGCCGACGAGGACGGTCGCGTAGCCGGCGTCGGCGAGGAGTGCGGGGAAGGTCGGGTGCTTGATCAACATTGGCGCGTAGCCGACAAGGCCGCTCGTGGAGGGGTGCAGTCCGGTGAGCAAGGAGAGGCGTGCGGGGATGCACGAGGGGCAGGTCGAATACGCGCGGCGGAAGAGGGCGCCGTGGCGCGCGAGGCGATCGAGCGTGGGCGTTTGGACGACGGGGTGGCCGACGGCGGAGAGGCAATCGCCGCGCCACTGGTCGGGCATGAGCAGGAGGATGTCGGGTGCGGGGGTGGGGGCGGCGGCGTGGGCGGTGAGCGAGCGGGCGAGAACGCCTACGAAGAAAATCGCGAGGGACAGGTGGCGTGAGGGGTGCACGGGAGGTGGCGGCGGGCGGGGCGGCGGGGTTTGGCGGTTGGCGGCGAGTCAGCCGGGGGAGTTCAGGTCGAAATCATCAATGCGGGAGTCACGGAGCGGCGGAGCCGCAATCCAGGCGACGAACAAAAGACATTTTGACCGCCGATGACGCGGATATGGCGGATAAAGGCTGGAATACCTTCGACCATCCGCGCCCTCCGCGAAATCCGCGGTTACCTTCTGAAAGTCGAATTGTTGAATTCTTCGCCGCATAACAAGCGTTACGGATGGTGTAATACGGAGGGCACGGAGCTTAGGAGACGGATTTTCGACCACGGATTTCACGGGAAAACACGGATGCGGAGCGCGGCGTGGCGCGCCACAGGGCGGATGGTACGTCAGCCGAACATGAGTTGGCAGATAATCACGGAGGCGACCACGCCGACGAAATCGGCGACGAGTCCGGCGGCGACGGCGTGGCGGGCCCGGCGGACGGCGACGGAGCCGAAGTAGACGGCGATGACGTAGAACGTCGTTTCGGTGCTGCCGAAGATTGTGCCGGCCATGCGGGTGGTGAGGGCGTCGGGGCCGAGGCGTTGGACGAGTTCGGCGAAGAGAGCGGTGGTGGCGCTACCGCTGAGCGGGCGGACGAGGACCATCGGGAGCAGGTCAGGCGGGAAGCCGAGCGGAGTGAGCAAGGGGGCGAGGGCGCTCTTCAGGGCCTCGATGCCGCCGGCGCCGCGGAACATGCCGATGGCGACGAGAATCGCGACGAGGAACGGGATGATGCGGATGGCGACTTGGAAGCCCTCCTTCGCGCCCTCGACGAATTCCTCGTAGACTTTGACGCCGCGGAGGGAGGCGTAGAGCGGGAAAAGCACGAGGAGAAAGGGTACGGCGAGCAGCGAGAGGGTGCCGACCGTGCGCAAGGCGATGTTTTGCGCGGAGGTGTCCTCCCACGTGGGTAAAGGGACGTGGGACGGAAAAATCTGGGTATGCAGTGCGGCGGTGGCGGCGTGATAGCCGGCGGGGGCGACGACCATCCAGGCGAGGACAGTGGCGAAACCGGCGGCCAGGAGGCCCATCGCGGCGCGGCCCCAGGCGGTGAGCGGGGCGGGTTCGAAGGGCAAGGTTGATTCCGCCGCGGTGGACGACGCGGGGTTGGCGAGGGCAGCGGCGGCGGCGGGCGCGTCTGCGGCGCGAATCCGGAAGATGCGCCAGTTTTGCATCCATTTGACGGCGGTCACACCGGCGACGGTGGAGCAGATCGTGGCGAGGAAGGCGGTGCCGACGATGGCGGTGGGGTCTTTGGAGTGCTGGGCGGCGAGGATGGCGATGGCGGTGGTGGGGATGAGCTGGATACTGCTGGTGTTGATCGCGAGGAACGTGCACATGGCGTTGGTCGCGGTGCCGGGCGTTTTGTTGAGGGTTTCGAGATCGCGCATGGCGCGGAGACCGAGGGGGGTGGCGGCGTTGGAGAGGCCGAGCATATTGGCGGCCATGTTCATGACCATGGAGCCCATGGCGGGATGGTCGACCGGGACCTCGGGGAAGAGCCGGCGCATGATGGGGCGGAGGGCGTGGGCGAGCTGCTGCACGAGGCCGCTGCGTTCGGCGAGACGCATGAGGCCGAGCCAGAGCGCCATGATGCCGACGAGCGGGAGGGCGATTTTCATCACGGCGGTGTCGGCCATCTGGAAGGCGCCGGCGGTGACTTCGGCGATCCGGCCGGTGGCGGCGCCGATGACCGCGGCGAGAAGGACGAGGGCGAGCCAGAGGTAATTCAGCATCGGGGGGAGAGGTGCGACGATGCCGGTGGGCGGGCGCGGGGCCAGCGCAAAGGCGACCACGGGGCGATCAGGCGAACTGACTGGCGAGGATGGCGATCGTGGCGCGTTGGCGTTGGGCAACGAAGGCCCGGGCCCGGGCGGCCCGGGCTTTCGCGGCGGCGGGGTCCTGCGCCATCGCCAGCACGGCGGGTGCGACACGTTTCAGCTGGGCGGCGTCGTCGAGATCGAAGAGCCAGTCGCCGAGACCGATGTCGCGCCACATGAAACCTTTTGAGGTTTGTTCGGCGAAGCGGCAGACGATGGCGGGGATGCCGTTGCCCACGCACATGATGGGGCTGTGCATTTCGCTGCCGAAGAGACCGGCGCTGCGCGTATAGATGCTGAGGGCTTCGTCGGTGAGCCAAAATTTTTCGCGCCAGACCACGCGTGGTTTCACATCGGTGGGGAGAGGATCGACGAGCAGCTCCTTGCCGGTGGCCATCTGCGTGGAGTCCTCGGGGCAGACGAGGATATTGAGATCGGTGGCGCGGACGACGGCGATGATGGCATCGCGGAGCGGCGCGTGGTCGTGCTCCTGCATCTCGACGTTGCGACGGTGTTTGGCTTCGTCGAACGCATAACCGGGCTTGATGCGCCAGTAGGGGGCGTTGCGGAGATTGGGGATGCAGCAGAGAAATTTTCCGTCGGCGAGACCGTGCGCCCGGAGAAAGGCGGTGGCGGTGGGATCGTCGCGGACGTCGGCGGCAAAGGCGCCGTCGGGGCCAAACTCGATGACCGGTGAAGTGACGCCGGCGGCTTTGACCACGCCGAGGGAAACGCTGTCGCGGAGGAACACGAAACGGGCGCCGTTGAGGAGCTCGCGCGTGGCGGCGTCGAGGCCGTTGTTGCGCATGATTTTCAGGCCGGGATCGCCGGCGGCGGCCATGGTGATCCCGTAGACGCCGTAGGGTTTGCGGACGTTGGTTTTCCAATCGGCGACATCGCGCCAGGCGGTGAGATAGGGGCCGGAGCCGTGAAGGAGAAAATCGCAGGCGTTGATGATCTTCCGGTCTTGGGTGATGACGAGTTTCGGGAAGCGGCGGAGCAGCATGGCCCCGACGCCGTCGGCGACGGTGGAGGGCCAGAGGATGACCTCGGCAGCGGGGAAATATTTTTCGAGGAGCGCGAGCACGCCGGGCGTGTGGCCGATGTCGCCGATGTTCACGGTCTGCCAGGAGGAGCGCAGCACGATGCGCGGCGGGCGGGCGGCTGGGGTGGCGGCGCGGACGGCGGCGACCACGGCGGACGCCGCGGCGGCGGAGAGAAACGTGCGGCGTTGCATAGGCACGATGGCTACGCGGTTCCCGCGTGGAACGGAACGGCAAAAATGGGCGGCACGGGTTTCAGAGGCGCTCGCGGGTCCGGTCGCGGACGACGACAGCTTCGGCCCACGGCACTTCGTGCGGGAGACGCTTGGTTTGGGCGGCGAGGGCGGCGGTGGCGCCGGCGGCCTCGCCCATGGCGACGGCGTTGCCGGTGACGCGGTAGCTGGCGTGGGCGATGAAGTCGCCGCTGATGCAGCGGCCGGCCATCATGAGACCGTCGACTTCGCGGGCAATCAGGGCGCGGAGCGGAATGTCGTAGGGTTTCATCTTCACTCCGCTGTTGGAGTAGCCGCCGCCGGCGTGCGTTTTGTCATACGCGTGGATGTCGACGGGGAACGCGGGGCGCACGACGGCATCGTCGTGGCGGGCGCCGGCGACGAGGTCGTCGCGCCCAACGATATAGCGGCCGCGGATGCGGCGGCCGTCGCGGACGCCGATCTGCGCGGGGGTGGCGGCGATCTGGATGCCTGCCCAAGGGCCGCCGAGTTGGCGGAGGCCGCGCACGATGGCGTGGAGTTCGGCGCGGGCGCGGATCGTGGCGGCGGAGACTTGGGCGGCGTCGAAGGCGAGGATGCCGTATTCGTGGTTCATCATCGCGAGGAGTAGATTGTCGCGGATGGGGAACAGCGTGGGCATCGCGTAGGAGGGCGTGACGCCGCCGCGGATGATCTCGGCGCGGAAGGCACGTTTGGTGGCGGTCGTGTCCGAGCCTTGTTCGCGATGGATGTAGGGCGCGAGGGCGGTGTGGTCTTGGACGACGAGGAGCGCGCACATCGACAGCGGCTGGCAGGGGCACTCTTTGGTTTCGCCGGTTTCCCACTCGCAGCCGGCGAGGGCGCCGAGGTCGCCGTCACCGGTGGCGTCGATGAAGACGGGCGCGCGCCACGCCTGGCGGCCGGATTTCGATTCGGTGACGACGGTGGAGAGGCGACGGCCGTCGCGGTAGGCGGCGACGACGCGGGTGTGGAGTTGAATCTTAACGCCGGCGGCGAGACAGAGTTCGTCGAGGAGGACTTTCATTTCCTCGGGCTCGTAGGTCATGGCGGCGGCGCCTTTGAGGAAACGGGCGTCGCGGGCGTCGAGTTTGCGCACGAGTTCCTGGTTGAAGCCGGGTTTGTCGAAATCCAGGAGGTAGCCGAGGAGTGAAGACGTCCACACGCCGCCGAGGGCGCCGTGGGTTTCGAGCAGTTGCACCCGGGCGCCGGCGCGCGCGGCGGTGATGGCGGCGGTGACGCCGGCGGGACCGGCGCCGCAGACGATCACATCGGCCTCGCCGGCGAGCGGGACGGCGCGGGCGGGTTCGGCGAACGTGCCGGGTGCGGCGGCCGGTGCGGTGGCGCCACGGACGAGCAAGGGGGCGGACGCGGCGGCGGTGACAGAGGCGGAGAGGAAGCGGCGCCGATTCATGGCCAAGGTCAAAGATGTTTCCGTGAGGGCTCAGGGAGCGCGGCCCGGGGAAGCGAAGTAGTCGGCGAAGACGGCGGGGAGGGCGCGGCCGAGTTCCTGCCAGTCGGCGCCGAGGGGGGCTTTTTGTTTTCCGGCGATCCAGTGGGCGTTGAATTCGAGGACGGCGGCGGGGATGCCGAAGCGTTCGAGCCAGCCGCTGCCGAGCGTGCCGGGATTGTGGGTCGTGGCGCCGGTGCTGCCCTCGGTGAACCACGTGTGCCGGCGGAGGAGCGCTTCGAGGCGTTTCATGCTTTCGAGGTAGGTCGCGAGATCGGGCACGGCGGGGCGGCTGACGTGGAGTTTGCCGTGGTTGTCGTTGTGGAGTTCGAGGGCGAGGTGCGGGCGGAGACCGCGGGTGTTCATCGCGGCGAGCCATTGCTCGAGGGCGTGGTTCTCGGGGCAGAGTTCGGGCGAGGGAGGTTTTTCCCAGCCGCGGTTGAGGTCGACACCGCGGAGATTGAAGCGCGTGCGGCCGCGGGCGACGCCGTCTTTGTTCGCCATGGGGAGGATGTAGTAGGCGATGTGGTCGAGGTGGGCGCGGGCGGCGGGCGTGTCGGCGAGGACGGCGGCGACGAGGCCTTCGATGACCCAGTTGCCGCCGGGCTCCCACGGGTGGGCGCGGGCGCGGAGGAAGACGCGGTGCGGGGCGGTTTCCCGGCCGAGGCGGATGATTTCGAGCGGGCGTTTTTCGACGGTGTGGCCGATGACGGCGATGGAGACGAGCGGGTGGGGGCGGATGCGCGCGAGGAGTTGGTCGAGATCGCTGAGGCGGTAGGGCTCGACGCGGGCGACGTAGAGCGAGCCGGTGGGGCCGAGGGTGACACGGAGGCGGACGCGCTGTTCGACGAGTTCCATTTTTTCGGAACGCCACGTGTGGCCGTCGTCGGAGAGGAGGCAGGCGGTGCGGGCGTCGACGGGGAGGCCGGAGGTGCCGTTCCAGACGTTGAGGAAATTTTGGAAGACGAGGGTATGCGAGGAGCCGGGGCGGCCTTCGATGCGGAAGTGCCAGTGACCGGCGGCGCGGTTGGGGGAGTCGCGCTCGTGGTCGTATTGGAGAGAGAGGAGGAGAGAGCCGTCGGGTTGTGTGTCCCAGTGGAGCGGGGAGCCGTTTTCGATGGAGGTGTCGATGAAGGCGAAGTCGGGGTGGCGCGGCGGCGGACGCGGAAGGGGCGGGGCGGCCATGGCGGTGAACGACGAGAGGGCGAGGAGGGCGCTGGTCAGAACGGAAGCGAGGCGGCGGGGGAACATGGGGCGGTGGGCTTGAGAGGAGGCGTTCCCTGGGGGCGGATTACGGACGGCGGACCCGGAGCTTATGGTCCGTCAGGATTGCGAAACAACCGATCCAGGATTCGACGGGCTCACGCGCGAAAACCGAGCTGACCCGTTGAGTGAGCGCGATGCGGCCGGGAGCGTGCAGTCGCACGAGGAGCAGACCGGCATGGCTTCCGGGTTGGAAACGCCGGACGTCAGAAAAATCGAGATCCTGCGTGATGAGAAACCGCCGCTCGGACTGAACGGCCTGCCAGATTGCGGCGTCCGGGTGGCCGGCCAAATTTTCCTCGGGCACGGTGTGGACGTTGTGCCCGAGTTGCCGGAGTGCGACGGCGAGTTGCGCGGGCAGGTTTTCGTCGAGCTTCAGATTCATCCGACCGCGGGCACGGCAGCGAGCGGCAGATCGTCGCGGGCGCTGCTGGCGGCGAACGCAATGACGGCCCGCACGGACTCAGGAGTGAGGGTGGGGAAATCGGCGACGATTTCGTCGATGGATGCGCCCTCGGCGAGACTGGCGAGCACGGTGCGCACGGTAACGCGTGTGCCGCGAATGACCGTCGCTCCGCCGCAGACTCCGGCGTCGCGGGTGAAGTGCTGTTGGTAGTCCATGAGCGTGAGGGGACGGTAGCGAGGAGGGCCGGACGGTCAATGGCGGGCTCGGTGGGTCAGGGCGCGATGAAGGGGGAATCGGCAACGAGGCTTCTGCATGCCGCGGCTGCGCGACTAAATGTAACTCAGCCAAGCATCGCGGCGGCGGCGCTTGAGGGCGGCGAACCAGCGGCAGGCGAAAAAGAGGAGGGCAATTCCGATACTCCATGCGAGGTAAGTGCCAACGAGGCCGAAGCCGACATGGGCGGGCGGGTCTGCGGGCGTGGCACCGTAGAGCCAGTCGGCGCGGCCCCAGGTGAGTTGGGCGGCGAGCACGGCCAGGCCGTGCAGCAGGGGCAGATGGAGGAGATAGAAAAACATCGGCACACGGCCGAAATGGAGCACGGGCTTCAGCCACCGGGGCGTGCCGCGATCGAGCAAACCGAGGACGATGAGCGCGGGGCCGAGGGTCATGAGCAGGTAGTCGAGCGAGGGCGGGTATTTCACGCAGTGGAGAAAGCTATAGACGGTTTGCAGCGGCGTGGTTTGAGCGGACCACGGGTGGGCGTCGCCGTAGAGATTGCTGAGGCGGAGCGCGACGAAGGCAGCCGTGAGAGCGACGCCGAGGCGGAGCAGCAAGGTGCGGCGGGGGAGGGCGGTGTGGAGCAGGAGGTGGCCGAAACCGTAGCCCGCGGCCATCACGCCGATCCAGGGGATGAGCGGGTAGCCGGCGGCGAGTTGGTGGCCGGCGCCGAGGTCGATGGAGCCGCCCTCGTGCAGGACCTGCCAGAGCGGGCCCCAGGCGCTGAGGGCGGACGCCTTGATGCCGTCGAAGGCGTTGTGGGTGGCGATCATCACGAGTCCGAACGCGGCGACGGCGGCGACGGGCAAATGCACGAGGGCGGCGAGGGCGACCATCGACCAGCCGATGGCCCAGATCACCGCGGCGTAGTGGATGTGCCAGTCGAAGGCGAAGCCCCAGCCGATCCACTGCACGAAGGTGACTTCGAGGACGACGAGCCAGAGGCCGCGGGTGAAGAGGAACCACGACAACTCCCGGCGCGATTTTCAGCGGGTGCCGGAGAGGTAGGCGCCGAGGCCGGCGAGAAAGATGAACGTCGGGGCGCAGAAGTGCGTGATCCAGCGGGTGAAAAAAAGCGCGGGGGAGGTCTGGTGGAGGTGGAGCGGATCGTGGCCGTGGATCGCGCCGAAGTGGAAGAAATCGCGGGTGTGGTCGAGCGCCATGAGGACCATGACGAGGCCGCGCAGGGCGTCGATGGAGTCGAGACGCGGGGCGGTGGGCGGGGGTGAGGGCGGCGGGGCGGACGGGGCCATCGCCGGGGCCGGCGCGCTCACGCGAAGGCTTGGCGCAGCAGCGCGATGCTCTTGGGCACGGCGGTGTGCGGGTCTTCCTTGCCCTCCATCTCGAGCGAGACCCAGCCGGTGTAGCCGGCGCGTTCGAGCATCGCGGCGATGCGCGGGTAGTCGAGGTCGAGGGTATACCACTCGCCGCCGCCGTAATAGGTTTTCGCCTGGACGTAGACGGTCTGGGGGGCGATGGCCTCGAGTTTCGGATACGGGTCTTCGAGGAAATTGCCGGTGTCCATCAAGCCGCCGAGCCAGGGCGATTTGATCGTGTGGAGAATCCGCAGGAGTCCCTCGGGGGTGCGGGCGAGGCCCCAGTGGTTTTCGAGGGCGAGGACGACGCCGCACTGCGCGGCCTTCGCGAGGCAGCGCTGGATGCCGTCGATGCACCACTTGAAACCCTCTTCCTCGGTGTGGCCGGGGAGAACGGGTTCGATGCCGCGGTCGGCCATGAGTTGATCGAAACTCTTCGTGGTGCCCCAGCGGCCGGTGTTGATGCGGATGGACGGGCAGCCGAGTTCGTAGGCGAGCTCGATGCATTTTTCCGTGTGGGCCACCTCGGCGGCGAGCTTGGCGGCATCGGGCTGAACGAAACTCTGGTGGGTCGAGACGCAGCAGATCGAGAGACCGTTGCGGAAGGCGTGGCGTTTCAAGCCGTGGAGATAGGCGCGGCCGGCGGCGTCGAGCGGGCCGCGCTCGGCGAGATCCATCTGGCGATGGAGGAGGTCGACGCCCTCGACACCGAGTTCAGCGGCGCGGTCCATGACGGTTTCGACGGGGACCTTGGCGGTCTTGAAGTGCCAATAGGAATACGTGGCGAGGCCGAGTTTGAGGCGTTTGCGGCGAGGGGTTGCAGGCGCGGGGGTGGAGGCGGCGGGAGGATTGGCGGCGACGGCGGACGGAGTGAGCGCGAGGGCGGCGCCGGCGGTCAGCGAGGTGGCGAGGAACGAGCGGCGGTTGAGGGGCATGGGGGGGGTAGGGGAAGAAGGGGAGACTGAGAGAGGGGGAGAGGGGGAGACGGGGAGAGGCGGACCTTACGCGAAGAGGGCGCGGACGACTTCGCCGTGGACGTCGGTGAGACGGAAGTCGCGGCCCTGAAAGCGGTAGGTGAGACGCGTGTGGTCGAAGCCAAGGGCGTGGAGCAG
>JBIKOK010000352.1:0-5023 GCA_044358025.1 Opitutaceae bacterium
GGGGCTGAGCTATGTCTATGTGGCGTATGGCACGGTGGGGTGGATCGCCGCGGTGTTTCACGGGCTCAAGGCGGCGGTGCTGGCGGTGGTGGTTTCCGCCCTGCTGCGCATCGGGACGAAGGCGCTAAAGAATCGGGTGATGTGGGGGATCGCGGCGGGGGCGTTCGGGGCGATTTTTTTCGGGGCGGTGCCGTTTCCGGTGATTGTGGTGGGGGCGGCGGTCGTGGGCTGGGTGGGCGGACGGAAGTGGGCGAGCGCTTTTAACGTGGTGAAAGGGCACGGTGCGGGTGGCGGCGGGAAAACGGGGACGGTGCGGGTGCGGGCGGTGATCGATGATGATGACCCCGGCGAAGGGCACGTGGCGCCGTCGTGGGGGCGGGCGGGGAAAGTGCTCGGCGTGTGCGGGGCGTTGTGGAGTGCGCCGGTGGTGGCGGCCGGGCTGTGGCTCGGGTGGGACAGCGTGTTCGTGCGCGAGGGGATTTTCTTCAGCAAGGCGGCGATGGTGACGTTTGGCGGGGCGTATGCGGTGCTCCCTTACGTGGCGCAGCAGGCGGTGGAGCACTACGGGTGGTTGACGGCGCCGCAGATGCTCGACGGGCTGGGGCTGGCGGAGACGACGCCGGGGCCGTTGATCATGGTGCTGCAGTTCGTGGGATTTCTGGGGGCGTGGAATCAGCCCGGCGGGCTGACGCCGCTGGGGGCGGCGACGCTGGGCGCGGCGATCACGACGTGGGTGACGTTTGTGCCGTGTTTTCTGTGGATTTTTCTCGGGGCGCCGCACATCGAGCAGCTGCGGAAAAATGTGCGCCTGACGTGCGCGCTTTCCGCGGTGACGGCGGCGGTGGTGGGCGTGGTGCTCAATCTCGCGGTGTGGTTCGGCTGGCACGTGGTGCGGCCGACGGGGGAGGCGGCGGCGGCGGCGGGCGTGATCGGGGGGACGGACTGGTTTGTGGTGGCGGTGGGGCTCGGGGCGTTTGTCGCGATGCAGCGGGGGAAGGTGGGGGTGATTCCGGTGGTGCTGGCGAGCGGCGTGCTGGGGTTGGGGTGGGGGTGGGTGGGGTGAAGCGGCGCGAATGAAGCGATACCGAGAGGCCAAGGCAGGAGTCACCGAGGACACGGAGCTCAGACACAGAGCAGCGGACAGACCCGGAGCGAGGTGGACCGAAAGGCGAGAAATAGAGGGGGCCCACGGGACACACGGACGAGACGGAAGAATGAGCGAGGGAGAGAGGGAGAGACGGGCAAGGAGGCGGCGGAGCGCACGCGGGCCGCAAAGAGGCGCAGGAGGCGCAAAAATGATCGGAGGAGTCGGGCGGAGTTTGTCACGTAATACGTGACAAGTGGGCCGAGGCTCAGAGGAATTGCGTGAGGGCGAATTCTCCGGCGGCGAAGCCGTGCGCGGTGGCCGGCGGGCGAAGCGGTAGCGCGGAGGTTCATGCGACGTCGGGCGGGGGTGTGACGGTGGCGTAGTCGCGCGGGAGGCGGGCGAAGAGGGCGGGGCGTTCGGCGTGGAGGCGGGCGGCGAGCCAGTGGCGCAGGAAAACGTAGAGGCGGTCGCGGGCGGCGTCGCCGGGGCGAGCGAGGGCACGGCGGAACGAGCGGGAGTTCGCGTAGACGAGGTGGGCGTGGCTCGCGAGGCGGATGGCGTAGCGCGAAGGGAGGGTGACGCCGAGCCAGCGGGACGCTTCGTCGAGGACTTCGCGGGCGGCGGCGAGGGGGACCAGGTGGGTGCGCGCGACGATTGGGGGATTGCGGGCGCGACGGCGGAGGGCGGTGGCGGGCATGGTGGTTTACGACGAGGGCGGCGGATCTTCCTTGGCCATGAAGTGGTGCGCGGCGTCGGCCTCGGCCTGATGGTAGGCCTCGGGCGGCGGCGGGGCAACGACGGGAGCGCTGGGTTCGTCGGTGGCGGCGGACTTGGCGGCGGGTGGCGTGGTGGCGGCTTCGACGAGGGCGATTTCTTCGGGGGTGAGGCCGTAGAGTTGGTCGACGAGCTGGTCGATGGCGCGGGCGATGGCGCGGTCGGTGGCGGCGATGTCGCGTGGGAGGTGGGTCTGTGCGCCAGGGGATTTCGCGGCGGCGAGATCGGCGTGGAGTTTCAGCATGCGCTCGACGTGGGTGACGAGAGGTTTGTGCACTAGATAAAGGGCGCGGAAGTATTCTCGTTCTTCGACTGAGATTAGCTCACGTGAAAATATATACGGCGGGTTGCCGATCACGGCGTCGAAGCCGCCGCGGTCCATGATGGGTTTGAATTCGTGGGGCCAGTCGAAGGCGTTGAGTTTGAGGCGGGCTTCGTCGTCGAACGCGGGGAGATTCGGCTGGGCGTAAAAATCGGAGCCGATGAGGCTGTTGCCGCACTTGATGTTGTGGCCGAGGTCGGGGAGGACGCGGTGGAAGTCGAGTTGCTTGCCGCGGAGTTCGCGGGCTTCGCCTTCGAGGACTTGGAGGAGCAGCGAAAGCTTGGTGACCTCGACGGCTTGGGCGTCGATATCCACGCCGTAGAGGTGGGCGACGAGGATGCGTTTGCGCTCGGCGGTGGTGAGCTGCCAGTTGCGGGCGGGGGCGCTGGAGGCCGACGCGGCGGACGGAAGCGTCTGGGGGACAAGCCGCTCCACCTCGGACGGCAGCGTCTTGGGGACAAGCCGCTCCACCTCGGAGGGAAGCGTCTGGGGGACAAGCCGCGCCACCTCGGAGGGAAGCTTCTGGGGGACAAGCCGCTCTACCTCGGACGGAAGCGTCTGGGGGACAAGCCGCGCCACCTCGGAGGGAAGCGTCTGGGGGACAAGCCGCGCCACCTCGGAGGGAAGTGAGCGATATCCGGCGTTGGGGTTGGTTTCGTAGATCGGCGGCTGCTTCTTCTTGGCCCAGGCGGCAGAATCGTGGGCGAGGTAAAAGCTGAGGTGCCCGTCGAGGAGGTCGTCGTCGGCGCCGAGGAGGAAGGAGCCGGAGCCGCAGGCGGGATCGAGGACGGTGAGGTGTTCGATCTGCTTGGGGGATTTGCCGGCGACGAGGGGCCGACAGTCTGTTCGACGATGTAGCGGACGATGGAGGTGGGGGTGTAGTAGACGCCGCCGGCTTTGCGGACCTCGGTTTTTTCTTCGACGTGGGCTTTGTGGTCGGAGGTGAGGCAGATGACTTTGCCGAGGAATTGTCCGTAGACGTGACCGAGGATATCGGCGGGGATGACGGCGAAGGCGTAGGGACTCCTCGGCCAGGAGAGGGCGGCGATGATTTCCTTGAGCGTGGCGTCGTCGAGGGTGAGACCGAGGGTGAGTTTATCGGGGGATTCGTCGCGGCCTTTTTCGGTGGCGAAGTGGAAGAGGCCGGAGTTGTAGCGGAAGTCGGCGCGTTCGAAAATTCCGGTGAGGCGCGGGTAGATCTGGGGGCCGGCGGTGAGGGCGGAGAGCTGGCCGTAGGGCTCGATGCCGCGGTCTTCGGCGATGCGGAGGAAGATGATGCGATCGAGGACGCGTTGGACGGCGAAGTTGAGTTCGCGTTCGGTGAGGGTGTTGCGGAGGGCGAGGTTGCGGGCGAGGAGGTCGCGCCAGTGCTCCATGTCAGCGAGGAACTCGGCATCGAACTCAGAGGTGCCGCGTTTGCCCTCGGAGGTGGCGGCGTAGTTGTCGAAGGAGCCGCGGAGCACGGCGTCCTTGGAAAAGATGGCGGCGATCTCGTCCCATTTCTCCGGGTATTACGGGCCGGGGAGGAGGGCGACGACGTCGAGGTCGTAGTCGGTGTAGCGACGGTAGGTGCCGCGGAGCCAGAGGAGAATCGTGCGGTCGCGGGCGTCGGACCAAATCGGGACGATGGGACGAAGGTTGTCGGCGGTGGAGTTTTGGGTGACGGGCGTCCACGTGAAGGTCGCGCCGTCGTCGGTGGTGGTGCCGCGGTAGATTTCCCAGTGGCGCTTCTGGTCGGTGGTGCTGATGAGGGGCGCGCCGGTTTTCGGGTCGGCGTTGGTGGAAATGTAGACGGTGCCGAGGTGTTGCGGGTCGAGGGCGGCGAGGCCGGTGTAGTCGTCTTCGCCGGCGTAGAGGCGAGTGCCGGCGTGGGCGATTTCGTTGACGCGCCATTGCACGCCGTCCCAGCGGGCGTGGGAGTAGCGGTGGTCCTGGCCGTCGATCTTCACGGCGCGGACGCCGCGGCCGCGGGCGCCGTCGCGTTGGACGGAGAAGACGAGGCGCGGGTGGCCGGCGGGGTCGACGTGGACATCGCACATCCAGGCGACGTGGTCGGCGTCGCCCTGGAAGACGACGGTGAGGTCGCGGGGGGCGAGGGCGGTTTCTTGGGTCGGGCTGAGCGGGGCGATGACGCGGCCGTCGGTGTGGTGGAGTTTTCCGCCGCGGAGGAAGGCGTGGTAGATACTGTTGTCGTAGGCGCGCGGGTGATCGTCGGTGGCGACGAGATGGACGGTGTCGTCGCCGGCCTGGGCGTATTTGAGGTAGGGGCGGCCGCCGTCGATGCCGGTGGCGAGGGGTTCGCCGACGGGGCGGGGCCAGCGGAGGAGGCGGCCGCCGTAGGTGAAGGTGGCGCCGTCGTCGGTGGAGACGAGGTAGTTGGGGTTGAAGCCGACGCCGCGGTGGAAGTTGTAGATGCGACCGCCTTCGGCGCCGAGGCGGAACAGGTTGCTGTAACTGACGCCGGCGCCGACGGGGAAGGTTTGTTCGGGCGTCCACTCGGAGAAGTCGTGGGGGCGGGCGGTGCGGCGCCAGCGCATGAGGTCGAGGCCGTTGACGCCTTGGCCGCTGCCGTGGGATTGGTAGGTGGCGAGGACGCGGCCGTCGGGGAGGGCGAGGAAGGCGGGGGTGTCGTGGTCGTCGCTCTGGAATTTCGGGTGAAGTGGGGTGGAACGGGCGCGGCCGGAGTGTAGGTCTACGGCGGTGACGTCGACATCGCCGGCGGAGCCGCCGGCGCGGGTGGTGCCGGCGACGGAGCCGAAGACGAGGGTGTCGCGGACGACGAGGGCGCGTTCGTCCTGGAACCAGCACCAGCCGCCATTGGTTTTGAGGAGGGTGGGGGG
>JBIKOK010000128.1:0-17926 GCA_044358025.1 Opitutaceae bacterium
CACCTCCGGCCCGGCCCTCCCGGAAATATTACCTGCACCACCCCGCCCCTTCCGAAAAATCAGCGCAGAAGACCGGTTAACCCTTCCGCCTCCGCACCCCGGCGTGGCCCACCCGCCGCCGTCCGCTCATCCCTCCCGCACCTCATGGGTGCGCCCAAATTTCCCCTGCTGCCGCTCGTCCTCGACGGCCTCCATCCGCCACCCCTTCGGTCCTCACTTTTCCGGCAGCACTTCCTGCTTTAACAAGCTCCCCGGAATGGCGCCGAAAGGCGAGGCCCGGTGAACCAGGGACGATCCAACGGGCTCAGGCTTTGGGGCGCGATCAAGGACTCGCCGATCGCCATTTTATGCAGGCGCAAAAGCCCGAACCAGTTCATCGCCGTTTGAAACGGAAACGCTCCTTCCCTCGGATTTCCCAAGTTGCATCGCAGGTGCCGAGAACTACCGTCCCCGGCATGTCCACCGTTCATGTTGAACTCCCCGCCGAATTGCTCGCGCTGGCCGGCGATGCTGACCTCGACCCCTCGCGCGCCGCAGCGCAGTTGATCGCACTGGAACTCTTCCGCGAAAACCGCGTTTCGCTTGGGAGGGCGGCGGAACTGGCGGGGATGGCGCTGGAGGAGTTCATGGGGTTCTCGGCGCGTCGCGGCGTGCCGCTGCCCTACACGGTCTCGGATTGGGAGACCGATCATGAGGCGGCCAAGGCCCTCGCGCTGTGACCGTCGTCTGCGACGCTTCGCCGCTGATTTCGCTGGCCCGCATTGGCCACCTTCCGCTGCTCCCGGCACTCTTTGGCGAGGTGTAGATTGCGACGGAAGTGCACCATGAAGTCGCCGTTGCCGGGGCGGGCCGTCCTGCTGCGCAAGCGCTGCAGACTGCCCACTGGCTCCGCGTTCAACCTTGTCCCCATCCCGCCCTGCTCGATCAATGGTGCACGGGCCATCCTTCGCTCGGACGCGGCGAACTTGCCACCATTCTGCTCGCACACTCCATCGCCGCCAACTGGACGATCATTGATGAGCGTGCGGCCCGGCGCTTGGCCGCCACGCAGGGATTAAAAGTGATCGGCTGCATCGGAATCTTGGAAGCCGCCTTTCGGCGCGGTTTGGTTTCCGACCTCCGCGACGTTTACCTCGCCTTACTGGCACAGGGCATCCGGGTGCATCCCAAAATTCTGAACCGTTCGCTAGTTTCTTTCGGACTGTCGCCGCTGGACCAGCGATAATCTATCAAGCCCGGTTTGCTCGACCAACGTTTTATTCGCGTTCCGGCTGTCTTCACTCGCACCTGCACCCGCTCCGCACCCGGTTCGCCGAGATAGTGCGCCAACAGGGCAGACGTGTCCAACAAGTGGGTCATCGCCTCTCGTCGGTCCGTTCAAGTCGGTCATCGGTCTCCCGCTCGCGAATCAGGTCGCTGATCGGGTCCGCTCCGGGTCTGAGCAAGTGTCGCCCTGCCCCCAAAAGTTGTCGCGCCAACTCTCCGCGTTTATGCCGTGGTTTGACCGAGATCACGCCCTCACCCGCCTTGGTCCAATCCAACTGCGTGCCCGGATGAATGCCGAACTCACGCGCGATCTCCGGGGGGAATGCTCACGAGATTACTTTCGGTCACGGTCGTTTCATGGGTACGGACTACTTCATCCGCCCGCGCGCAACAAGCCTGCAAACCGCTCCAGCGCCCAACCCTTGACCACAGCGTCTCGCTCGCAACCAAAGACGCAAAATCAGCCACGGACTTCACCGACCAACAGGGCCAAAGGCGAAGGCCGTGATGACATCTGTGCCCATCCGCGAAATCCGTGGTTAACTTCCGCCCCGCGCTTCGCCGGTCAGGCGAAGCCCACCCACTCCCCACCACCCCGCCCCTTCCGAAAGATCAGCGCAGAAGAGCGGTAGACCCTTCCGCCTCCGCACCCCGGCGTTGCAAACCCGCCGCCGTCACCTCATCCCTCCCGCACCTCATGGGTGCGCCCGAACTTCTCCTGCTGCCGCTCCGGCTCGCGCTCCTCCTCGCCGGCCTCCTCGCTCCCGGCGCCGCCCTCCTGCGCGCGCTGCGCCTGCCCTTCACGTTCGCCGGCAGCTTCCTCGCCTCCGCCGCGTGCCTCTCCACCCACGTCGTCCTCTTCGCCCTCCTCCGCCTGCCGATCACGCTGCTGACCCTCGCCACCGCGCTCACCGTCACCACCGCCGCCGCCTTCGCGGTCGCCGCGCGACGGCCGAAGAAAACGGCGGCGCCCGCTCCACCCGAGGACACCCGCTCCTTCGCCGCCTTCACCACCCTCGGCGGGTGGACGCCCCTCTACGCCGTCTTTTGGCTCATCGTCCTCTGGCGCCTCGGCACCCAACCGCTCGCCGGCCCCGACACCCCCTTCCGCTGGAGCTGGCTCGCCGAGCAAATCGTTCGCCTCGGCTCGCTCGACTTCTATCCGCCCCGCACCGCCGCCGGCTACTCCGCCTATCCCTGGCCCGAAAGCATTCCGCCCGGCATCGCCAGCCTCCACGTCTGGTCCTACCTCTGCGGCGGCGCCGTGCGCGCGCTCTGGACTTCGCCCGTCGTGCTGCTGCAACTGCTCGCCCTGCACGAATTCATCTGGCGCCTCGCCTTTTCGTGGGGTGGCGAACCCGCCGCCCGCCGCGCCGTCCTGCTCGCCGCCGCCACGCCGCTCCTCACCTGGGCCTCCGTGATCGGCCAGGAAACCGCTCTCACCTCCCTCTCGGTTTGCGGCCTCCTCTTCGCCCTCCTCCGCTGGCACAAGACCCGCGCCCCCGCCTGGCTCGCCTTCGCCGCCCTCGCCGCCGTCACCGGCGCGAGCGCCCGCGAATACGGCCCCGCCTTCCCGCTCCTCGGTCTCGGCCTCCTCGCCCTCATGCGCGCCCCGCGCCCCGCCCTCGCTCGCTTCGCCGCGATCGCCCTCCCCCTCGCCGCCCTCTGGCCCCTCCGCACGTGGGTGCTCACCGGCAACCCCCTCTTCTCCCTCAACCTCGCCGGCCTCTTCCCCGTCAACGCCGTCTTCGCCACGTGGTCCGCCCACTTCCACACCCCGGCCCGCCACGCCCTGTTCTCCCTCGACGCGTGGCACCAGATCTGCCGCTACCTCGTCCTCTTCGCCCCCGCCGCACTCTTCGGCACGCTCGCGCTCATCCTCCACACGCGCCGCGGACTCCGCGAAGCCCGCTGGAGCGCCCTCTGCGTCGCCACCGGCGCCGCCCTCTGGCTCGCCTCCGTCCCTTTCACCGCCGGCGGGCTCTTTTATTCGTTGCGCGTTCTCAGTCCCGCCCTCGCCGTCGCCACCGCTTTTGGCGGCTACGCCCTCCTGGCCGCCCCGACCCCGGCCCGCCGCGCCGCCGATTTCGTGCTCGCCCTCGTCCTCCTCGCCACCCTCCCGTTCACGCTCACCCTCCCCGAAAACGCCTACCGCACGCCGCCGCGCGAATGGCCCGCTGCCGCCCGCGCCTTCGCACAGAGCGGCACGCAAACCTCCGCCCAGCTCACCGCCGCCCTGCTCGCGCTCCCCGGACACCACCGCATTCTCTCCGACTACGCCGGGCTCCCGCACGCGCTCGCCGGCACCGGCCTCACCGTCGTGCCCTTCTGGAGCCCCGAGGTCGCGTGGCTGTTCGACGAGAAAACCCCGCCCGACGCCGTCGCCCGCCACTGGCGCCAATCCCGGCTGCGTTACGTCGTCACCTCGCCCTCCCGACCCTTCCTCGACTTCTTCAACCGCCACGAACCCGGGCGCGCCCCGATCTTCGCCCTGGCCCCCGTCTGGCAATCCGACGCCTTCGTCATCCTCGAAGTCATCACCGAGCCCGCCCCGGCGCGCTGAACCCACCGCCGCGCCGCCCGCCGCCCCCCGCAATCCCACCCGGGGCCTTTCGCCTCCGGGCAAACACCAGCCTTTACACATATCATCAATTACCTATCCGTTGATACGTCATGTCGCACGACCGTCCCATTTCCGAACTCTTCGCGCTGAACCGCCCGCTCCGCTCGCTCGAATTCTTTCCGCCCAAGGACGACACCGGCGTCGAGGCCCTCCGCGCCACCGCGACCGCCCTCCAGCGCATGAACCCCGACTTCGTGTCCGTCACCTACGGCGCCGGCGGCACCACCCGCGACCGCACCGCGCAGGTCTGCGATTTTCTCAAACGCGATTTCGGGTTCACTGTCATGCCGCACCTGACGTGTGTCGGCCACACCCGCGCCGAACTTTCCGACGTCGCCGACCGCATCCACGCCGGCGGTTTCCGCAACATCATGACCCTCCGCGGCGATCCGCCCAAGGGCGAGTCCACCTTCACGCCATATAAAGACGGCCTCCGCTACGCCAGCGACCTCGTCGCCCTCCTCAAATCCCGCCACCCCGATTTCTGTCTCGGCGTCGGCGGCTACCCCGAGAAACACCCCGAAGCTCCTTCCGCCGAGGCCGATCTCACGGCGCTCAAAATCAAAATCGACGCCGGCGCCGACTTCATCACGACCCAGCTCTTTTTTGACAACACCGTCTACTATCGCTTCGTGGAAAAATGCCGCCGCGCCGGCATCACGGTCCCCATCGTCCCCGGCATCATGCCCGTGCTCTCGTTGAAACAAATCCAACGTTTCACCGCGATGTGCGGCACCACCCTCCCCGCGAAGCTCATCACGCGCCTCGAAGTCGCCGCCGAAAACACCGACGTCGTCGAGACCATGGGCATCGACTGGGCCCTCACCCAAATCCGCGATCTGCTCGCGCAGGGCGCCCCCGGCTACCACCTCTACATTCTGAACCGCGCCAAAGGCGCCCTCGCCCTCACCGCCGGACTGGCGGCGTAGGAATTCCCGCCCGCGGCCCCTCCGCGCCCGGTTGCGGCAACCACGGCGCGAGCCACTCGCGCAGCTGCTCGGCCTGCTCCGGCGCCAAGTCTCCGTAGAGCGAGCCCGTCGCGCCGTAGATTTTCACTTCGCTGCACCCAAAACAAAGCAGCACCTCCGTGGCCGCCACCAGCGGTCCGCCCTGCCAGCGCAGCAGCACGTCCGCGTGAAATCCGCCGCAGAGCTTGCGCCCCCGCCACTCGCGCACGCCGGCAAATACGACCGACCGCACCTTTTCCGCCAGCGCTGCCGGCATCGGCGGCGCACCGCTGCGGAACCACTCCCCGTCGACCATGAAGTGCGATTTCCTCCGTTCCTCGGTCCACTGGCTCGGGTCGCCGTCCGCGCGTGCAACCCCGGCAAAGGTGACGAGCTCCTTCGCCTCCTGCACCGTCGCTTTGAGCACTCCGTGCGTTTTCCAAAACGTCGCCCGGTCCGGCACTACGTGCACTTTCGCCCGACTTCCCGCCGGCGGCTCGAACGTCGCACCGCCGGGACCCGCAAACACCGTCGCGTTCGCCAACCCCCGCTTCGCGTCACCCGACTCAGCGCGCCCGACCCCACCGCTCACCAGCCACACCCCCAATCCGATCCGAGCAAATCTCACGTTCATGGCGACACGGTGACATCCCGCGCGGCCTGAAGTCCAATCCTTCCCCGTCTCACGCCCCGGCCGGGAGCATCTCAGTTTCGTGCACTGTGGGAGGGGCTTTACGCCCCGACCGAACGCAGCCGCACCCCGTCGGGGCGTAAAGCCCCTCCCACCGCTTTCAGGCGTTGGCGGCTGGAGACTCCCTTGCACGAAACTCAGATGCGACTCCCCCAACCGCCTCCTGCGATTTTTCCTCGGCGCTTCCCCTCGCCGCCCCTAGCTTCAGCGCGTGTCCGACCCCGCACCGTCCGCCTCCGTCTTCTCCTCCTGCCCGGTCCCGCTCGCCCACCGCGCGGAAATCACGGTCGGCCACGGCGGCGGCGGCACCCTCACCCAAGACCTGATCGACCGCGTCTTCCGCCCCGCCTTCGCGCACCCGGCCCTCGATGCCCAGCACGACGGCGCCGTCCTCACCGCCGCCGGCGCCCGCCTCGCATTCACCACCGATGCCCACGTCGTCAGCCCGCTCTTCTTCCCCGGCAGCGACATCGGCCAACTCGCCGTCAACGGCACCGTCAACGATCTCTGCATGTGCGGCGCCCGCCCGCTCTGGCTCAGCGCCGCCTTCATTCTCGAAGAGGGTCTGCCCACCGAAACCCTCCAACGCATCGTCACCTCCATGCGCGAGGCCGCGGCCGCCGCCGGCGTCGCCATCGTCACCGGCGACACCAAGGTCGTCGAACGCGGCAAGGGCGACGGACTCTACATCACCACCTCGGGCATTGGGCTCATTGAGCACGCCCTCACGATCGCGCCCGCTTCCGTTCGCGCCGGCGATGCGATCCTCCTCAGCGGCGACCTCGGCCGTCACGGTATGGCCATTATGGCGACACGCGCCAACCTCGCCTTCGAGAGCGCCATCGTGAGCGACTGCGCCCCGCTCGTTGCCCCCGTGCAGGCCCTCCTCGCCGCCGGCCTCGAGCTCCACTGCCTGCGCGATCTCACCCGCGGCGGTCTCGCCACCGCCCTCGTGGAAATCGCCGAGACCGCCCAACTCGCCCTGGCCGTCGACGAAACCGCCGTGCCCGTCACCGAACTCGTCCGCGGCGCCTGCGAAATCCTCGGCCTCGAACCGCTCTACGTCGCCAACGAGGGCCGCTTCGTCTGTCTCCTCCCCGCCGCCCAGGCCGACCGCGCCCTTGAAATTCTCGCCCGCACTGCGCCCGGCGGCCCGCCCGCCCTGATCGGCCACGTCCGCCCCGGCCCCGCCGGCCAGGTCACCCTCCGCAGCGTCATCGGCGCCGAACGCATCCTCGACCGCCTCAGCGGCGAACAACTGCCGCGGATTTGTTAGCGCCTCACGCCGCCGCCGCCCGCGTCCGATACCGGTAATACGCCGCGCACGCACCCTCGCCCGACACCATCGGCGCACCCACCGGATGCTCCGGTTTACACGTCGTGCCAAAGGCGGGACAATCGGGCGGTTTTTTCACGCCCCGCATAATCTCGCCGCTGATGCAGACCGCGTCCGCCCGCGCCGCTTTCTCCACCAGCCCAAACCGCTTCCGCGCATCGAACGCCGCCCACTCGGGCCGCACTTCAAGTCCGCTCCGCGGAATCCGCCCGAGGCCCCGCCAGGTGCGGTCCGCCACCTCGAACACCGCTTCGACCACTCGGCGCGCGGGCCCGTTCCCGTCCGCCCGCACCGCCCGCGCGTAGGCGTTCTCCACCTCCGCCCGTCCTTCCTCGAGTTGTTTCACACACCGAAAAATTCCGGCCAAAATATCCACGGGCTCAAACCCCGTCACAATGATCGGCACCCCAAACTCCCGCGCGATCGGACCGTACTCCCCCGTGCCCATGATCGTGCACACGTGTCCCGCCGCCAAAAACCCCTGCACGTGGTTGTCCGGCGCGCCGAGCAGCGCCCGCATCGCCGGCGGTACCAGCACGTGCGACGTCAGAATCGAGAAATTGGTCACGCCTTCGCGCTGCGCCCGCTGCACCGCGAGGGCGTTCGCCGGCGCCGTCGTCTCGAAACCCACCGCGAAAAACACCACCTCCCGTCCCGGGTTCTCCTTCGCCACCGTCACCGCATCCAACGGCGAATAGACCATCCGCACATCCCCGCCCCGCGCTTTCGCCGTGAGCAAATCGATCCCCGTCCCCGGCACGCGCAGCATGTCGCCAAACGAGCACAAAATCACCGGCTTCTCCGCCGCCAGCTCCACCGCCTGGTCGATGATCTCCGCGGGCGTCACACACACCGGACAGCCCGGGCCGTGCACCAGCGTGATCGCTTTGGGCAACAGTTCGTCGAGCCCGAACTTCACAATCGCGTGCGTCTGCCCCCCGCAGATCTCCATGATCGTCCACGGCCGCGTCGTCCGCCGCGCCACCGCCGCCGCCCACCGTCTCACGAGCGCCCCGTCGCGATACTCGTCGACGTATTTCATGGCGGCCCCTCCGCCACCGCCGGCACCTCGATCCCGTCCATCTCGCCCATCATCCGCAGATAGTTGAACGTCTCCGCCGCCTCCTGCGCGTCCACCACACTGATCGCCACGCCCACGTGCACCAACACGAAATCGCCGACCACCGCTTCGGGCACACACGCGAGACTGATTGATTTGACGACGCCGCCAAAGCTCACGCGCGCCGACCGCAACAGCGGATCGTCGCCGATGACTTCGAGCACTTTTCCGGGAACGGCGAGACACATGGGAGCGCGGGGTTGAGGTTACGGCGGCAAAACATCGGTCAGATTCCAGAGCGCGCCGAGCGCCTGCCCGGCCGCGATATTCCCGTCGTTGGGCGACAGCTGCCGGTGCACCAACACGCGAAATCCCGCCTGCTCGAGCGCCGCGCGCGCCAGATCGTGCAGCAGGGCATTCTGAAAACACCCGCCGGTCAGCGCCACCGTCCCGACGCCCGCCGCGGTGGCCACGTCCGCGATGGCCCGCGCCAGGCCCCGGTGAAACGCCGCCGCCTTCACCGCCACCGCACCGCCGCCCGCGGTCAACTCGGCCAGCGCCGGCTGCCAGTCGACCTCCTTCACGGCCCCGCCCCCGTGCGCGTCCCGCACGGAAAACCTCATCGTCTCGTGGCCGCCCAGACCCGCCATGGCCGCCGCCTCCACCGCCAGCGGCAGCTGCCCTTCGAACGTATTGCTCCGGCCCAGACCGAGCAGCGCGCCCGCGGCATCGAACAGCCGCCCCGCGCTCGAGCACACCGGCGAATTGATCTGCCGCGCCAACATCGTCTGCAGAGTCGCCGCCTCGGACGCCTTGAAACCGAAAGCTCCGGCCAGCTTCGCGAACAGCTGCACGTCGTTGATCTCGCTCGCGAGCGCCAGCGCCACCCGCCGCGCATCGCGCACCGCCGCCTCACCGCCGGGCAGGCGGAACGGCCGCAGCCGCGCAAACCGCTTCGCCCCCCCGCGTTCGAGCAAGATAAACTCCCCGCCCCAGACCGTGCCGTCCTCGCCGTATCCGGTGCCGTCCCACGCCACCCCGAGCACCCCGTCGGCGCCCTGCCCGTGCTCCAGCAGACAGGCCAGCACATGCGCGAGGTGATGCTGCACCCCGACCCGCCGCAGCCCGGTTTTTTTCGCGTAGAGCGTCGAGGTGTATCCCGGGTGCTTGTCGTGCACCACCGCCTTGAATTCCGCGCCGTGCAACCCGCCGAGCATCTCAATCGTCCGCTCAAACGCCCGCTGCGTCACCGCATTGCCCAGGTCCCCGATATGCGGACTCAACACCACCCGCCGCCCCGCGGCCACCGCCACGGCGTTCTTCATCTGGGCCCCCACGCAGAGCAGCGGTTCCGGCAGGGCCGCCGGCAACCGCAGCGGCGACGGCGCATAGCCCCGCGCCCGGCGCAGCAGAATCGCCGCGCCGTGCGGCGAAAACCGCACGACCGAATCGTCCACCGGCCGGGCAATCGCCCGGTCGTGGCCGAGGAGGAAATCCGCGATCCCCCCGAGCCGCTCCCGCGCCTCCGCATCGTCGGTGCACAGGGGCTCCTCCGAGAGGTTCGCGCTCGTCGCCACCAGCGGCCGCGCGCACCGTTCCAGCAATAGCACGTGCAAGGGCGAATACGGCAGCAGCGCGCCGATCCAGGGGCTCCCGGGCGCCACGCCCGCCGCCAGCTTCGCCCCCTCGCGCCGCCGCACCAGGACAATGGGCGCCTGCGGCGCATGCAGCATCGCCAACGCCGCCGGGGAGACCTCGCCCATCGCCTGCAGACTCCCGGGCGACGGAAACATCACCGCAAACGGCTTCTCCTCCCGCCGTTTCCGCCGGCGCAATTCGCCCACCGCGTCTTCGTTCGCCGCGTCGCACATCAGGTGAAACCCGCCCACTCCCTTCACGGCGACGATGCGTCCCGTGCAAATCTCCTCCGCCGCGCGCCCGAGCCCGTCGTCCCCCTCCGCCAGCGTCTCGCCGTTCGCCGCGACAAACACCAGCCGCGGCCCACACACCGCACAGGCGTTCGGTTGCGCGTGAAACCGCCGGCTCGCCGGCTCGCCATACTCCCGCGCGCACGCCGGGCACATCCGGAACGCCCGCATCGTGGTCGCCGGCCGGTCATACGGCAGCCGCTCGATGATCGAATAGCGCGGCCCGCACTGCGTGCAGTTGATAAACGGGTAACCGTAGCGCCGGTCCGACCCGTCGCCCAACTCCCGCCGGCAATCCCCGCACAACGCCAGATCCGCCGGCACCGCCGTCTCCACCACGCCCTCGGTCCGCTCGCTGGCGATGATCGTGAAGCCTTCTGGCACCGCGGAAAAATCCAGGTTCACCTCGTCCTCCACCGACTCCACCGTCGCCGCCCGCGGCGCCTGGTGTTCGATCACATCGACCAACGTTTCGACCACCTCCTCGCGACCGACGGCCCGAATCAACACCCCTTGGACATCGTTGCGCACCCAACCGCGGATCCCCAAACCCTCCGCCGTGCGCTGCACAAAGGGCCGGAAGCCCACGCCCTGCACCGTCCCACGCACACGGATCAGCCGGTCGCTCGTCACCGCCGCGGGAACCTGGAGCGGCGCGCTCATGGCTTCGCCAGCCGGCCCCGCAGCAACGCATACCACTCCGCCAACCCTTCGCCGCTGCGCGCCGACACCTCGATCAGTTTGGCCTGCGGCGCTACGCGGCGGATATTCTCGATCGCCACCGCCCGGCTGAAGCCGAGCACCTCGGCCACATCGGTTTTGGTCAGCAGCACGACTTGGGCGGACTTGAAAATCGGCGGATACTTCAGCGGCTTGTCCTCGCCCTCCGTCGTCGCGAGCAACACCACCCGCAACTCCTCGCCGAGGTCGAACTCCGCCGGACACACGAGATTCCCGACATTCTCGATAAAGAGCACGCGCACTCCGGCGAGATCCAGCGAGTCCACCCCTCGCGCCACCATTTCGGCATCGAGATGACACGCCGTGCCGGTCGTGATCTGGGCGACGGGCACGTGCGGGCGCGCGAGCCGACGCGCGTCATTGTCCGTTTCCAGATCGCCGACCACGACCGCGCAGCGCACCGCCCACCCAAATTCATCGAGCGTGCGGCTGAGCAGCGTCGTCTTGCCCGCCCCCGGCGAAGAAACGAGGTTCAGCGCCAGCAGTCCTCGGCTCCGGAAAAAACCGCGGTTCTGCTCCGCGAGCCGGTCGTTTTTGGCGAGCAAGGGGATGCGCACGTCGACCACCCGCGGCGTTGCCCCCGTCGACGCGGCCTCCGGCATGGCCGCCGTGGCCGGCGCAGACGAGGCGTCCGTCGCGACCGTCGCCGCGCGCAGCAGCCCGGGCGCGAACGCCCGGATGACTTTGATGCCGAACGGCACCGGAGGATTGCAGCCACATTCGACGCACATGGGATTACGACATTTCGATCCGGGCCAGTTCGAGTTCGCGCCCCTGCCGCAGGTCGCCGGAAAACTGCCCGCACCGCGGGCAGGCCATGATCGCACCACCCTCGACGCCAAACTCCTGCGCGCACGTCGCGCAATAGGCCCGCGCCGGCACCCCGTCGACCTCCAGCTCCGCGTCCGCCGCAAGCGTGTCCCGCGTGACGACCTCAAACGCGAAGCGCAGCGACTCCCGCTCCACCCCCGCCAGCGCTCCGATGCGGAGCACGATCCGATGCACGCGCTTGGCGCCATGGATGCGCGCCTGGTCGAGCACCGCATCGATCGCTGAAATCATGAGACCAACTTCGTGCATGAGGAACGGGGTTGGTCTCACACAACCCGGCTCCCGCTACGCGTCGAGTGCCGAGCGCCCTTTTGGCAATTTCCGCCCAGTGATTGCCAATCGCTGCGCACCGGCTGGGGCCGTGATGCGGTAAAGTCGCCACATTCCCGCAGCGCCGTCTGCCCCGGCGTGGTTTCGACCCTCCCGTCCCGATCATACGCAGCCTCGCGAAAGCGCCCCCCATGAACTCCCCCGTCCTTGCCCCCTCCCCGGTCCCCACGGTTTACGAGCAAATGGTTTCCCGCGGAGTCTCGCGCCGCGACTTCATGAAATTCTGCGCTTGGATGGGCGCCTACCTGGGGCTCGAAAACGGCGGGATCGCGCAGATCGCCCGCGCCATCGAAACCAAACGCCGGATACCGGTCGTCTGGCTGCATTTCCAGGAGTGCACCTGTTGCAGCGAATCGTTCCTCCGTTCGTCCCACCCGATCGTCGCCGACATCCTCCTCGATAAAATCTCCCTCGACTACACCGAGACCCTGCAGGCCGCGGCCGGTCATCAGGCCGAGGAAATTCTCCAGGACGTGATCACCAAGCACCGAGGCGAGTATCTGATGCTCGTCGAAGGCTCCGTGCCGCTCGCGGCCGACGGCTGCTACTGTGTCGTCGGCGGCAAGTCCGCCCTCGACACCGTGCGCACGGTCGCGGCCGGCGCCAAAGCCATCGTCGCGTGGGGCAACTGCGCCTGCTCCGGCTGCGTGCAGGCCGCGAACCCCAACCCGACCGGCGCCACGCCCGTCCACGCCATCATCACAGACAAACCCATCGTCAACGTCCAGGGCTGCCCGCCCATCGCCGAAGTCATGGCCGGCGTCCTCGTCCACCTGCTCACCTTCGACCGTCTCCCGCAACTCGACTCCCTCGGCCGCCCGAAGGCGTTCTATTCCCGGCGCGTGCACGACACCTGCTACCGCCGGCCCAACTACGACGCCGGCCTCTTCGTCGAGACCTTCGACGACGAAAACGCGCGGAAAGGCTACTGCCTCTACCGGGTCGGCTGCCGCGGTCCCTCGACCTACAATGCCTGCGGCACGATGCGCTGGAACAACGGCACCAGTTTCCCCATCCAGTCCGGCCACCCCTGCCTCGGCTGCGCCGAGGCGAAGTTCTGGGACAACGGCCCGTTCTACCAACGCCTCACCAACTTCCCGGGCTTCGGGATCGAATCCACCGCCGACCAGATCGGTCTCGGCGTCGCCGCCCTCGCCGCCGGCGGCGCGCTCGCCCACGCCGTGCTCACCAATGTCCGTAAACGCCATGACATCGGCGAGCAGCCCGGCGAAAACCCCGCCGACCTCGACCCCACCCCGGCCGCGTCGGAAACGCCCCCAAACCCCTAACCCACGGAGCCCGTCATGAGCGAACGCATCGTCGTCGATCCCGTCACCCGCATCGAGGGCCATCTCCGCATCGAAGCCGAAATCAAGGACGGCAAGATCGTCGACGCCTGGAGCGCCGGCACCATGGTGCGCGGCCTGGAGATCATCCTCCGGGGCCGCGACCCGCGCGACGCCTGGGCGTTCTGCGAACGCGTCTGCGGCGTCTGCACCACCGTGCACGCCCTCGCCTCGTGCCGCGCCGTCGAGGACGCCCTTGGCCTCAAGATCCCGCCCGCCGCCGAACTCATCCGCAATATCATGTATTGCGTGCAGAACGTGCAGGACCACGTCGTCCATTTCTACCACCTGCATGCGCTCGATTGGGTCGATGTCGTCAGTGCCCTGAAGGCCGATCCCGCCGAGGCCTCCCGCATCGCCCAGAGCATCTCCCGCTGGCCGAAGAGTTCGCCCGCCTATTTTTCCGACCTGCAAAAACGCCTCACCACCTTCGTGCAGAGCGGCCAGCTCGGCATCTTTGCCAACGCCTACTGGGGCCACCCGGCCTTCAAACTGCCGCCCGCGATCAATCTCATCGGCGTCGCCCACTACCTCGAGGCACTCGAGTGGCAGAAGGAAATTGTCAAAGTCCACACGGTCTTTGGCGGCAAGAATCCCCACCCCAACTACCTCGTGGGTGGGATGCCTTGCTCCATCAACCTCGACGAGGCCAACGCCATAAACTCCGAGCGGCTCGCCCTCGTGGGCCAGCTCCTCAAGAATGCACGCGACTTCGTCGAGCAAGTTTACTACCCCGACCTCCTCGCCATCGCCCCCTACTACCTCGACTGGGCGGGCATCGGCGGCGGCCTCGAAAACTACCTGTGCTACGGCGACCTCCCGACGAACGGGTTCGCCAACATCGCCAGCTACAAGTTCGGCCGCGGCGCCATCCTCGGGCGCAACCTCGCCAACGTCCTCGCGGTCGACCCGCGCGACACCCGCGACGGCATCGAGGAGTTCATCGACAAGTCCTGGTATGACTACAAGGACGGCGCCACCACCGGCGGCCGCCATCCCTGGGCCGGCGAGACCAACCTCAACTACACCGGACCGAAACCGCCGTATCAGCATCTCGACGTCGATCAAAAATACAGCTGGCTCAAGACGCCGCGCTGGAAGGGCCATGCCATGGAAGTCGGCCCGCTCTCGCGCATGCTCCTCGGTTTCGCCACCGGCCAGAACGCGATCAAGGACGCCGTCGGCGAAGCCCTCGGCGCACTCAAGGCCCCCCCGTCCGTCCTCTTCTCCACCTTGGGCCGCACCGCCGCCCGCGGCATCGAGGCCCGCCTCACCGCCCAATGGGGCCTCGAGTTCTTCGACCAGCTCATCGCCCTCATCAAGGCAGGCGACACGCGCACCTTCACCCAGGAACTCTGGGACCCGGCCACCTGGCCGGCCGAGGCGAAAGGCGTCGGCACCAGCGAGGCCCCGCGCGGCGCCCTCGCCCACTGGATCGTCATCAAGGATCGCAAAATCGAAAACTACCAGTTGGTCGTCCCCAGCACCTGGAACGCCTCGCCCCGCGATGCCAAGGGCCAGCGCTCCGCCTACGAGGCCTCGCTCATCGGCACCCCCGTGCACGACCCGAAACAGCCGCTCGAAATCATCCGCACGATCCACTCCTTCGATCCGTGCCTCGCCTGCGCCGTCCACCTCTACGAAGACGGCGTCGCGCTCTCCCACCACGAGCTGTTCGTCAAATAACCGGAGCCCCATGCACCCGCCCCTCCACGTCTCGCACGACTACGCGCGCGTCTACGTCTGGGAACAGCCCGTGCGCTGGTTTCATGGGATCAACGCCGCCACCATCGTCGTGCTCGGCGTCACCGGCTGGCTGATCGCCCAACCGCCCGTCTTCCTCATCGGCACCGAAGCCTCCTTCAACGACTGGTTCGGCCAGGTACGCTTCGTCCACTTCGTCGCGGCCTACATCTTCACGGCGAACTTCGCCTTCCGCCTCTACTGGTCGTTCGCCGGCAACAAATACGCCCACTGGCGAAACTTTTTTCCGCTCACCGCCCGCCAAATCCGCCAGATCGGCGAAGTCCTGCGGGTCGATATCCTCCAGTCGACCCGCGCGGCCGTCCACACGCTGGGCCACAACTCCATGGCCTACTTCACCTACGCCGGCACCGGCCTGCTCACGGTCTTCCAGATCGTGTCGGGCTTCGCGCTCTACGCCCCCATGAGCGAATCGTGGTTCCCCGCCCTCTTCACCTGGGCCACCCCGTTGTTGGGCGACGAATTCTCCCTCCGCACGTTTCACTACGCCGTGATGTGGGCGTTCGCCGTCTTCACCCTCATCCACGTCTACCTCGTCTTTTACCACGACTACGTCGAGGGCCACGGGGTGCTCTCCTCGATGGTCGGCGGCTGGAAGTTCATGGAGAAAAAACAAATCGCGTCCGAAGAAGCCTCGGGCCTTTCGCCCTCTCCGCCGCCCCGCTCGCGCGTCCCGGTCGCCCCGTCCCGGCCGGCCAAAACCGGCTGACCGCGCATGCGCCTCCTCGGCCCGACGCTCCTCGGCGCACCCTTCCGCCCTCTGTCGCCGGTCGACCCCGCCGCCTCCGTCCTCATCCTCGCCGTCGGCAATCTCCTCATGGGTGACGAGGGCGTCGGGGTGCACCTCCTGCGCGCCCTCGAACTCGAACCGCCCCTGCCCGGCGCCCGCCTGCTCGACGGCGGCGTCGCCGGCGTGATCCTGCTCGATGACATCCAACGCGCCCGCTCCGTCATCGTGATCGACGCGACGCGCGACGGCCGGCCCGCGGGCACCCTCACGCTGCTCCGTCCCACCACGGTCGGCGCCCTGCCCCAAGGCCTCTCGTCCCACGATTTCGGCCTGAAGGACCTCTTCGCCGCGGCCGCCCTCCTCGGCGCGATGCCGGACGTTCACCTGTTCACCCTCTCCGTCGAGACCCTCCATCCGATGTGCCTGGAACTCTCCCCGCCCGTCGCCGCGGCGCTGCCGGAGATGTTGCACGCCGTCCGGGTCCTCGCCGCCCGTCTGGTCGCCGAAGGCTGCCCCCCATGCACGTCGACCTGACACTGCTCCTGCTGAACGCCGCCGCCGTCGGCTTCATTCACACCTTGGTCGGCCCCGACCATTATCTGCCGTTCATCGTCCTGTCGAAGGCCCGGGGCTGGTCCCTCGCGAAGACCACGTGGATCACGCTGGCCTGCGGCCTCGCCCACGTCGGCAGTTCGATTTCGATCGGACTCATCGGCTATGCGCTCGGCGCGAGCCTCCAGCACCTCAACCTCCTCGAGGAGGCCCGCGGGGAAATCGCCGCCTGGATCTTGATCGTCTTCGGCCTCGTCTACGCCGCCTGGGGGCTGCACCGCGCCCGCCGCACCGGACCCGACGGCCATACCCACTCGCACGGCGGCTTTCTCCACGCGGCCGATCATATCCACGATTCCGCGACCGGCGAAACCATCGGCCTCACCCCGTGGATTCTCTTCATCATTTTCGCGTTCGGTCCCTGTGAACCGCTCATCCCGCTCTTCATTTATCCCGCGGCGACCAGCGGGTGGCTTGCGGCCTTCGCCGTCGCCGCCGTGTTTTCGGCCGCCACCCTTGCCGTGATGTTGACGGTCGTGCTCGCGTCGTTCTTCGGCCTCGAGCGCATCCCCCTGCGCAGCTGGGGCCGCTACAGCCACGCCCTCGCCGGCTCCAGCATCGCCCTCACCGGCGGCGCCATCCGCGCCTTCGGACTCTGAGCGCGCCGGCCTAACCGCCCGCCATCACCGCCCGAAACCCCGCCTCCGTCAAAATTCGCGCCACCGTCTCGCGTTGGTCGCCTTGAATTTCGATCACGCCGTCCTTCACCGTGCCGCCGCAGCCGCACGCTCCCCGCATTTTTTTCGTCAACTGCTCCTTCTCCGGCAGCCCGATCCCGACAAACCCGCTGACCGTCGTCACGGTCTTCCCTCCCCGCCCCCCCGTCTCGCGGCGCACTTCCACCCGTCCGCGATTCTTCTCCGGCGCCGCCGGCTTCGCCCCCGGACCCTTCCCCGCCGTCGCCGCCGCGGCCGCCTTCTCCAGCATCGCCTTCGGCGCCACCGGCAACCCCGCCCCACTCAAAGCGGCAAACGGATTCTGCCCCAGCCCCTGCCCGCCGTCCGTCGAAATCTTGTCGCTGCTCGCCATCGTCAACCTTTCGGCTCTGCCGCGCCGGCCCCGCGCCCGGCCCGCCCGCCGCACGCCCCGACCGGAATGTCCGTCTGTCCACCCAGGAACATCACGGCCTTCGCATAACTGCGGTTTTCCAAAAAATGCACCAGTTGCGGGTGCAGCTCCCCCGAGGCCCGCCCGCGGGCCACATACCCGTCGAGCTTCGCCATCTCGTCCGCGATCACCGGCCCGGCGCCGGCCTTGATGCCGGCCAGAAGTGCGAGCAGGGATTCTTTGATCTGGAGTTCCATAAGATGCTGGGAAACTTATCCCGCCCTTACCGCGCTTAAGCGTCAATGCAATCTCTCTCTCCGTCTGTCCCGCGCTTGAGTTCCGCCCCGCCCCCTGATTCGTTGCCCCTTCCTTTTTGACCACCGCTGCGGTCTCCCCGCGGCTCCCACCATGTCCACCACCTCCTCCGCTCTTCCCGTCACTGCCAATTCCGCCGTCATCGAGGCGGCCTACGAGTCCTGGCTGCAGGACCCCAACTCCGTCGACCCGACGTGGCGCGCCTTCTTCCAAGGCTTCACTCTCGGCAGCAGCGGCACCTCCCCGGCCGTCGCGCTCGCCGCCGCCGCGTCCTCCGCGGGCGGCGCCCCGGCCGCCGCCGCCGCCCCCATCATCGACAGTCTCAAACAGTCGCGCGTCCACCACCTCATCAACACCTA
>JBIKOK010000048.1:0-37328 GCA_044358025.1 Opitutaceae bacterium
CTCGATCCCCTCGGCCCCACCCCCGCCCCGCACCCGAAACTCTCCCTCGCCCATTTCACTCTGGCCGATTCCGACCTCGACACCTCCTTCGACGTCGGCACCTACCTCGGCGGCGGCCAGATGAAGCTCAGCGCCATCCTCCTCGCCCTCCGCACCACCTATTGCGGCCACATCGGCGTCGAATACACCCACATCCAGGACGTCGAGGTCCGCCAGTGGCTCCAGGAAAAAATGGAGTCCACCCGCAACCAGCCCGCTTTCTCCGTCGCCGAAAAAGTCCGCATCCTCCGCCGCGTCCACAAGGCCGAGCTCTTCGAGCGCTTCCTCCACACCAAATACGTCGGCCAAAAACGCTTCTCCCTCGAGGGCGGCGAGACCATGGTCGCCGCCGTCGACTCCATCATCGAGCACTGCCCGCATGTCGGCGTCGAAGAGGTCGTCATGGGCATGGCCCACCGCGGCCGCCTCAACATCCTCACCAGCGTCATGCGGAAAAAATTCGACGTCCTCTTCGAACAGTTTTCCGAAAACTACATCCCCGAGACCGTCGGCGGCGACGGCGACGTGAAATACCACCTCGGCTACGAGGCCGTCCTCGACACCGCCGCCGGCCAACCCGTCGAAGTCCGCCTCGCCGCCAACCCGTCCCACCTCGAAATCGTCAACCCCGTCGTCGAGGGCAAGGCCCGCGCCCGCCAGCGCATCCGCGGCGCCACCGAGGACCGCAACCGCGTGCTGCCCCTCCTCATCCACGGCGACGCCGCCTTCGCCGGCCAGGGCGTCGTCGCCGAGACCCTCCAGTTCTCCCAACTCCCCGGTTACCGCACCGGCGGCACCCTCCACTTCGTCATCAACAACCAGATCGGCTTCACCACCGAGCCGCACGACTCGCGCTCCACCCGCTACTGCACCGACGTCGCCAAGATGATTGAGGCCCCGATTTTCCACGTCAACGGCGACGACCCCGAGGCCGTCTGCATGGTCGCCCAGCTCGCCCTCGAATTCCGCGCCAAATGGGCCCGCGACGTCGTCATCGACATGTATTGCTACCGCAAACACGGCCACAACGAGACCGACGAACCCGCCTTCACCCAGCCGCTCCTCTACAAACTCATCGCCACCCACCCGCAGGTCTCCGCCGTCCTCACCCGCAAACTCGTCGCCGAGGGCTCCATCACCGAGCCCCAGGCCGACGCCATCAAAACCGAATACAGCGAGGCCCTCGAAAAAAATCTCGAGAAGGCCAAAGCCGCCGAGACCACCAAGTCCGCCAAACGCGCCGCCGCCGCCGAAACCAAGAAATTCGCCGGCTCCACCGCCGTCTTCCAGCCGGATTTCCATTTCAAGAAAGTCGCCACCGGCGTCTCCGCCGAACTGATCGACCGCGTCGTGCGCGGTCTCGCCACCCTCCCTCCGGGCTTCAAACCCAACCCGAAGATCAAGCGCTTCCTCGACGCCCGCGTCACCGCCCACCAGGAGGGCGGGCCCATTGACTGGGGCTTCGCCGAAGCCCTCGCCTTCGGCACCCTCGTCCTCCAAAACAAACCCATCCGCCTCAGCGGCCAGGATTGCGAACGCGGCACCTTCAGCCACCGCCACGCCGTGCTCCACGACATGGAGACCAACGCCACCTACGCGCCGCTGAAGAACCTCGCCCCGGACCAGGCCCGCTTCTGCGTCTACAACTCCCTCCTCTCCGAAGCCGCCGTCCTCGGCTTCGACTACGGCTACTCGCTCGATTACCCCAACATGCTCTGCATCTGGGAGGCCCAGTTCGGCGACTTCGCCAACGGCGCCCAGGTCGTCATCGACCAGTTCCTCGCCGCCGGCGAATCCAAATGGCACCGCACCAGCGGCCTCGTCCTCCTCCTGCCCCACGGCTACGAGGGCCAGGGCCCCGAGCACTCCTCCGCCCGCCTCGAACGCTTCCTCCAGCTCTGCGCCGAGGACAACATCCAGGTCGCCAACATCACGACCCCCGCCAATTTCTTCCACGCCCTCCGCCGCCAGGTGCTGCGCGACGTGCAGAAGCCGCTCATCGTGATGTCCCCGAAGTCCCTCCTCCGTCACCCCGCCGCCGTCTCGCCCCTCGCCGAATTCACCACCGGCGCCTTCCAGGAGGTCATCGACGACCCGCTGTTCGCCACCACCACCGCGGGCACCGCCGAGCCAGCCAAGGCCCAGCGCCTCATCTTCTGCTCCGGCAAGGTCTACTACGACCTCTGCGACTACCGCACCAAGCACAAGATCACCGACACCGCCATCGTGCGCCTCGAGCAGCTCTACCCGCTGCACAAAAACGCCATCGCCAAAATCGCCGACCACTACACCGGCGCGCGTGTCATCTGGTGCCAGGAAGAGTCGCAGAACATGGGCGCGTGGAGTTACATCGCCCCGCTGCTCTCCGAGATCCTCGGCTTCCTCCCGCTCTACGCCGGGCGCGATGCCGCCGCCTCCCCCGCCGTCGGCGCCCTCGCCCTCCACCGCTTCGAACACGCCGCGCTCCTCCAGGACGCCTTCACCCTCTGATCGCCGCCTCCGTTTCACGCTCCCTTTCACTTTCACTCTCACTGCCACTTTCACCCGCCCTCACCATGTCCCTCCTCGAAGTCAAAATCCCGCCTATGGGCGAATCCATCGCCTCCGGCATCCTCGCCAAATGGCACGTCAAAGACGGCGACGTCGTCAAAAAGGACCAGCCCCTCTTCGAACTCGAGACCGACAAGATCACGAGCGAAGGCACCGCCGAGTCCGCCGGCCGGATCGCCCTCCAAGTCGCCGCCGGTGACGAAGTGAAAATCGGCCAGATCGTTGCCACCATCGACTCCGCCGCCACCGCCTCGTCCGTAGGCAGCCAGCCTGCTGGCGCTCCTGCTGCCGCCGCCGCCAAAACGGCGGACGCCTCGCCCGCCGTCCGCCGCCTCGCCGCCGACACCGGCATCGATCCTGCAACCGTCGTCGGCACCGGCAAAGCCGGCCGGGTCACGAAAGGGGATATGCTCGCCGCCGCCGAAAAACCCACCCCCGCCCTGCCCGCTCCCGTCGCCGCGCCGGTGGCGGCTCGGCCCGCCGCTCCCGTCGTCGCCCCCGCGCCCGCCGCCCCGGGCACCCGCCAAACGCGCCGCAAGATGACCCCGCTCCGCGCCAAGATCGCCCAGCGCCTCGTCGCCGCCCAGCACGAGGCCGCCATGCTCACCACCTTCAACGAGGTCGATATGTCCGGCGTCATGGCCCTCCGCGCCAAATACCAGGACGACTTCGTCAAGAAAAACGGCGTGAAGCTCGGCTTCATGTCCTTCTTCGTCAAAGCCGTCGTCCACGCCCTCAAGGAAGTCCCCGGCGTCAACGCCCAGATCGACGGCGATGCCATCGTCGAAAACCACTACTACGACATCGGCGTCGCCGTCTCCACCGACAAGGGCCTCCTGGTCCCCGTCATCAAGGACTGCGACTCCCTCGGCATGGCCGCCGTCGAAATCAAGATCGCCGACGCCGCCAAACGCGCCCGCGAAAGCAAGATCACCCTCGCCGACCTCGAGGGCGGCGTCTTCACCATCACCAACGGCGGCACCTTCGGCTCCCTCCTCTCCACGCCGATCATCAACCCGCCCCAAAGCGCCATCCTCGGCATGCACGCCATCAACGACCGCCCCGTCGCCGTCGACGGCCAGGTCGTCATCCGCCCGATGATGTATCTGGCGCTCAGTTACGACCACCGCCTCGTCGACGGCAAACAGGCCGTCACCTTCCTCGTCAAAGTGAAACAGGCGATCGAAGACCCCACCCGCCTCATCCTCGGCGTCTGATCAGTCCTTCCATCCAAGTCGCGGAGGACCCCGAGCCCGGACACCGCGTTCCCGGAGACATCCCCTGAACGTGGTTTCCTCTCTGTGTCCTCCGTGTCAGCGCTCCGTGCCTTCTGTGGCCCAATAAAATGTCTTCCACCTCTTCCTCCTCTTTCGACCTCATCGTCATCGGCGCCGGCCCCGGCGGCTACGTCTGCGCGTTCCGCGCCGCGCAGCTCGGCCTCAAGGTCGCCCTCGTCGAAAAACGCCCCACCCTCGGCGGCACTTGCCTCAACGTCGGCTGCATCCCGAGCAAGGCCCTCCTCGCCTCCTCGGAGCACTTCGTCTTCGCCCGGAAACACGCCGCCGAACACGGCGTCAAACTCGGCTCCGTCGAACTCGACCTCGCCACGCTCCTCCAAAAGAAGGACGCCGTCGTCACCAAGCTCGTCGGCGGCGTCGCCCAGCTCGCGAAAGCCCGCAAGATCACCGTCATCACCGGCGCCGCGAGCTTCGTCTCCCCCCACACGATCTCCGTCTCCCCCGGCGGCGCTCCGGCCACCGCTCCCGCCGCGCCCCAGCTCACCGCCAAAAACATCGTCATCGCCACCGGCTCCGCTCCCGTCGAGCTCCCCTTCCTGAAGTTCGACGGCCACACCGTCGTCTCCAGCGACGACGCCATCGCCTTCCCTGCCGTCCCGAAAAAACTCGTCGTCGTCGGCGGCGGCGCCATCGGCCTCGAACTCGGCTCCGTCTGGGCCCGCCTCGGCGCCGACGTCACCGTCGTCGAGTTCCTCCCCAAAATCGCCGCCACCTACGACGACGATATCGTCCGCGCCTTCACCCGCATCCTCCAAAAACAGGGCCTCAAAATCGAAACCGGCGCCAAGGTCACCGGCTTCGCCGCCGGCCTGCTCACCGCCGAACGCGGCACCGAAAAACTCTCCTTCCCCGCCGACAAAGTGCTCGTCGCCGTCGGCCGCCGCCCCTTCACCGACGCCCTCAACCTCGCCGCCGCCGGCGTCCAGCTCGACGACAAGAAACGCATCAAGGTCGACGCCCACCTCAAGACCACCGCCCCCGGCGTCTGGGCCCTCGGTGACGTCGTCGCCGGCCCCATGCTCGCCCACAAAGCCGAGGAAGACGGCGTCGCCGTCGCCGAGTGGATCGCCGGCAAGCCCGGCCACGTCAACTGGGACCTTGTCCCCGGCATCGTCTACACCGATCCCGAGGTCGCCAGCGTCGGCCTCGGCGAAGATCAGGCCAAAGCCGCCGGCCTCGCCGTCAACGTCGGCAAGTTCAACTTCGCCGCCAACGGCCGCGCCATCGCCGCCGACGCCACCGACGGCTTCGTCAAAATCATCGCCGACGCCAAGACCGACAAAATCCTCGGCGCCCAGATCCTCGGCCGCAACGCCGGCGAACTCATCAGCGAGATCGTGACGCACATGGAATACGGCGGCAGCGCCGAAGACCTCGCCCGCACCATCCACGCCCACCCGACGATGAGCGAAGCCGTCAAAGAGGCCGCCCTCGCCGTCAGCAAGAGCGCCCTCCACGCGCTCTGATCCGCCCCACGGACCGCGCGCAGCGGCCCGCTTGCCTTGCGAAGCCCTGCCTGACACCGCAGGGCTTCTTGCTTTGCCGCAGACCGCCCGCGCCCCGATCCTCGCCGTTCCCGATGTCTGCACCCTCCGATGTTTCGACCGGCCCCTCCCACCACGCCCGCGGCGTCGCGCTCATGGTGCTCTCCGCCGCGGCCTTCACCGCCAACGTTCTCCTCATCCGCGCCCTCGGCCACGTCCAGTCCGTCAACGTCTGGTTGATCTCCTGCACCCGCTTCGTCGTCGGGCTCGCCCTGATCTACGCCCTCTACCGCCGCGAATTCCAACCCGCTCACCTCGTCCGCAACCCCAAGCTCGCCGTCCGCGGCCTCGTCGGCTCCCTCGGCGTCTTCGGCTATTACCTCACCGTCGTCCAGCTCGGTGCCGGTCGCGCCACGTTTATCAACAACACCTATGTCATCCTGGGCGCCCTCATGGCCGTCGCGCTGCTCGGCGAACGCTTCCGGCCCGCCCTCGCCGTCGGCGGCCTCGCCGCCCTCGCCGGCCTCGCCCTCCTGACCAACGCCTTTGGCGCCGGCAGCCACGCCAACCGCTACGACCTCCTCGCTGTGTTCGTCGCCCTCGCCTCCGCCTACGTCGTCATCACCATCCGCCAACTCCACGCCACCGAACACACCTCGACGATCTTCGCCGCCCAGTGTGTCTTCGGCCTGCTCGTCTGCGGCGGCCCCGCCCTTTTCCACCCCGAGCCCGTCTCCCTCGTGGCCTGGGCCGTCATGCTCACCGCCGGCTTCTTCGCCGGCGTGGGCCAGCTCGCCATGACCCGCTCCTTCCGCGATCTCCCCGTCGCCGAGGGCTCCCTCCTGCAAATGCTCGTCCCCCTGGGCACAGCCGTCGGCGGCGCCGTCTTCTTCGCCGAACACTTCGCCCTCGCCGAACTCGCCGGCGCCGCCCTCATCCTCGGCGGCACCGCCTTCACCGCGCTGCGGCGTTGACGCCCTTCTTTCCGACCGCACGGGTTTTCTTGGGCCGCGCCGACTTGCCCGCCGCCGCCGTCTTCTTGAACCGTTGGGGCGGGGTCGCCTGCTTCACCTTGGCCCCGCGTTTGCCGGCCGGCCCCGCCGTTTTCACCCGCGGTTTCCGGCTGACCGTTTTCTTCGCCCGCGCGCGCACCGCTTTCGCCGCTTCGGCGCCGGGACCGGTGCCACCGCCGGTGCCGCGCTTTCGAACTCGATGCCAAACACGTCCGCCATCTTCGCCGCGCCCATCGCCCCACCTTCCGCCCCTGCACCCGCCGCGAGCCCCGGGGCCTGCGCCGCGGCGCTGATCAACTCCAGATAGTCCACTCCGCGCAGCACCAAGAGCAGCTCCGGCTGCGTGTCGAGCCGCGCCCCCACGCCATCGAGCACCGCCGCGATCTCGCCCGCCAGCTCCGCCAGCCGGGAAAATTTCCCGCTGTCCGCCGCCGCGTAGTCCCCCGTGCCGAGCCCGTGCGCCGGGTGGTTGCGGAGCTGTTTCAGGCGCATGAGCGTCGCCAACACGACCCCGCGCCGCTCCCTCGCCTCGACCGTGGCCAGTTTGTCCGCGAGCTCCGCCCCGGCTTGCGCATAGAGCACGGTCTGGCGTCTCGTCAGACCGCACAGCGCCCGCCTCTCCGTCTTGTCGGGCAAATCCGCGATCACGTTCCGGTCGGATTTCAGCCGCCGCGGGATATACGGCCGCACCCGCTGCCGCAGCGGCGCAAACGCCCCCGGCTCCGGGCTCTGCCCGAGCCGTTTCGCCGTGCGCGTGAACTCCGCCGCACTCCCCAGCAGCCCCGGATTCAGGAAATCGAACAGCGACCACAGATCCCCCAGGCTGTTCTCCACCGGCGTGCCCGTCAGCGCGATCCGCACCGGCGCCTCGAGTTCTTTCACGGCCCGCGTCTGCCGCGCCCCGGGATTCTTGATCGCCTGCGCCTCGTCCAAAATCACCCGGCTCCACCCTTGCTGCCGCAGCCACGCTTGTTTCACCAACATCCCGTAGGTCGTCAGCACGAGGTCGACGCCCGCCAGCGTCGTCGCCGGATCGTCCGCCGTCGCCGCCATCGTGCCCGCGTCCATCTCCGCCGGATGCACCGCCCGGATCCGCAACGTCGGCGCAAACCGCTCCACCTCGCTCCGCCAATTCCCCAGTAGCGACGCCGGCAGCACCAACAGCGCCGGCGCGGCCGTCCCCGCTCCCCGCTCCGCCCGCGCGTGCAACAACATCGCGAGCACCTGCACCGTCTTACCGAGGCCCATGTCGTCCGCCCGACACGCCCCGCGCCCGAGCTTCGTCACGAAGCGCAGCCAGTGCACCCCCGCCACCTGATACGGCCGCAACGTCGCGCGCAACCCCGGCGCGCCCCCGTCGTCGCCGACCCCGCCCGCCCCCGGTTGCCGCAGTTCCGCGGGCGTGCGCCCGAGCCACTCGTCCGCCTGCACCTTCGACCACTCGCGCACTTCGGCACTCGCCGCCTCCGGCCCTCCCGCCCCATCCGGCGCCGCCCCGTCGAGCATCCGTAGCCCCTCCGCCAACGTCACGCCCCCGTCGCGCCGCCCCCGCTCCAAGGTTTTCCACTGCGCGAGCACGCCGGCCAGTTTTTCCCGGTCCACCTCGCCCCACCGGCCCTTGAGCCACACGAGCCCCGCATCCGCCGCCGCGATCCTCGCCCACTCCTCATCCGTCACCGCCTCGCCGTCCAGCCTCAGCCCCACCTTGAAATCCAACAACGCCTCCAGCCCGAGTCCCGCCGCTTTCTTCGCGCCCACGGTCACACTCACCGTCGGCCGTGACGGCCGCCCCGCCTTCCACCAGTCCGGAATGCGCCCCAGCAGCCCGCTGGCCTCAAAAAGCGCGATGTCGCACAAAAACCAGTACGCCTCCCGCGCCGTCCACGTCTGGGCCTGAAACACCCGCTGCGACTCCACCAACTCCCGCGCCACCGCGCTCTGCTCCGCCGCCCGCTGCACCGGCGCCAACCACGTCAACAACGCCGCCCGATTCCCCGCCCCCGCATACTCCTGCAGCGCGCGGCCCAACGACCGATATTGCGGTTTGGCCTGCTCCGACAGCCGGTGCGTGTACGTCGCCAAAAACGCAAAGGGCCGCTCCGGATCGCGTTTTTTTCCGCCAAATGAAAGGTCACCCGCCCGACTTGCCGCCACAACGGATTCTGCGCCGCGAGCCACGCCGCCGCTCCCCCTGCCGCCGCCCGCATCGCCCCCAGCACCACGGCATCCAGCTCACCCCACAGCCGCGCGAGCGTCTCCGCCCGCAGGTACTCCCCCCCACCATCGGCGGCGCTCCGTCCGCCAGCGCCTACAACTCTTCGTCCGCCGGCGCGACCACGACCGCCACCGCCGCCAGTTCCGGCGCATGGCACAGCCGCGTAAAATACCGCCGCCCGAGCTCCCGCCAAAACGCCCCCGCCGGCGGCAACGCCGCCCCCAGCCCCTGCGTCGCCAACACCAACAACACGTGCGCCGAGGATTGCCCCGCCGCCTCGCGCAACGCGCGCGCGAACCGCGGCTCGAGTCCGACGGCCGCCCATTCATCGAGATGCAGGTGGCCCTGCGGAGAAAGCGTGATCGGCACGCGCCGTTGTTTTCGCCGCCGCCGTCCCTGTCTATCTCACCGCCGCGCTGCGTCATTGACGCCCCGTTCGTCCGACCCGACCCTCGTTGGCAAGAGACCTGCTCAGTCGAAGTGTCCGTTTCCAAAAACCCTTCCGTGTCGATCCTCAGCTCCCACTACGAATCGGGTAATTTCTTCGACGAGATGTTCGTGTCTCCGACTGAAGTCCGCCCCCACTATCAACGCCTCGCGGGCCGGCTCGGCACGCTGCCCGTCGCCGAGTTCGACCAGCGCCGTGCCGCCGTCGACCTCGCGTTCCTCCGCCGCGGCGTGACGTTCACCGTCTACCACGACGATGCCGGCACCGAGCGCATTTTCCCCTTCGACCTGATCCCGCGCGTCATCCCCCACGCCGAGTGGTCCCGCATCGAGGCTGGGCTCATCCAACGCATCACCGCGCTCAACCTCTTCCTCGACGACATCTATCACGGCCAAAAATGCCTGAAGGACAAAATCGTCCCGCCCGCCCTCGTGCTCGGCGCGAAGCACTTTCGCCGGGAGTTCATGAACTGCACGGTGCCCCAGGGCATCTACGTGCACATTTGCGGCACCGACCTCATCCGCGACGGCGCCGGCAATTACCTCGTGCTGGAGGACAACCTGCGCTGTCCGTCCGGCGCCAGCTACATGATCGAAAACCGCGCCGCCATGCGCCGCGCCTTCCCCAATCTTTTCGCCAGCTCCGGCGTTCGCCCCGTCGAGGGCTACGCCAACGAGCTCCTCAAAGCCCTCCTCCACATCGCCCCCCCCCGCAGCGACAAACCCAACGTCGTCCTCCTCACCCCCGGCGTCCACAACAGCGCCTACTTCGAGCACTGCTTCCTCGCCCGCCAGATGGGCATCCCCATCGTCGAGGGCCGCGACCTCGTCGTGCGCGACGCCCACGTCTTCATGCGCACCACCGCCGGCCTCGAACCCGTCGACGTCATCTACCGCCGCATCGACGACGACTTCCTCGATCCGCTGGTCTTCCGCCCCGACTCCATGCTCGGCGTCCCCGGCCTCGTAAACGCCTACCGCGCCGGCCATGTCGCCCTCGCCAATTCCATCGGCACCGGCATCGCCGACGACAAGGTCATCTACGCCTACGTCCCGAAGCTCATCAAGTATTACCTCGGCCAGGACGCCATCCTCCCGAACGTCAACACCTACCTCCCGTCCGAGCCGCTCGACCGCAAATTCGTCCTCGAGAACATCGCGAAACTCGTCGTCAAGGCCGCCAACGAAGCCGGCGGCTACGGCATGCTCATCGGCCCCGCCGCCACCCAGGCCGAATGCGACACTTTCCGCAGCCTCGTCGCCGCCAACCCGCGCAACTACATCGCCCAGGATCCGATCAACCTCTCGCGTTCCCCCACCTGGATAGACGGCAAACTCGAAGGCCGCCACATCGACCTCCGCCCTTACATCCTCTACGGCGAAAAAATCACCGTCACCCCCGGCGGCCTCACCCGCGTCGCCCTCCGCAAAGGCTCCCTCGTCGTCAACTCGTCCCAGGGCGGCGGCTCGAAGGACACCTGGGTCCTCCAAGGAGACCACTAACATGTCCGCCGCCAAAACTCCCCCCGCCCGCCCGCAGGCCACCGTGATGCTCTCCCGCGTCGCGCACTCCCTCTACTGGATGAGCCGCTACATCGAGCGCGCCGAAAATTTCGCCCGCCTCCTCGACGTCAACCTCCAGCTCCTCCTCGATTTCCAGGGCTTCACCGACACCACCATCAAGGAACACTGGGGCTCCATTCTCCTCAGCTCCGGCGACGAAGAACTCTTCGCCAAGCACTACGCGACCGCCGACAGCCGCAACGTCACCGAGTTCTTCGCCTTCGATCTCCGCAACCCGAATTCCATCCGCTCCAGCGTCAACGCCGCCCGCGAAAACGCCCGCATGATCCGCGACCAGATCTCCGCCGAGATGTGGGAAACCATCAACGAACTCTACCTCTACCTCAACGCCCACAACGCGGCCGCAATCTGGGCTGCCGGCGGCGCCGGCGAATTCTTCAACAGCGTCAAACGCAGCGCCCACCTTTTCCAGGGCCTCACCGCCTCCACCTACTCCCGCAACGAGGGCTGGGAATTCATCGAGTTCGGCAAATACATCGAACGCGCCGACAAGACCACGCGCATCCTCGACGTCAAATACCACATCTTGCTCCCCAGCGCGTCCGACGTCGGCGGCGCCGTCGACACCGCCCAGTGGCAGGCCGTCCTCCGCTCCGCCAGCGCCCTCGAGGCCTACCGCCGTTTCTACGTCAGCGAAATCCTCCCGTGGAAAGTCGCCGAGTTCCTCATCTTCTCCGACTCCTTCCCCCGTTCGCTGCACTTCTGCGTCGCGCAGGTCGACGATTTCCTCCGCCGCATCCTCGGCGACACCGGCCCCCGCCCCCGCACCGAGGCCGGCCGCGCCTCCCGCCGCCTCCTCGCCGACCTCCAGTCCCTCACCATCGCCGATGTCCTCCAGGAACACGGCCTCCACGAATTCCTCGAAGAGGTCCAAAAGACCCTCGACACCATCGGCAACGAAATGATGGAAACGACCATGTTCTACCCGGCCGAATCGTCGAGCGACGTGCAGCAGCAGCAGCAACAACAGCAATAACGTCCCGGCCGCACCGCGCACTCCGCGACCGCCGGGGCTCCGCTCTTCCGCTGCTCTGCGCCCATGCATCTTCGCATTCTCCACCGCACCACGTTCACTTACGCCGGCACGGCGCACGACAGCTTCAACGAGGTGCGTCTGCGCCCCCGCGAAGACGCCACGCAGCACTGCCGGGACTTCGCCCTGCAGCTCTCCCCCACCGCGACCCCGCTCGAATACGACGACCTCAACGGCAACGCCATCCACTACTTCGACGTCCCCGATGCCCATGCGAAGCTGATCATCGAAGCCGTCTCAACCGTCGACACCGTGCCCTTGCCGGATCGCGCTCCGGTTCCGTCGGTCCTCGCCTCCGACCTCGAAAATTCCCCCGAACGCGAAATGCTCGCCGAATTCTACACCAGCTCCCCCTACGTCCCCCTCGAGGTCGAACTCTGGCGCGAGGCGCAGGACGCCCTGGCCGACGGCCGCGGCGATGTCTGGGGCGACGTCCGCCGCCTCGGCGCCCACATCTACCGCACGTTTGCCTACAAACCCAAGTCCACCGGCGTAAACACCCGCGCCAACGACGCCCTCAAACTCCGCATGGGCGTCTGTCAGGACTTCGCCCACGTCCACCTCGGCCTCTGCCGCAGCCTCGGCATCCCCGTGCGCTACGTGAGCGGCTACTTTTTCAACAACACCCGCCGCCCCCGCGAAATCGAGGCGTCGCACGCGTGGATCGAGGCCTACCTCCCGGGCCACGGCTGGGTCGCCTACGATCCCACCCACGACCGCATCGCCGACGATCGCTACGTCAAGGTCGCCGTCGGCCGCGACTACGCCGACATCCGCCCCGTCAACGGCACCTACCGCGGCGCCCCCACCCGCTCCCTCAAGGTCGAGGTCACCGTCCGCGAAACCACCGCGCCCGCCGCCACCGCCCCTCTCGCCGCGTCCTAGCGGCCTCCGCGCGCTTTTCGCCCACCCGCCCGCCCTCATGTTTCTCCGCCTCACCCACCTCACGCGCTACGATTATTCGCAACCGGTCGCGTTCGCACCCCACGCCCTCTACCTGCGCCCGCGCGAAACTCCGCGCCAACGCCTCCACGATTTCAAACTCGACGTCACCCCGTCCCCGCGCCACATCGCCACCAGCGACGCCGAGGACAACGCCCTCGACTGGGCCTGGTTCTCCCCCGAGCTCACCGCCACGCAGCTCGAATTCCGCTCCGAGTTCATGGTCGAAACCCTCGACACCAATCCCTTCGATTTTTTCCTCAAGCCGTCCGCGCTCACGTTCCCGTTCACCTACGACGCCGCCGAGCGCTCTGCCCTCGCCCCGTGCCTCGCCGCCCCCCGCGGGACCGACGAACCGCCGCTCCGCGCCTGGCTCGCCCACCACCTGCCGACCCCTCCGCCCGACACCGTCGCCTTCCTCATCGCGCTCAACACCACCGTCCGCCAGGCCCTCGCCTACACCCGCCGCGACGAGCCCGGCATCCAGACGCCCGCCGAGACCCTCGCGCTCCGCAGCGGCTCCTGCCGCGACTACGCGGTCTTCTTCATCGCCCTCTGCCGCACCCTCGGCTTGGCCGCGCGCTTCGTCAGCGGCTACCTGCACGAATCGCCCGCCCCCGGCATCTCGCACCCCGTCCCCCCGACCATGCACGCCTGGGCCGAAGTTTATCTCCCCGGCGCCGGTTGGCGCGGTCTCGACCCCACGCGCGGAATTTTCTGCGACGACGCCTTCGTCGCCGTCGCCCACGCCTCCCTCGCCGAGAGCGTGAACCCGATCCAGGGCGGTTTCTACAGCGCCGTGCCCGTCTCCGCCCTTCTCTCCACCCACCTCACCATCGCGCGCCTCTGAGTGGCACGGGCTTTCCCGCCCGTGCGTCCGCCTCGTCCCCGTCCGCCGCCCCTCCTCCTCCCATGTCCGCCACGCCCTACACCGCAGACGTCTGGCAATCCCTCCGCGCGTGCGGTGACGCCGTCGAGGCCTCCCTCGCCCGCAGCAACGTGCTCCTCACCATGGGCGGCGAGCCCACCTTTGTTCCCGTTGCACCCACCGGCGCCGAGTGGCACACCGCCGCCCTCGGGCCGACGAAACTCGCCTACGCCCGCCGGCTCGCCCGCGAACTCGTCCGCTCCGCCTTTCCCGGCTCCGTCATCCTCGAAACCTCCGGCAAACATTACCCCGGCGAACCGCTCCCGCGCTGGACCCTCCTCCTCCAGCGCCGCGCTGATCACCAGCCCGTCTGGCGCGACATCACCCGCCTCAGCGCCGATATCGCTCCCGGTCCACACACGGTCGCCGACGCGGAAAAATTCCTCGCCGACCTCGCCGAGTCCCTCGCGGTCGACTCGACCCACCGCCTGCCTTTCGCCGAAACCGCCACCCCCACCGAGGTCACCGGTTTCGTCCTCCCCCTCGACCAACCCACCGGCACCTGGCTCACCGACGACTGGACACCCACCCTCGGCGCCGGCCCCCTCGCGCTCTTTCCCGGCGACAGCCCCGCCGGCCTCCGGCTTCCGCTGGAAAAACTCGGCGAAAAAAATCTCCGGCGCGCCCTCACCGCTGAAATCCGCGACGGCACCCTCACCGTCTTCATCCCGCCCCTCCTCCTCTCCTCCTACCTCGCCCTGCTCGTCGCCATCGAGGGCTCCCTCGCGTCCCAGAAAATCCGTGACGTCGTCCTCGCCGGCTACGCCCCGCCCCCCGACCCCAAGCTCCCCACCGTCGGCCTCGCCAGCGATCCGGGTGTCCTCGAAATTAACGTCTCGCCCTGCGCCACGTGGGCCGACTACGACCGGCAGCTCAACCAACTTTACGCCGCCGCCGCCACGTGCGGCCTCTGCGCGCGCAAGCTCCAGTTCAACGGCCGCGAAGTCGGCACCGGCGGCGGCGCCCACCTCGTCTTTGGCGGCCCCGTCGGCCTCCTCTCCCCGTTCTTCGCTTTCCCCGCCCTGCTCCCGTCGACGATCCGCTATTTTCAACATCACCCGTCGCTCAGCTTCGCCTTCACCGGCGCCTACATGGGCCCGAGTTCGCAGGCCCCGCGCATCGACGAGTCCACCTACGAGGCCCTCTACGAACTCGAGATCGCCTGCGCCGGCGCCGAAAATTTCGGCCGCCCGCAAAACCTCGCCCTCTTCGACCTGCTCTTCCGCGACCTCCTCATGGATCGGTCCGGCAATACCCACCGCGCCGAGATCAGCGTCGACAAGCTCTGGAATCCGTTCGCGCCCAACGGCCGCCTCGGCCTCGTGGAATTCCGCGCCTTCGAGACGCATCCGTCCGCCGCCGTCCAGTCCGCCACCGCCCTCTTCATCCGCGCCATTCTCGCCCGCCTCGCCGCCGATCCGTTCAACGCCCCCTTCGTCCGCTGGGCCGGCGAGCTCCACGACCGCTTCTTTCTCCCCGCTTTCGTCTGGGAAGACCTCGCGAAAATTTGCGCCGACCTCGCCGCCCACGGACTCCCCTTCGACCCCGAATGGCTCCGCGCCCCGTGGGAATTCCGCTTCCCCAAACTCGGCGAGTTCGCCCTCGCCCTCGCCCCCCCCGCCGACCCCGACATTCCCGCGGCGGAAAAACCTGAGCCGAAGCCTTTCAGGGTCGAGTTCCGCCAGGCCCTCGAAGCGTGGCCGCTGCTCGGCGAATCCCCCAACGCCGGCACCGTCGCCCGCACCGTGGATTCCAGCCTCGACCGCCTCGAAGCCCGCGTCTCCGACGCCACCGCTCTCGACTCCGGCCTCCTCCTCGTCAACGGCCTCCCCTGCGAGTTCCGCCCGCTCGCCCCTTCACCTTCTCACCCTTCCAACGCCGCGCCCGCCGCCGCCTGCGGCATCCGCTACCGCGCCTTCTATCTCACCCCGTCGCTCCAGCCCCACGTCCCCGTCCACGCCCCGCTCCTCCTCGAATGGGTCGACCGCCAGACGCTCACCGTCGTCGCCGCCGCCCGCTGGCACGTCTGGAACCCGCGCAACGTCGACTACACCGACCGCCCCGCCGACGACACCGTCGCCGCCACGCGGCGTGCCGAGCGCTGGGAACCGTGGACCAAGACCCTCGGCCAATCCCGTTTCATCCCGAAAATCGACTTCCCGCCCGAGGGCCGGCACACCCTCGACCTCCGCCGCTACCCCGCGCAGGCGCGGTAAGACCAACATCGCTTGAGCATCTGCGGGAAAAATCCTCCCGGCTGCGCAGCCCCTTCGCGCCCGGCGCACCGCCGCAGGCCCGGTTTTCCAGCGGCTTTGTCACGTATTACGTGACAAGTGATTTCGAGCCTTTTCAGCGGAGGGGAATGCAATGCCAACGTCGCTTGATTTCTGGACATTCGGTGGGACGAGGTGGGGCGGGACCTCCGTGCCCGGCCACGACGGAACGGAAAACCAAAATTCTCGGGCCGGTCCCGACGTCACCTGCCAAAGCCGATTTTCCATCGACCGCTGGTCTGACCCGCCGCCCAATCCCCCAGCGTCAAGCGCCGAACGGGAAACGCCGTGTGGTCGCCCCGTCGTCAGCGCGCCGCGTTCTTTTTCGGTTCCGCCAGCATCGCTTGAAACCGCGGATTCTCCCGCAGCGCGTCAAACGCCGGGGCGAGGCGGAGCTCCACGCGCAGCACCGGCCCGACGGTCGTCTTCAGCTTCGACTCCAACAGCGCCATCGCCTGGTCGTACTCGCCCAACAGGACCAGAAGCACCGCCACGTTGGTCGAGTGTTCCTCCTCCGCGGTGGGGGCGAGTTCCATCGCCAGCTCGAGCATTTTTCGGGCCTCGGCTTTTTCCCCGAGACACGCGTGCACATGCGCACTCCAAAAAACCAGACTGACCTCGTCCGGATCCTTTTCCCGCGCCTTGTCGATCGTCTTCAACGCGCCCCGCCAATGGGATTCGGCCGCCGCCGTCCGCCCGCCGATCGCGTGCACCCGCCCAAGCAACCAGGCCTTCGGCGCCCCGCTCCGGTAAAATCCCTGCAGGAAATCGCGCGACACGGTGTTCAACACCGCCAGACATTTGTCGGCTTCGCGCTGCCAGAGCCAGAGCTGACACGAGAGCGTGACCGCCCGGTCGTCCAACAACGAGGAGGCCGGCACTTTCGCCAACGTCGCGGCCGCCCCGGCCAGATCCCCGCGAAAATTCAACTGACACTCCATTTTCCGCAGAAGCGCACCGGAACTCTGGCGCAGGCTCAGCGCCTGGTCGACCGCCTGTTCCGCCTCCTCGTATCGCCCCAGCGTTTCCAGGGTAAAACTCTTCGCCAGCAGCGCCAGCGGATCGCCGCCGGGCAGCGTCGCCGACCGTTCAAAATAAGCCAGCGCCTCGTCGGGCCGCCCCTGGCTGCGCACCGTTTCCCCGAGCGTGCGCCAGACGCGCTTGTCCTTCGGCGTGCTCACGAGCAGTTCCCGCGACAGCCTTTCGGCCTCCGCCAGCGTCGACGGATTGTTGCGATACGCGTTCGCCAACGCCAGCCGCGCCGTCCGCGAGGCCGGGAGCAAACTCACCGCCTGCTCCGCCCGGATACGGGCCAGATCGTCCGCTCCCGGCGTGTGAAAAAATTCATACTCCCCGCTCGTGACCTGCGCATACACCGCCCACGCCTCGCCGTCGGACGGATCGAGCTCGACCGCCTTTCTGCAGAGTTCGTCGGCCAGCGCCCAATCCGCCCGCGTCGCATCGTCCCACTTTTCCCACAGGAGCGTCGCCTTGGCGGAAAGTTGCCGCGCTTCACTGACCCGCAGCGGTGGCGCCACCCGGGGTCGCGCATCCTTCTGCGGCGTCTTCGTCGCCGACGCGGGTGCGACCACCGCGGGGGCCGCCGCCACCGGGGTCGGTTTGGCCCGCGGCGGTGAGAAACGAACCCAGGCCACGCCGGCCGTCACCACCAGCAAGGCGCCGAGAAACCACACCCGCCGGCGGTCCGCCGCCCGCGCCTTCGCCCCCGCGCGGCCCCGCCCGGACGACGTTCCCGCCGCGGTGTTCCGCCGCGCGGCGAACGGCGCATTCGTTGCCCCGCTCGCCGTGCCCTCCAACAAGGCCTGGACCCGATGAGCCAGCGTCTCGCTCGCCACCCCGTCGGGCAGATGAATCCATTGCACTTCCCGAAACTTCTCCGGCACGAGCGCCGTGACGTCCGAGGTGTCATCGATCGTGACGGGAAGCAAAAAGGCCCGCTCGTCCGCCATGTCGTGCGAACGGTCGATCGCCATCTTCCACTCCCGCCGAAAATACCCTTCCAGCCGCGCATCCGTCTGCCGCGAAATCAGGGCGACAAACAGCGAACATTCCCGGATTTGCCGCCGGATCTTGCCGTCCCACGCATCGCCGCCGATCAGTTCGCTCCGGTCGAACCACACCTCGATCCCGTGCTGCTTCAACGTGTCCGCGATCGACTGCGCCGCCGCGAGATTCTCGCGGGCATAGCTGAGGAAAACGGCCTGGGAATCACTCATGTCAACGGCTCTACGACGCGCTTCGGGCGTTCAAGTTGCACGCGTGGCTCCGCGGCCCAGCCAAAGCAGCGCTGGGCCGACCGTTGGGGGCGAGGTCGATTGAATGGATCATTTCCGGCGGCCATTCGGCACCGGATATCCGTCAATCCGCAATTCTTAAAGCGGCCGGTCCGAAACCCGCCGCGCACCCCCGCTTCCTGCCGCGCGCGGTTTCCCCGGGGTGGGCCGTGCGCTCCGGGCGCGGCTCACCGCGTCACACCCCGACCGCCGATCCGCCGCCCGCGGAGCGGCCGGCCCACCCCGGATGGCGCTGGCAGAAAAGTGCGCTGCGCCCCGACACCCTCCGCCCCCCGCACCACGCCCGACGCCCGCCCCGGCCCCGCCGGCACTTTGGCATCGCCACCCGCCCCCGCCGCGCCGACCGTGCCCGCCACTTTGCGACCGACCATCCTCCTGCTCTGGGATATCGACGGCACCCTCGTCACCTCCGGCGGCGCCGGCGCCCGCGCCTTGCGCGCCGCCCTCCACGGCTCCTTCGCCGTCGACGGTTCGCTCGACGACATCGACTTCGCCGGCCGCACCGACCGCTGGATTCTCCGGAAAATTCTGCAGAAATTCGCGCTGCCCACCACCGAGGAAAATTTCCGCGTGCTCCTCGACGCCTATCTCGCCGCCCTCCCGCGCGAACTCGCCAACCCCTCCGCCCTTGTCCTGCCCGGCATCCGCGCCATCCTCGCGGCCACGGCCGGCCATTCCGATTTCGCCCAGGGCATTCTCACCGGCAACGTCCGCCGCGGCGCGCAGACCAAACTCGCCCACCACGGCCTCTGGGACCACTTCGCCTTCGGGGCCTTCGGCGACGACAGCGAACTCCGCAACGAACTCGGCCCCCACGCGCTCCGCCGCGCCCGCGCCCACACCGGCGCCGACTTCGCCCTCGACCGCGTCTGGATCATCGGTGACACCGCGCACGACATCGCCTGCGCCCGCGCGCTCGGCGCCCGCGTGCTCGCCGTCGCCACCGGCAGCCACGCCCTCGACGCGCTCGCCGCCCACCGGCCCGACGCGCTCTTGCCCGACCTCGCCGACACCGCGGCCGTACTGCGGGTTTTCGCCCCCTGATCCGACCGGCCCGGCTTCGCCGGCGGCGCGGAAATTGGGTTGGCACCCGTCGTTCCGCGCGCCTCACTGACCGCCCGCGCCCATGAAACTTTTCACCATTGCCATCGGTTCCGACCACGCCGGCTTCGCCTACAAGGAAGCCATCAAGGCCATGCTCCTCGCCGCCGGCCACACCGTGCGCGATTTCGGCACCCACTCCGACGCGAGCTGCGATTACCCCGATTTCATCCGGCCCGTCGCCGAAGCCATCGCCCGCGGCGAGTATGAACGCGGCATCGTGCTCGGTGGTTCCGGCAACGGCGAGGCCATCGTCGCCAACCGCATCAAGGGCGTCCGCTGCGGCCTCTGCTGGAACGAGCAGGTCGCCATCTGGAACCGCTCCCACAACGACGGCAACTGCCTCTCCCTCGGCCAACGCACCGTCACCGAAACCGAGGCGCTGCACATCGTGAAGGTCTGGCTCGCGACCGAATTCGAAGGCGGTCGCCACCTCGCGCGCCTCCAAAAAATCGACGCGGGCTGAAACGCTCCCGCGTTCTCCTCCAGCCGAAACGGCGGTCCACCCCGGCCGCCGTTTTGCTTTTCTGTCCTCCCCGGGCGATCCTTCCCCACGTCGCGGATCAAAAGTCCACCCGCGCCGTCTCTTCCACCCATGGCCCTCGCCTACCACCACCTCTTCGAACCCGGCACCGATCCTTCTGCTCCCCCGCTCCTCCTGCTCCACGGCACCGGCGGCTCCGAACACGACTTGCTGCGCCTCGGTCGCGCGATCGCCCCGGGCTCGGCCCTCCTCAGCCCGCGGGGCAACGTCAGCGAACACGGCGCCGCCCGCTTCTTCGCCCGCCTCGCCGAGGGCGTCTTCGACCCCGCCGAAATCGTCCGCCGCACCCACAGCCTCGCCGATTTCCTCGTCGCCGCCGGCCACCACTACGCCTTCGACGCCGCCCGCCTGACCGCCGTGGGCTTCTCCAACGGCGCCAACATCGCCGTCACCCTCCTGCTCTTGCGTCCGGCCGTCCTCGCCCAGGCCATTCTCCTGCGCGGCATGGTCGTGCTCGACCAACCCGCCGCCCCCGGTTCGCTCACCGGCAAGCGCGCGCTCTTCCTCAACGGCACCGTCGACCCGCTTGTGCCCCTTGATCATCCCCCGCGCCTCGCCGCCCTCCTGCGCGCGGGCGGCGCCGACACCACCGTGGAGATGATTGCCGCCAGCCACCAGTTCACCTCGCGCGACCTCACCGCCGCCCAGGATTGGTTCGCCGCGCGTCGCTGAGCGACGCACGGCTGATTCGCGGAGCGCCCATGGGCGGCGGCCACAGCGGCTGCCACCGTCGGAGCCCGCCGGCCGGCCCCCCAACCGTGGCCCGGATCTCCCGACCCGTGAGTCCCGGGCCCGCAGCGCCCCGCTCGCCGTTCGACAATCCGCTGCGGGTGCCTACGGTCAGCGCCATGTCCACCACGATGCTCTACCGCCCCCTCGGAAAATCCGGCCTGCAGGTCTCCGCCCTCTCCTTCGGCGCCTGGGTCACCTTCGGCAAACAGATCGGCGACGCCGTCGCGCACCGCCTCCTCCACACCGCCTACGACGCCGGCATCAATTTCTTCGACAACGCCGAGGCCTACGCCGATGGCGAGGCCGAGATTGTCATGGGCGTCATTCTCAAAAAATCCGGCTGGCGCCGCAGCAGCTACCTCGTCTCCAGCAAAGTGTTTTTCGGCTGCGAGGACGACAAACCCAACCAGTCCGGCCTGTCCCGCAAGCACGTGGTCGAAGCCTGCCACGGCGCTCTCCGGCGCCTTCAGGTCGACTACCTCGACCTCTACTATTGCCACCGGCCGGACCCCGCCACGCCCCTCCTCGAAACCGCCCGCGCGATGCACGACCTGATCACGCAGGGCAAGGTGCTCTACTGGGGCACCAGCGAGTGGAGCGCCGCCCAGATCGCCGAAGCGCAGCGCCTCTGCGCCACCCACCGCCTCCACGCCCCCATCGTCGAACAACCCCAATACAATCTCTTCCACCGCGCCCGCGTCGAAGAGGAGTTCGCCCCGCTCTACCGGTCGCCCGCCGGCCTTGGCACCACCATCTGGTCGCCGCTCGCCAGCGGTCTCCTCACCGGCAAATACAACGCCGGCGTACCGAAACGCTCCCGCCTCGATACCCCCGGTCTCGAATGGCTGCGCACGATGATCCTCGACGATCCGTCCACCCCCCGGAAACTCGCCGTCGTCCCGCCGCTCGCCGCCGTCGCGGACGAGCTCGGCACCACCCTCCCGCGCCTCGCCATCGCCTGGTGCCTGAAAAACCCCCACGTCAGCACCGTGATCCTCGGCGCCTCGCGCGTCGCACAACTGGAGCACAACCTCGGCGCCCTTGAAGTCGTGGAAAAACTCACCCCCGCGGTGATGAAGAAACTCCACGCGCTTTCCCAGCCGGTCGCCGAGTGAATCCACCTCGCCCCCCCGCCCTCCGCCACCCCCGGCGCCAAGCCGGGTCCGGGTGCCGGCCTACCGCTTCAGCCACGCCAGCGTCACATCCGGAAAATCGGTAAACACCCCGTCGCTCTTCGCCTCGCGAAACAGCGCCGCATGCAGCGCGTCCGCCGACGGGCAGTGCTTCGGGAGCTCGTCCGCCCGCATCGTATACGGGTGCACAACCAGTCCGGCGGCGTGCGCCGCCTGCACCAGCCCGGTCACCTTCCGCTCCGTCGCGCTCGCCCACGTCACGATGCGCCCGAGCGACGGCCCGATCCCGTCCACCACCGTCGCGAGTTCCCGCAAACCCGCCTCCGTGCACAGCGCGCCGTAGTCCGTGCCGTCCGCCCCTTTCGCCTTCGCCTCGATCAGCATCACCATCCGGCCCTTCCACCCGAGTTCGCCCCGGATGCGTTTCACTTCGGCCAGTTCAAAGCACTGCAAAAAACACGCGTCCTGCTTCGTCGCATAGCCGTAACGGGCGAGGATCGGCAGCACGATCCGGCTGATGTCGTGGCCCTGCTCGCGATGCCACTTCGGTTGTTTGATCTCGGGATAAATGCCCACGGCGCGGCCCATGCTCCGGTTGAGCCCTTGGATGAGTTGCAGTTCCTCCTCCAGGGTCGAAATCCGAAACTCCGACGGAGCGACCTCCGACGGATAGCGCTGCGCAAACACCGCCTCGCCCGTCTTCGCGTTGAACCGTTCCGCCACCCGCAGCTGCTTCAGCTCCGCCACCGTGAAATCGAGCGCATAGTAGCGGCCGTCGGCGCGCTTCCGCTCCGGAAACCGCTTCGCCACGTCCGACCCCGTATCCACAAAAATATCATGCAACACCACCGGCACGTCGTCCTTCGTCAGTACCAGATCCTGCTCCAGGAAATCCGCGCCCAGCCCGTAGGCCAGCGCCTTCGACGCGAGCGTGTGCTCGGGCAGGTAACCGCTCGCCCCCCGGTGCGCGATGACCAGCGGCCGCGTTTCCGCCGCCCACCCGCCGCCCGCCGCCATCGTTGCCAACGCCAGACCCATCAGGATTTTTTTCATGGTAAAAGCGCCCCGCTCGTTTTCCGGTGCCCCAGCGTCATCGCACTGAACACCATCGTCAGCCCACAGCACCCGATCATCGTCACGAACACGCCGTTCCAGCCCCACGTCTCCGCGATCCAACCCACGCCCGCCCCCGAGGGCGCCGAACCGAGGAAGTAGCCGAAAAACCCCGTGAAGCCCGCCGCCGTGCCCGCCGCCTTCTTCGGCACCAGGTCCAGCGCATGGAGGCCGATCATCATGATCGGTCCGTAAATGAAAAACCCGATCGCAATCAGCGCCGCCACGTCGATCCAGTAGGGCCCGCGGCCGTTGAGACCGTAGACAACCAGCCCCAGCAGCGTGAGCGCCATGAACAAAATCGTCGCCGGCGCGCGCCGCGCTTTGAACACCCGGTCCGAAATCCACCCGCACAAAATCGTGCCGGGAATCCCCGCCAATTCGAACGCCGTCCACGCCCAGCCCGATTCCTTGAAATTGAACCCCTTCGCCGTCTGCAGATACGTCGGAATCCAGTTCACCACCCCGTAGCGCACGAAGTAGACGAACGCGTTCGCGATCGCGATCGCCCACAGAAATTTGTTGTTCAGCACGTGGCTGATGAAGATTTCCTTGAAGGTAAACGTGCGCTCGTGCTCGGCCGAATAATTCGCCGGATAGTCGTTCTTGAACGTTTCGATCGGCGGCAATCCGCAGCTCTGCGGCGTGTCGCGCAAGAGCAGCAGAATCAGCCCCGCCACCCCGGCCGCAATCGCCGCGTTGAAATAAAACGTCGCCCCCCAGTCGCCAAACCGCACCACCGCCCACGTGGCAAACACCGCGACGAGCGCGCCGCCCACGTTGTGCGCAACATTCCACACCGCGACGACCTCCCCGCGCTCCTTCGTGCTCCACCAGTGGACCATCGTCTTGCCGCAGGGCGGCCACCCCATGCCGTTGAACCAGCCGTTGAGGGCCTGCAGCGCAATGATCAGCGCCAACGAGTCGTAAATCGCCGGCACCGTGCCGAACGCAAATGTCACCCCGCTCGTCAGCAACAGTCCGAGCGCCATAAACCAGCGCGGATTGCTCCGGTCCGACACCGAACCCATGATGAATTTGGAAATCCCATACGCGACGGACAGTCCCGTCATCGCCCAGCCCAGCTGCACCTTGGTAAACTCCGGGTGCGCCTTCAGAATCGCCGGCAGCGCGAGCGCAAAATTATTGCGCACGAGGTAAAACGCCGCATAGCCGAAAAAAATTCCGGCGAACACCTGCACGCGCAGCCGCCGGTAGTCCGGATCGATGCGGTCGGCGGAGAGCAGCGGAAGGTCGGGAGCGGGTTTGAGAAAGGAAAACACAGGAGTGGGGTTGGAAAACCGGTGAACTAAAGCGCCGGCGCCCGGCTATGCAACCAACGGCAGCGCGGCCGCGCGCGCCGTTTCGGCCGGCGCCGGCAGCAGCCAGCCGCGCGCCAGTTCGCGGTAGCCCCGCACCTGCGCCGCCACCCAGGCGTCGTCGCGCCCCAGTTCATCCGCCAGCAGCCGCGCCACGACCGGCGCCGCCTCGATCGAGGCCCGCGCATCGAGCACCAGCGTCCGCGTGCGCCGCGCCAGCACGTCCTCCACCGTGCGGGCCATTTCCTCCCGCGCGTGCCACACGACCTCCGCCCGCCCCAGCGCACACGCCGGATGCACCGGCCCGGCCAACGCCGGGTCGCGCCCGGCCCATTCGGCGATCGCGACCGCATCGCTGCCATAGCTCTGCAGCGCCCCGGCGGTCGCACCCGTCGCGCCCGCTCCGTGAATCGCCCGCTCCGCCGTCGTGCTTGGCACGTGCCCGAGGCCCGCGACCCGTTCCGCCTGGTCGACGACGTCCTCGGCCATCTTGCGATAGGTCGTCCATTTCCCGCCCGTCAACGTGATCAGCCGGCTCGGCGAAAGGGCGATGGTATGGTCGCGCGACAACCTCGCCGTGTCGCCGGCGCGGCCCCGTTTCACCAGCGGACGCAGGCCCGCAAACACACTCAGCACGTCGCTCTCCCCCGGATCGCGCGTCAAATACTTCCGGGCATGGTCCAGGATGAACGCCACTTCCTCCGGCAACGCCCGCGGCGCCATCGTCGCCGCCACGTCCGGCGTATCCGTCGTGCCCACCACGAGCCGGCCCTGCCACGGGATCGCAAACAACACCCGGCCGTCCGCCGTCTTTGGAATCATCAGCGCGCTGCTCCCGGGCAGAAATTCCCGCGGCAACACGAGGTGCACCCCCTGGCTCACCGTGACCATCGGCGCCGTCTTCGGCTCGTCAAAACACCGCAGCGCATCCACGAACACCCCCGTCGCATTGATCACCGCCCGCGCGCGCACGGCAAACTCCGCCCCGGTCTCGCCGTCGCGCACCAGCACCCCGCCGACCACGCCCCGCTCCTTCACCAGCCCCACGCAGGCGCAGTAATTCACCAGCACCGCCCCGCCCTCCACCGCGGTCTGCGCGAGATTGATCGCGAGCCGCGCGTCATCGAACTGGCCGTCGTAATACAACACGCCGCCCCGCAACCCGTCCGTCTCGATCGTCGGCAGGTGCCGGATCGTCTCGGCGCGCGACAGCCGTTGCGACGCCCCCAGCGAGTGCCGCCCCGCCAGCCCATCGTAGAGCGTCAGGCCGAAAGCATAATAAGGTTTCTCCCACCACGAGTAACTGGGAATCACGAACGGCATCGCGTGCGCGAGATGCGGCGCGTTGCGCAGCAACCGCCCGCGTTCCCGCAGGGCCGACGTCACGAGCGAGAGGTTACCCTGCCCCAGATAACGCACGCCGCCGTGCACCAGCTTGGTCGAACGGCTTGAGGTCCCCTGCGCAAAATCCCCCTGCTCGATCAGCGCGACCCGATGGCCGCGCGCCGCCGCGTCGACCGCCGCGCCGAGCCCGCTCGCGCCGCCGCCGACGATGAGCAGATCGAAGATCTCCGAACCGGCGCGCAGGCGCGCCATGGCAGAATCACGATGCATGGAAACCACAGACCGGACGGCGCCGCGGTGGCGGCACCCGTGTTTAGAACTTGCGGGAAAAATCGAGTGTGAACTGACGGCCGCGCGGATTCGCGCTGCCGGAAAAATAGCCGTATTGCTCGTCGGCCAGCTGTGGCTCGCGGTCGAGCACGTTGTTGATGCCCCCGCGCACCGTCACGCCGCGCAGCCAGGCGCGCGCGCCCTTGTCGAAACGGTAGGAGAGCCACGCGTTGTGGCTGAAGGACGGATCGACGCGCAACAGATAGCGCGTAATGCCGTTGTCGTTGAAATTACGGATATAGTCCGGGTAGCCGAGCACCCGGTAAATCTGCTCCGTCGTCGCCGCCGAGGTGTCGACGAACGAACCGAAGTAGCTCGAGAACCAGCCGGCGGAGAGGCCGCCCTGCCGCCACGTGAGCGACGCGTTCGCGCGCCACTTGGTGCGACCGTTGCGCTCGAGTTCGTCGAGGATCGGCGAGTTCTCGTCGGCCTTGGACCGGCGCAGCACATAGTGCGTCGCCTCGCTGTTGAAGGTGAACTGGCCGAGGCGCGTCTTGGGCATGCGATACTGCAGGCCGAACTCGTAACCCTGGATGTCGCGACCGCTCAGATTGAGGTAGTCGTCGATCACGCTCGCGACTTCGCCGACGGGGGCGCGACGGCTGTTGTTGCTCGTCTGCAGCGCATTGTAGGCGTCGAACGCCGCCCGGTCCGCCGCGGTCACCGGCAGGCGAACCACTTTGCTCGAGCCCTTGTAACCGGCCGTGCCGGAGCCGAGGTCGATCTGGCCGATGGCGGTGCCCTTGGCGAGTTCCGCCTGAGTCGCGAGATCGAGGATGATTTCGTCGCGGTCGATGGCCGCGGCCGCCCCGATGTTTTCGATGACTTTGTTTTGGTTCAGCTTGAAGTAGTCGAACGAGAACGAGAGGCCGCGCACCCGCGGCGCTTCGAACACCAAGCCGGCGACCCACGTCTTCGCTTCTTCCGGCTGGAGGTTCTGGTTGCCTTGGCGAAACACGGTGCGCTGCGCGGTGCCGTCGGACGGCAGCGCGGTCACTTCAAACCGATAGGGATCGTCCGCGCCGATCTGGCGGCGCAGCGGCGTGATGTTCGTCTGCACGAGATTCGGCGCGCGGAAGGACTCCGCGACCGAACCGCGCAGCTTGATGAACGGCGCCGGTTTCCACACGAGGCTCGCTTTCGGCTTCGTCGTCTGGCCGTGGATGGAAAAATGTTCGAAGCGACCGGCGAGCGTGAGCTCGAGGGCGTTGACGAGGGGCACCCGGTTTTCGCGCGTCACGAAGGGCAGCGCGACCTCGGCATACGCCGCGTAAATTGTCTGCGCCGCGTCGATCGGAATGTTCGAGCTGAGGGCGAGAAAGTCGTTGTCACCTTCGCGCAGAAACGGGAACTCGCTGCCCGAGCCCGGCGGATTCACGCCCACGTAGCTCGCGCGTCCGTCCTTGTAAGTTTCATACCGCACTTCGGCGCCCGTCGCGACACCGATGTCGCCGCCGGTGAAGAATCGCCCGAGGCGACCGTTCGCCTTGAAGTCGCCCATGAAGAGGTTCGTGCGGCCGAAACGATCTTCGTCGTCATAGATCGCATCCAAAACGGAGTTCGGATTGTCGAACGCTTTGTCGACGACGATCTGGTTGTTGAGAATCTTGAAGGTGACGGGGAACGGGTTGAACGCCGTCGCATCGGTGCGGGCGAGCGCGCGGCGCAGCAAGGACTCGCGGACCTGGAAGTGTTCGTATTCGTGCGTCTGCGCACCCGAGGCGACGAGCGCCGACTCCCACTCCCACTTCTCGCCGACCTTGCCGCGCAACCCACCGAGCACGCGCCAAGCGTGGCTGTAAACTTCCGTCTCGCGCGGCTTGATGCCGCCACCGGTGTTTTGTCCGGGCGAAATGCCCGTCCACAGCGAAACATCGGCGGGTGCGCCGGTGAGCCGCGCCGTGCCGTCCGCATTCGGCGCGCCCGTCGGGTGATAGAAACGCACGCCGAAGGGATTGTAGGGATTCGCCGCCGGCAGATAGATGCCCTGGTCATCCGTGTTCTTGAAATTCACCGGCTCGCGGCCCGTGCGGCTGTAGGCGCGGTAGTAAGTCAGATCGCCGAAGACGCTCAGCCGGTCGTTGATCGGGTGATCGATAAAGGTCGCGAACTGCACGCGGTCCGTCGCCGGCACGAGCATCTTCCACTTGTTCCAATTCGAGAAGGTCGCCACCTCGGCGTTGTCGATGTTGGCCGAGGGAGCCGTCTGCTTGAACTCCACGCCGCCGCCCGCCGCCGGGATGAGGTAGAACATACCGTTCGCCGCCATCGTCGCCACGCCGGCCGCCGGGGTGGTGCTCGTCGTGATGCCGACGTTGCCCGTGGGGCGCGACCCGGTGAAGGTCAGGAAATTCGGCTGGATGGTGCCACGCTGCCATTGGCCCCATTGGTTTACGGCGTTCGTGTTTCTGAAATCGTTGTCGCGTGCGATCACCGCGCCGGTCGCAGGGTCGGTGAGCGGCAGGCCGTTCCACGGCGCCGGCAACTGGCGGCTCACGCGCAGGTCCGCGTTCTTCGCCCAATCGCGGTCGTGCGCGGAGAGTGCGTCGCGGTGAAAATAGTCGAGCGAGACGGAGATGTGCGTCTTCCCGCGTTTGAACCCTTCGTAGACCGTCGCGTTAAACTCGTTGGCGCCGCCGTGCTGCGTGACGGAACCCTTCAGCGTCAGGCCGCGACCGACGAAAGAGCGCGAAACAAGATTGTTGATCACACCGGCCGCCGCATCAGAGCCGTAAATCGCCGACGCCCCGTCGCGGAGGATTTCCACGCGGTCGACCATCGCCCGGGGGATGGTGTTGATATTCACGGCGAGCGAGGGCACGCCGTTTTCCGCCATCGAGATCGGGTGCGGCGCCATGCGCCGGCCGTTGAGCAGCGTCAGCGTGCTGCCGGAGCCGATCCCGCGGAGGTCGACCGACGCCACATCGCCGCGCGCGAGCTGCGGTCCATTGTTGATTTCCGTAATCCCCGAAATCTCCGCCGCCCCGAGCGTCTCAAACAGCTCCGCCATCGTCGCCGCCCCCCGCGCGTCGAGCTCGCTCTTCTCGATGACCGTCACCGGCAGCGCCGTCTCGGCGTCCACGCGGCGGATGTTCGAACCCGTCACCGTGAAGGCTTCCAGTTTGACGGCCTCGTCGGCCCGCCCGCCCGGCGGATTCGCGGTCTGCGCGCCGGCCGGCGCAATCTGGACCAACACTGCGGACACGAGGAGAGTGAGTTTGCGGTTCATGGTACGAAGGTGGCTCAGGCGTGGCCGTTGCCCCGCTCGCGGTCGAGTAAAACCTTTATGCGCATAAATATTCCAGTGACTATTTAACCGCATTGTCACATTCGTCAGCGCCCTCCCGCCCCACCCCGCCCGCCATGCCCAAGAAAGAAGCCTATCCCGACGAAACCCTCCGCATGGCGGCCACGCTCTATTACACCGACGGGCTGGGGCAGGCCGAGGTCGCGAAACTCGTCCGCGTCTCGCAGACGAAGATCTCCCGGCTCCTCGCGGTCGCGCTCGAGCGCGGCATCGTGCGCATCACCGTCGAGGAATACCGCGCCCGCAACGACAAGCTCGAGCACCAGCTCTGCAGCCGGTTCGGCCTCGAGTCGGCTGCCGTGATCAAGGTCGCCCGAAACGCCGGGGTCGAGGCGACCCGCCACACCATCGGCCACTTCGGCGCCCCGTTTGTCGCCTCCCTGCTCCCCGCGACCGGGGTCGTCGCCGTCGGCGGCGGCCGCAGCGTCGCCGAAATCGTCCAACGCTTCCGCCGCGGCGAAACCCGCCGGCTCACCGTGGTGCAGGCGATGGGCAGCATCGACTCCAGCATCTCCCACGTGGACGCCCTCGAACTCGGCCGCGCCATGGTCAAGCTGTGGGGCGGGGAGTTCCTCACGCTCAGCACCCCCGCCTTCGTTTCCGACAAGAAGACCCGCGACTTCTTTCTCGCCTCGGACCAGATCAAATTCGTCTGGCAACGCCTCCGCCGCGCCGACGCCGCCCTCGTCGGCGTGGCCTCGCTGGAAAATTCCGTCTACACCGAGCGCGGCGTCCTCACCGCGGGGGATATCGCCCACCTCAAAGGCTGCGGTGCCGTCGGCGAAATCTGCGGCCGCTTTTTCGACGCCCAGGGCAAGGAGTGCGCGTCGCGGTGGCGCGACCGCGTCATCAGCATCGAACTCGACTACCTAAAAAAGATCCCCCACGTCGTCGGCATCGCCGCCGGCGCCGGACGCGCCGCCGCCGTGGCCGCCGCGCTGAAGGGCGGCATCCTGAAATCGCTCCTGATCGACGAGAGCGGCGCGCAGGCGCTTCTGGCCGGGTAGCCGGCGGGTCGCCCGCACCGGGCCAAATCTCTCGCTTGCCCACGCCCCGGCACACCTTCACGGTCCGTCCCAAAGTTCATGGCCTTTCCTCCTCCTCCCGCCCTCCTCACGCGCACGCTGCACGCTGCGGAACTCGCGACCCATCCCTCCGACGCCCTCCTCCGCATCTACGCCTGGATGCAGCTCGCGCGCACCGGCGACAACCGCATCCTCGACCTTTTCCGCCAGGGGCTCATCCGCGGCACGGTCACCGGCGGCCAGGGCAACGAGGGCCTGGTCATCCCCCTCGCCCTCCTCGCGGACAAAGTCACCGACGTCATTTCTTTCACGCACCGCGGCTTCGGCGGCCACCTCGTCTGGAGCGGCCATCTCTGCGACCACCTCAACCAGTATTTCGCCAACGCCGCCAGTCCGACTAAAGCCCGCGAGGGTAACATCCACCACGGCGATCCCGCCGCCCGCTCGCTGCCGATGATCAGCCATCTCGGCGCCATGCTGTCCAACGTCGCCGGCGCCACCGATTCCCAGCGCCGCCTCGGCCGCCCCGCCGTCGGCTTCGCGCTCTTCGGCGACGGCGGCTCGAGCACGGGCGACATCCACGAGACCCTCAACCTCGCCTCGCTCCTCTCCCTGCCCGTTCTCTTCATCATCGAGAACAACCGCTACGCCTACTCCACGCCCGTCGCCGAACAATTCGCGGCCGGCACCGAACTCTGGCGCCGCGCCGCCGGCTACGGCATCGAGGGTTTCGCCCTCGACGCCACCGCCGATGTCGCTGCCACCGCGCGCACCCTCGCCGCCGCCATCGAAAAAGTCCGCACCACCTCGCGGCCGATGCTCATCGAGGCGCACACCCTCCGGCTCCGCGGCCACGCCGCCTACGACACCGGCGACTACCTCCAACCCGGCGAAAGCGACGGGTTCTTCGCCCGCGACCCGCTCCCGCAATGCCGCGCGCAACTCGCCGCCGCCCTCGGCGCCGCCCGCCTCGACGCCGTCGACGCCGAACTCTCCGCCTTCCTCGAGGCCTGCGTGAAAACGTCCCTCGCGACGCCGCGCCCCGCCGGCGACATCGCCGCCATGGAGCGCGACCTCTTCGCTCCGCCGGCCGCCCCGCTTCCATGGGTGCCCTCCCTCGGCTCTGACCGCTCGTCGCTCTCGCCTTCCCCGACCCCGCTCAACTCCGCCCAGGCCCTCAACCTCGCCCACCGGAAAATCCTCACCGAACGGCCCGAATCCCTCGTGCTCGGCCAGGACATCGGCACCTACGGCGGCGCCTTCAAGGTCACCGACGGCCTCCTCGCCGACTTCGGCCGTCCCCGCGTCTTCAATACCCCGCTCGCCGAAAGCGCCTGCACCGGCTACGCCGTCGGCCTCGCCTTGAACGGCCACCGCCCGATCGAGGAGTTCCAGTTCTCCGATTTCGTCACCGAGGCCGCGACCCAGATCACCCTCAACGCCGCGACCTACCACTTCCGCTCCGGCGCCGCCGTCCCGGTCGTGTTCCGCCTCCCCACCGGCGGCGGCCTCACCTTCGGCTCCTTCCACTCGCAGGAGCTCGACTCGTTTCTCCTCGCGATGCCCGGCCTCAAGGCCCTCTACCCGAGCACGCCCCAGGACGCGTTCAACGCCCTCCTCGCCGCCTACGAGGACAACAACCCCGTCCTGCTCTTCGAACACAAGGCGCTCTACCGCCGCGGCAAGGCGCCCGTGTCCTGGGATCCCGACTACCGCGCCGTCTGGACGCCGCGCCAGCTCCGCACCGGCGATTTCGCGACGTTCGTCACCTACGGCGACATGGTTTCCCTCGCCGAGGAAGCCGCCGACTACTTCGCCGCCGAATACGAAAAATCCTTCGACCTCTTCGATCTCCGCGCGCTCTCGCCGCTGAAACTCGACACCATCGGGGCCTCCCTCGCCCGCACCGGCCGCCTCGTCGTCCTCCACGAGGGCCGCCGCACCCACGGCTTCGGCGCGGAACTCGTCGCCCGCCTCACCGAAACCCATTTCCCCGCCCTCAAGGCCGCGCCGCTCCGCCTCGCGTCCCTCGACCTCCCCGTCCCCTTCGCCCCCGAGCTCGAACAGGCGTTCCGCCCCACCAAGGAAAAAATCATCGACCGCATCGCGGCCTGGATCGGATGACCCCGCCCATGTCTCACCCGCCGTCCCCCGTGCCCCCCGCCGCCTGGTCCGCAATTTGCCTCCTTGCCCTGGACGTCGACGGCGTCCTCACCGACGGCACCGTGCAGATCTGTTCCGACGGCTCCGAAACAAAGGCGTTCTCCATCCTCGACGGCATGGGTCTCACCCGTCTCAACCAGGCCGGCGTCGCCGTCGCGTGGATCAGCGGCCGGGCCTCCGGCGCCACGACCGCGCGCGCCACCGAACTCAAGGTCCCCCACCTCATCCAGGGCCGCACCGACAAACTCGCCGCGCTGCAGGAACTCGCCGCCACCCTCGGCCTCGCCCCCGCGCAATGCGCCTACATGGGCGACGACGACATCGACGCGCCCGCCATCGCCTGGGCCGGCGTCGGCATCGCGCCCGCCGGCTCCATGCCCGCCGCCCTCGCCGCCGCCGACTGTGTGCCCGTCCGTCCCGCCGGTCGCGGCGCCGTGCGCGAAATCTGCGAACACATTCTCGCCGCCCGGGTCTAGCGCGCCTCCCGTGCCCTCGTTCCCCCGCAGTCCCTCCGCCCTCGCCATCCGCCTCCTCGCCGGCGGCCTGCTGCTCGCGCCCGTCGCCGCGCTCTCCGGCGCCGCTCCCTCCGCCCCGGTGCCCGCGAAAAACTGGGTGCTCCCCCTCTTCACCGCCAAGGACGGCTTCCGCTCCATGACCCTCCGCGGCTCCGAAGTGCGCCCGCTCGGCACCGCCCGCATCGAGGTCACCGACCTCAACATCACGGTCTTCTCCGGCGACGCCGCCGCCCACGTCGAGACGATTCTCCTCAGTCCCGCCGCCGTTTTTTTCCCGCAGGAAAAACGCGCCACCGGCGAAAAATCCGTCCGCCTCATTCACGACGACATCGAGGTCACCGGCGAAGGCTGGACCTATGACCACGAGGCCAAAAAAGTTTCGCTCGCCCGCCACGTCCGCGTAGTTTTCTCCGCCCAGTTGAACGACATCCTCAAATGATCTGCCGCCCGCTCCTCGTCCTCCCGCTGCTGCTCGGAGCCTGCCTGCAGCCGATCCCTTCCGCCCTGGCCCAACCGGCCGCTCCCGTCGCCGCCCCCGTCACCCCGATTCCCACCGTCATCGAAAGCGCCGGCCCCGCCGAAATGGTCAGCACGGCCACGGAAACCACCTTCACGTTCCGCGACCAGGTCGTCGTCACCGCCACCAACCTCCGCCTCACCTGCGACCGCCTCATCGTCGTCGCAAAACGCACCGGCGATCCCAAGGCCACCCTCGGCAAACAGGAAAACTTCAAATCGCTCATCGCCACCGGCCACGTCCACCTCGTGCAAAACGAGCGCGAGGCCTTCTGCGAACGCGCGGAAGTCCTGCCCGGTGACGACAAGGTCATCCTCACCGGCAACCCCGCCACGGTCCGCAGCCACGACGGCCGCTACGCCGGCAGCGGCCCCGAGATGACACTCCTCCGCGGCGAACAGCGCGCCGTCATCAAGGCCCCGCGCTTCGTCCTCCCGCCCATCAAGGACCTCGGTCCCGGCAAAGAAAAAGCCAAGGCCGCCTCGCCGTCCCCCGCGACCCCGGCCGCGCCCGCCCCCCTGATCACGGTGCCGATCGCCCCCGTCCCACCCCAATGAGCGCTCCCGTCCCGCCCTCCTCCGAAATCCGCACCGCGGGCCTCGTCAAAACCTTCGGCGCCCGCACCGTCGTCGACGGCGTCAGCATCCACTTCCGCGCGGGCGAAGTCGTCGGCCTCCTCGGCCCGAATGGCGCCGGCAAAACCACGACCTTCTACATGATCGTCGGCCTCGTGCCCGCCACCGCCGGCCGCGTCGCGCTCGACGGCACCGACATCACCGCCCTGCGCATGCACGAACGCGCGCGCCACGGCATCGGCTACCTGCCCCAGGAGGCCTCCGTCTTCCGCAAACTCACCGTCGAGGAAAACATCCTCGCCATCGTCGAAGTCGCCGGCATCCCGCGCCGCGACCGCGCCGCCTGCGTCGAGGAGCACCTCACCGAACTCTCCCTCACCCACGTCGCCCGCCAAAAAGCCTACACCCTTTCCGGCGGCGAGCGCCGCCGCCTCGAGATCGCCCGCGCCCTCGTCACGCGCCCCAAATTCCTCCTCATGGACGAACCGTTCGCCGCCATCGATCCGATCTCGGTGGCCGAAGTGCAGAAAATCATCCTCCAGCTCAAATCCCGCGGCATCGGCGTGGTCGTCACCGACCACAACGTCCGCGAAACCCTCCGCATCGTCGACCGCGCCTATCTCGTCCACAAGGGCAAGATCCTCAGCGAGGGCACCGGCGACTTCCTGATCAAGGACGAGCAGGCCCGGAAATTCTACCTCGGTGAAAATTTCGATCTGTGATCTGGGCCAAGTTGGGAGTTGAGCGCCGGGAGCGGAGCGCCAAACCTCGCCCCGTCGTGGCGTCCTCACTCACCTTCGTTCGGGTTTGAGCCCCCCGGCACTTAACGCTCAGCTCCCGCCGCCCGCCCTCCTTCCCCCATGCAAAAAGCCATCCACGGCATCACGGTCGCCCACTTCTTCGAGACTTACCGCACGAAGCTCCAGCTGGAGACCGTCACGGCCGACGCCGGGATGCACCGGCTCATCCATGAGGGCAGCATCAACCGCCCGGCTCTCGCGCTCACGGGCTTCTTCAAATATTTCGCGCACCGCCGTATCCAGGTCCTCGGGGCCGCGGAAATCACCTACCTCAAGACCCTCTCGCAGCGCGAGCAGGTCCTCATCTTCGAACAGATGGTCCGCAAAGGCATCCCGTGCCTCGTACTCACGCGCAACTACATCCCCACGCATCCCATGCTCGCCGTCGCGACCGAGATGCGCCTGCCCCTCTTCCGCACGCCGATGATCACGATGAATTTCGTGAATCTCGCCACCCTCTGCATCGACAACGAATTCGCCCCCAGCGGCACCGAACACGCCACCACCCTCGATATCAAGGGCGTCGGCGTGATGCTCCGCGGCGATTCCGGCGTCGGCAAATCCGAATGCGCCCTCGCCCTCATCGAGCGCGGCCACTCCCTCGTCGCCGACGACCTCACCGTCATCAAACTCCTCGACGAACGCGAACTCATGGCGTCCTCCCGCCCCCTCAACCGCGGCTACATGGAATGCCGCGGCATCGGCATCATCAACGTCGGCGAAATGTTCGGCATCAAATGCGTCCGCTTGGAAAAACGCATCGACATGGTCGTTTCCCTCCGGGAGTGGACCCCCGAGGCCATCGAGGAGCGCACCGGTCTGGAGGAAAATTATTACGAAATCCTCGGCATGCGCGTGCCGCACATCGAACTCTTCGTGCGCCCCGGCCGCGACATCGCCCGCCTCGTCGAGGTCGCCGCCCTCACCCAGGCGCTGAAGAAGATGGGGCACGACCCCGCGAAGACCTTCAACGACCGCCTCATCCGCTTCATGAGCGAACAGGCCAACCAGCCCGCTCCCACCAAAATCAAGCCCACCGAGCGCGAAGAGCGCCCCGGCGGCGCCTGACCGCCGAGTCCCCCGCCGCCGCCCCGGGGCCCGCGTTACTTTTCAGGTGACGCCCTTCCCCGCGCCACTACGGTCGCCCGCATGTCACCTCCCGCTCCGCGCGCCGCCGGCCGCAAACCCGACCAACTGCGTCCGATTTCCTTCGAGGCCAATATCGCTCCCCACGCCACCGGCTCGGTGCTCGTGTCGTTCGGCCTCACCCGCGTCATCTGCGCCGCGACCATCGAGGCGAACGTCCCCACGTGGATGAAACAACAGAAGGTCCCCGGCGGCTGGCTCACCGCCGAGTATTCGATGCTCCCCTACTCGACCCTCGACCGCAAACCCCGCGAAATCTCCCGCGGCAAGGCCGACGGCCGCAACATCGAGATCCAGCGCCTCATCGGCCGCTCCCTCCGCGCCGTCCTCGATCTGAAAAAACTCGGCCAAAACACCCTCTGGCTCGATTGCGACGTCCTCCAGGCCGACGGCGGCACGCGCACCGCCTCCATCACCGGCGCCTACCTCGCCGCCCGCCTCGCGATCCAAAAACTCCTCGACGCGAAAAAAATCGCCGAGAACCCCCTCACCGATTCCGTCGCCGCCGTCAGCGCCGGCATTTTCGACGGCCAGGCGCTCCTCGACCTCGACTACCTCGAGGACAAGGACGCCGAGGTCGACGCCAACATCGTGATGACCGGCCGCGGCCAGTTCGTCGAGGTGCAGGGCAGCGGCGAGGAAACCACGTTCTCGGGCGAACAGCTCCAGTCCCTCCTCGGCCTCGCCCAAACCGGCCTGAAGGAACTCGCCTCGCTCCAGTCTGCCTTCCTCGCGCGCCAGTTGCTGAAAATGTAGGGCGTGCCGGCCGCACGCGGCCCGCTCCCGGCGCGGCCGCCCACCCGCGCCCGCGCACCTCCGCCCGTTTGCCCGCGTCGCTCGGCTTGACCGGCCTGCCCGGCCTAGCGCGTGCGCACGCCCGTTCGTCCGACAGATCGCCGGACAATCCGCGCGGCCAGAGGGCGCCCGTCTCCGGCCCGACGGCCCTTACCCGCCGCCCGGGCGCACCGCGCCCCTCGCGGTCAACCCTACTTCTTCTCCGGTTCCGCCTTCGCCGCCCCGAAATTCCCGCTCTCCGCCGCGAACACAAAACCCTCCGTCACGCTTTTCAACTCCTCCCACCGCGAACGGATCTTCTTCGCCTCTTCCGTCGTGATGATACTGTCCGCCGACGAAATCGCGATCGCCGCCAACATGTCGGCGAACTCCTGCACGATCCCGTTCGTCAGCGGAATGAGCGCCTGGTTCGGCGGCAGGTTTTTCGGATTGCGGATGTAGAAACCGTCCGCCTGTTCGCACACCCACTGCGCCACCCGCGCATCCTTCGTGATGCGGATGAGCTGCCCCACCCGGTCGAGCGGACTGCCCGTGCCGCTCCCGCTGTCGTCCTCGGGCAACTCGGCCCACTTATAGATGAGCGACAGCGACAGCTGCATCTCGGCGGCAATCTGTTTTGCGCTGGTCCGCTTCAACACTTCTTTCATCACCTCGTGCGATTCCATGGTGGCCCGAGCCTGCCGCCGCGAAGCGGCGGCGCAACCTAGTAAGTGTCTTTCCCGCCACGAAATGCATCCCGCCCCACTCC